>NZ_CP130630.1:0-337083 GCF_030551255.1 Streptomyces sp. NL15-2K
TGAGGTGGCCGCCGCCCTGGGCGTGCGGCGGGCGACATCGTGGGCGGGGCTGGGAGTCGGGCAAGGCTTGCGCCCGGCCGCCGGAGCGGGAGGCGTACGCGCGCCTGCTGAAGCAGCTCCGCGCCAGTTGCTCCCCCGCCCCCGAGGACGCCGGTGCCCCGCAGGAGGAGCCCGCGAGGCCGCAGACTCTCACCACGCAGGCGTCCGCAGCGCAGGCTCCGGCCGGGGCGCCGGAGGCCGCGGGCCGGGGCGAGCAAGTCCCCGTCCGCTCCCGCGGCTGCCGCGCCGGGCGGCCGTGGCGCGTCCGCGTGCCGTCCAAACGCCGCACGCCTCGCCGCGCCCGGGCATGAAGAAGAGCTCCCGCGGCCACCCCGGTATCCGGGGGTGCGTACGCGCACGGCCCGCTGCTCGTCCTCGACGCCGACTCCGACCGGCGGGTGAGCGGCTACGGCATCGGCGGTCTGATCCTGGACGTGCCCGCCAAGTCACTGCCCGCGCTGGTGGAGTGGACACTGGCCAAGGCGCAGCTAGGGGCGGAGAGGCTGCACGGTTCGGGCAAGGACGCCGACCCGCTGCTGGTGCTCACCGAGGCCGCGTGTGAACGCTACGGGCTGCCCGCTGCCCTGTCGGAGTCCGAGCGGCTCGCCGGGCGGCTCCCGGAGGGGCACAAGGTCATCAGGCAGCTTGAGCGCGCCGACTGGCAGCTGACCAAGCGCGGGTTCGGGCCGTGGGCGCGGATCTACCGCCCCGCCCAGGGCAGCCGTCGGCAGTGTGTGCAGCTGTGCATCCCCTCGTGGCGTGCCCTGGACGACCGCGCCTGGGGACATGCCGCGCAGTTGGAGCCCGCAGAGCTCGCCCGGGTGCTAGGCGTGTACGCGGCCCGGGTGATGACGCCGGTCGGCTCCACCGCTGTGACGGGGCTGCAGCTGATGACCGCGCTCGCCCGCCGACCCGCGCAGACAGGAGGCCGGACGAGACCGGAAAGCGGCGCCGAGCACCGGCCGGATCGCTGGGAACCAAGCCGATGAGACCGGCGCCGTGCGAGGCGACCGACGGACGCCCCCGTCCTGGCCCACCTGCCCCGCTTCCACGTGCGCGGGCCCGGCGAGAGGCTGTTCGAGGACCTACGGGGCGCGGGACCTGACCTGACTGATGACGAGTGCATGAAGCGCTGCCTCATCAGCCTGGATGTGAACCTCGCCTTCGGTGCGGCCGCCAACGGCGCCGTCGTCGGTCTGGCCTCGCCGCCCGTGCATGTCACCCAGCCGGACTTCGATGCGGCGGTGCCCGGCTCCTGGCTGGTCGACCTCTCCCACGTCGACCTCGCCCGGTGGGTGCAGGTCGGCGAGCAGTGGCGCGAGCTCGACGGGGGGTTCCCTCTGCCAGCACGGTGAACGGCCCGGTCACCTGGTACGCCACCCCGACGGTCGCCTACGCCGTCGAACTCGGCTACGACGTCGCGCCGCTTCAGGCCTGGGTGCGTCCCGAGAGCGGCCGGTTCCTGGACGGCTGGTACAAGCGGCTGCGCGACGCCTACGTCGCCACCATGGCGGACCTGGGCGTAGCGGAGAAGCTGCCCCCGCACGAGTTCCTGACGGCGATGGACGGCTACAAGCAGCGTGACCAGGAAATGGCGATCGTCGTGGACGCCGTGAAGATGACCGTCAAGGGCGGCATCGGCAAGCTGCGGGAGAAAGCGCGCGGCGGCGGCTGGAAGCCGGGGCAGGCCTGGCCCGCACTGGCCCGTCCGACCTGGCGGCCGGACATCCGCGCCGCCGTCATCTCCCGGGCCCGCATCAACATGCACCGCAAGATGCTCCATCTGGCGGCTGCCACGGGGCAGTATCCGGTCGCGGTCCTGTCCGACTGCGCCGTGTACGCATCCGACGGCCCCAGCCCCCTGGACGTCCTGCCCTACGACAGCAACGGCAAGACCGTGCCGGGCTCGTTCCGGCTGGGGGTGTCGCCGGGGATGGTCAAGCACGAGGGCACCCAGAGCGTGCTGTGGGGTGCGGATGTCCTCGAGCAGCTCGACGCCGACGGCAAGACCGCCAACCTCGCCCGCTACATCAAGACCGGCGAGGTCACCGCCAAGGACACCGGAGAATCAGCGTTACGGCGATGGTCACATTCGGGACGGATAGAGGCGGTCCGGCACGTTCACGCGTCCTGTCCATCAGCGGGGCGCTGCGTTGCCTGGTCCGGCAGCGTCGGGGCGCTGCCCGGCGCGTGGCGGAGCTGCGCATCGCCGCGCCGTCGAGCGGTCGTATGAAAGAACCAGATCAAAAAGCCCCGCCGAGCTCGCCGAACGCCTCCAACGTGAGGTTCGCGTGCGCTGGCAGCCACAGGTCAGGGCCAGGGCGAAGCAGGCCGCGGCCACCACCGGCGGCATCATGATCGATGTCCAGGCCCGGTTCGGCTACACCGCGGCCCCGGCAGCACCGACGACGCCCGCGTGCGTCGCCTCACCCTCGCGCTGCCGCCCGGCCCCCGTCTCTTCCAGGCCCAGGAGGCCGGTCTGGCCGAAAGAGGAGCGAGCTCCGCCAGATCGCCGCCGAGGCCACCGGACCATCTTCCCCACAACGGCCGCCGCGCCCGGCCTCGAAGTCGGAGCTACAAGCAGCCTCCTCGACCTAGGAGTTCGAGAGCTGTAGCCGGTCAGGGCGCTGGACAGGATCAGGACGGCGTCGGGGAGAGCTGGCGGCGGGGTGTTGCGGAGCCGTCCGCCGGGGAGCTGACCGCGTCACTGATCAACCGGGTTGCGGACCGCTACGGTCTGGCGGCCGCCAGCGTGCTGCGGCTATGGACGTGCCGCAACTCCCCCACCCCGCACGACGGCGGCGTGCGAGCCGACGCAGAGGTCGTGCTCAACGAAGCCGGGCGGGGTGTGCTCGCCGAGCTGTGCGGCGTGGAACCGGCGGTGCTGGCGCGCGCTTTGCCCGCCTTCACCGTGGACGACCCCAAGATCAGTACCGGGCGGGAGGCCGCCCTGGCGCAGGCGCGGTGGCGGGCGGCGGGCACGGTGGCGGGAGAAGCAGCGTTCGGCTGCCGGTTGTGCACCGCGCGGCGCACCGGGCAGGCACTGCGGGCGGTGCGGTATCTGCCGCGCTGGCAGCGAGTATGTGTCCGGCACGGACGCTGGCTGCTGGACGCGGACGCCGACCAGCCGCTGGAACACCTCAATTTGCGCGGTGTCCCGGAGGTGGTGGTCGTCGCGCAGCGGCAGTGGACGGGGGTGGCACGCCGGTGCGGTGCGGGCCGCGGCGGAGCCCGGTCAGGTGTCGCCTGGCGCACGCGGTGGTCGTGGCCCGGTGGTGGGAGGAGGCCCTGCACTGGGAGCGGGAGGGGGTGCTTGGCCGCACAGGCTGCACCGGGTGGCTGGAGGCAACGCGGGCACGGATCTTCAGCGGTGGCGGATCGTCGCCGGAGCCGGTTCACCTTCCCGGAGGCGGTGGCCGTGGCCGACGCGCTGCTGGACCCGGCCATGGCCGAGCTGGTGTGGAGGGACAGCGGCGCCGGGCGGCCGCGGCCGCTGCCCGCCGACGGGGCGTTGCTGCCGCCGGCTGGGCGAGCGGGTGGGACGCAACTGGCTGGGCCCGCTGTCGGCGGTGGACTACGGCGGGCCGCTGCTCACCTGGATGGGCGCTGTCATCCGTCAGCGGCGCGGTGAAGGCGGGCCGACCGGGTGGAGGGGGACGATCCATGGCGGCTGCAGCGGGGACAGCAGCCCGCCACGATGGCCTGCCAGCTGCGCGCGTGACGGGCGGCCGAGCAGCAGTCGGGCGGCTCGGGCACCCGGTGGCGGGCCACGGTGCAGCGCCCGAACACCGTTTCCAGATACAGCAGATGATCGGCGAGGCGCGGGAGCAGCTGGAGCAGCTACAGGGGCGTACACAGCGGCACCACTGCCGAGGTGGCCCGCACGCTGCTGGAGCGCCTCAGCCACAGCGCCGCCCTGGATCGGGCCCCAGGCCTTGGTGGACACCGCCGCTGCGGCCAGTCGGCCGCCGGGGTGGCGCTGGACGAGGCGGCCGCCTGGTCACGCCTGCCCGTTCATGAGCTGGCAGAGATCATCACCGCGGGCCAGGATGAGGAGCGACGCGATCGGCGGCCGGTGTGGTGTGTGTCAGCCGCCGTACGCCGCAGCCCCGGCCGCAGAAAGGATCTGGCCGGTCTCCCCGGGAGGATGGGTGATGCCATGTTGCGGGAGGACTGCTGCGTGTGGCCACTAGGCTGAGGCGGGGCCGCAGGTACGGCAGCGGCCCGGTACCGGCGCCGAGGGGAGGACGTCGCGAGTCTGCATCGGGGTCCGGCGGCGGCGGGGGCGGACCTTGCCCAGCTGGCGCTCGACTTCCACCACACCCACCAGTTGCTGGATCCTGCCGCGCAGGGAGTGCAGGAGTGGCAGGTGCGCATCACCGCGGCCGGCACACCGGTGGGAAGCCTGACGGCCGTAAGGGGCCTGTACTGGAAGTCCGACAATCTGCGCGAGCGGATGGCAGACGAGCAGTCCTTCCCCGCCCTGGTGGCCGCCCAGCTCCTGGACGAGGACGGCCGGTTCACCTACGAGTTCGAGGAGTTCATCGAGTCGGCCTCCAGTGTTCTCGTCGTCGACCGGCTGCACGTGGAGGTAAGCCTTCGGCGACCCTGTGGTCGTCGCGGGGGTGGTGGCCTCTGTCATCGACCGGGCCGACGGACAGCGACTTCGCCGTGGTCCTGCCCGCCAAGAACGCCTGCACGGGACGGCGGGTTCCGCTCTGGCTCGGCCGAGGCCGGCATGCTGCTGAGCGCCCAGGAAGTCCGAACCCGACGAACTGCAGATCATCGCCAACGCCCTGGCCGCTCCCGAACAGGCCGCGCAGCGCGTGCGCAGCCGTCTGCGCTCCCTCGCTCGCCACGGCCAGCCGGCGGCGTGGGACGAAGACGACGACGAGGACGACGGCTGGTACGAGGACGGCGAGGAGGACGAGCTCACCGCGCGGACAGGTGCGGTGCTGCGGGTGGCGCTCGAGGAGTTGTCCGAGCAGATCTGGCAGGACGTCGCCGATGTGGGGGATGCGCCTGCTGGGCGCGGCGAGGGCCGTGTCCTGGGCTCGCTGCCGCCGATCACCTTTCACCAGGACCAGCAGTGGCGGCGGCAAATGGCCCGCCGTTTCGACGACCTGGCCGCCGAGCTCCGCCAGATGACGGGCACCGCTCCGCCCGCTGTGCACCGGCGAGGAGTATGGCCCTTGCACCTGGGCATCGACCGGGCCAAGTCGCTGACGCGGAACCGGCCTGCGCCTGGTCGCGGAAAGCGGCGGAGGGTCTCAGGTGAGAGCCGGCGCGACTTCGACTGGGCCTGGTGCTCGACCGTCCTGTTCGAGGACCACGGCGCACTGATGCTGTTCGACGCGTCCCTGCAGACGGGATCGAGGACAGCGGCAACGACATCAACCAGGCCCTCGGGCTCGCCAACCTGGCCGCTGCGGACTGGCTCGTGCCTCTGCCCGCCCAGCCCAGGCCCGCGACCCCGACCGCGGCTTCCGCCACTCCTGACCCCGGGTCCGCCGCCAGGCCCCGGGCTGCAAAGGGTCAGCATGAAAGCCGCAGACTGAGTCTTTCCTTGGTGGGCCGACTCTCCGGCTCAGCCAGAGGCGGGCCCAGACGGCTACGCTCAGGCTGCTGATGCGGCCGGGCGGGGGAAGTGGGGAGCAGTGGCCAAACGCGATGTGTGGGTACGCGTCGGTGACAACCTGGTGCGCGGTGACACCGTCGTGGGCGTCGCCGTGAGCGATCCGCACTACCACCACGAAACGTTCAAGATCATGCTGAAGGTCACGGGGCACCGCGACCACCTGTGGCTCGACTCCGGTGTCCGCGATGACGACCAGGGTGCGGGGCGCGAGCAGGTCAACGCGTTCGCAGACGCCTTCGTCGACACGCTCGCGCGCGGTGCGGCGATGCCGTCCGGCGCCCTGATCCGGTTCGGTTCCGGCGAAGACGACTCGGGATGGGTGCTCGTCTCTGGGATAGCGGCGCAGCCGATCCGGCGCCTGCTCACCTGGCGGCCCTGGACGGGGAAAGTGCAGAGTACTGGCCCCGCACCGACACCAGCGCGCCCCAGGCGGCATCCTGGCCCCCGCACAGGACAACCGGTTCTCGCGGCAAGGCAGTTGGAGTTACTGGCCGGTTCTCCTGCGCGCCATGGCCGGTATGACGTTGTGTGGAGCACGTGATCATCGACAGCAGCCAAGACGGCTTACCTGCCGTCGCGGGCAGTGCCTACCGGGTGCCGGAACCGGGTGCGGTGGAGGCAGAGTTCACCGAGGGGGACGGCACTCTCGTGCAACGCCGCTGGGTCGAGGCCGCCGCGGCCGTTCGGTTCGAGCAGTTCCAGCCGGTGGCGGCCTTCCCGGTGGTGCCCGGGCGCAGGTGGGGACCGGGCTGGTGGTGGTCGGCCACCACCAGCGGTCACGTACCGCACGGGTCGCAGGCGATGTGCATGCAGCTGATGATTTTGGACCGTGATCCGCAGGTGGTGGGGTTGTCGGCGCGGCCGGTGCGGCTGATCTGGCGTGATCCCGGCACCGGGCGCGTGCTGACGTGGGTGCCGCAGGTGTTCGCCCGCTACGCCGACGGGCGTGCTCTCGTGGCTGACTGTCCCGCGAGCACCGGGCCCGCCGGGGATCGTGCCGCGCGCGCGGCCGCGGTGCTGGGGGCGGCGTGTGCGGCGGTGGGGTTCACCTACCGGCGGCTGCTGGCGCCGGATGCGGTGGCGGCGGCGAACGTGCGGTGGCTGGCCTCGGCCACCGCCATCCCCGCTACCGCGATGCGGGCGGGCTGGCAAGCAGGCGGTGCTGGAGGCGTTCGCCAGCCCCGCGGGCTTTGATGGCGGGGGCCGCGGCGGCGGGCTGAGGTCCTGAGGACGCCGCCGGTGCTCTACCACGCGGTCGTGGAGCGGGCGGTTGACCGCGGACCTGACCCGGCCGCTGGGCGGGCACACCCTCGTCTGCCCCGGCCCGTCCGATCCGGCCGCGGACGGCAGCGAGCGGGAGCAGCAGGCACGTTGAGCAGGCACGAATCAACCGCCCCTGATGGGCGGGGTGTTGGGGTGGGTGCGCGGGTCGAGTTCGAGGGCCGCACCTGGCAGGTGAGCGGTCTGGTCGACGGGCGGGTGTATCTGGCCGCCGATGACGGGGCCACGGGGTGTGTGCTGGCAGCCCGTCTGGTGACCGCTCGCGGCTTCAGGATCGTCGGGCAGGCCGATCCTCAGTTTCCGGCGGCCGAGACGTGGGCGGCGCTGCCGGTGGCGGCCCGCGAGCAGGCTCTTGCGTGGCAGCGGCACATCCGCGAGATCGAGACCGGGCTGCCTGGCGGGCCGGGCAGCGGCGGCAAGGTGCGGGAGGCGTACGACCCGCAGCGGTTCACGCTCGCCGAGCGCGAGCACGCCAAAGCGGCAGAGTTGGCCGCGCTGGGCTGGACGAGGGTCAGCCGGGCGACCGTGCAGCGGATGCGGCTGGCCTACCACCGCCAGGGGCTGCTCGCTCTGGTGGACCGGCGGTCCCTGCGCGGCCGGTCAGGCACGGGGCGCGCGGACGAGCGGGTGGTGGCCGCCGTTTTGGAGGCGCTGCGCCTGTGTCGCGGCCGCAAGGCGACCACGGTGAAGCAGATCATCGAGCTGGCGGAACAGATCGTGGCGGACCGGCACGGTCCGGGGCGGGTGAAGCTGCCCGCGAAGGCGTCGCTGTACCGGCTGGTGAAGGCACTGGCGGATCCGGCCGAGCCGCCGGGCAGCCCGGCGCGGACCGCCACCGGCCGGTACCGGCTGGGCGGTGCGCCGCCTGCGTTGCGGCCTGCGGAGCGGGTCCATGTCGCCACCGCTGCACTGGGTGTGCCGGTGGTGGGTGAGGACGGCCGTGCGGTGGCGGTGTCGGTGACCGCGGCGGTGGACGGGGCCACGGGCTGTGTGCTGGCCGCCGTGGTGCACGGCCGGCAGGCGGTGCCCCTGCAGTTGCCGGTGCTGCTGGCCGAGATGGCCGTGCCCCGCGTCGTGCGTCCTGGCTGGCGGGAGATGCTGCGCACAGCGCACGAGTCGCTTCCGGGGCGGCTGATGGGTGTGGAGGCGCGCCTGGAGGCGGCGGCGGTGCGGCCGGTGGCCGTCCCCGAGACGCTGGTCTTCGATCCGGCGACAGCCGCCGCCGGGTCCTGGTTGCTCAGCGTGTGCGAAAGCCTCGGTGTCAGCCTGGAGGCCGTCTCGGCGCGGCAGGGGGGCCGGGCGGTTGCGGAAACCGTCCGGGTGCTCGCCGGGCTGTTCACCCGGCATGCCGCCGGGGTGGCCGCCGCCGCCCGGCCGGCCGGGCCCGGCGATGACGGCCTGGGGCAGCCGCCGCAAGCCGTGCTGAGCATGCTGCACCTGCAGGATGTGCTGGATGAGTGGATCACCGCCGTGTGGCACACCCGCCCCCAGGAGGCGTTGCGGCACCCGCTGATGCCCCGGGCGGTGCTGAGCCCGGATGAGATGTGGCAGGTGCTGCTGGGTGCCGCCGGAGTGGTGCCGCTGCCGCTGGGGGCCCGGCACTTCGCCGAACTGCTGCCCGCGGGGCGGCATGCGGTCACCGAGGCGGGCATCCGGCTGGGGCGGCGCCGCTACGACGCCACCTGTCTGGATGAGCACCGTGGGCGGTCCTGCCCCACCACGGACGACGGCCGGTGGGAGGTGCACCACCACCCCTACGACGTGCGGCAGGTGCACATCCGGCTGCCCGACGGAGACCTGCACCCGCTGGCCTGGACGGACAGCACCCTCAGCCTGCGGCCCTTCGACGCCACCGTGCACCAGCGCACCGCGCAGACGGTCACCGCCCGCACCCGCCGGCCCGGAAACCAGCCGACGTCACCGGTCGACGACTCCGGCACAGCCGAGCAGCGCGCAGAGACCGAAGCGGCCACGCAGGCTTGGTCCTTGACGGAGGGCCCGGGCGTGGCGGAGGTGTCCGTGCAGGGACGCCGGGCAAGCGAGAAGGGGCCAGGCTGGTCGGTGTGGGGACGCGCAGGCGGAGGCCGGGCAGTGGTGAGCGCGCCCGCCCGCCCGGGCCGCCCCGTGGCCGCCGGCAGCAGCAGGCAGGTGAAGCTGGGCGCGTATGTGACTTTCCAGAGCCGGCCCTGGCAGGTGGTCGCCCTGATGGGGGCGTCGGTGACGCTGGTCGACGAGCAGGGGCAGACCGCGTCGATGCTGGCCTCGTTCCTCTTCGCCGACCTCACGTTCACCGTGGCGGGCTCCCCGGCCGCCGCCGTGCCGCCGTGGGGGCTGCTGGAGACGGTGCCCGAGCGGGAGCGAGAGCGGGCCCTGGCCTGGCAGCGGCACATCCGCGAGATCGAGACCGGGCTGCCCGACGGCCCGGCAAGCAGCGGGATGCCGCGGCCCGAGTACGACCCGCAGCGCACGTCGATGGCCGAGCGGGAGCAGGCCAAGGCCGAAGAACTCGCCCGGCTGGGCTGGCCGAAGGTCAGCCGGGCCACCGTGCGCCGCATGCGCGCCCGCTACCGCGCCCACGGTCTGATGGGGCTGATCCCCCGCCACAGGCCGGCCCGTGCGACGGGGCGAGCTGATGAGCGGGTGGTGGCCGCCGTGCTGGAGGCGCTGCGCCGCCAGCGCGGCCGGTCCAAGGGCACGCTGAAGGGGCTGCGACAGCTGACCGGGCAGATCCTGGCCGACACCCACGGGCCGGGCGCCGTAGCGCTGCCTGCGCCGTCGACGTTCAACCGGCTGGTGCGGGTACTGGCCGACCCGCTGGAGCATCCCGGCCGCCCCGCCCGCACCGCCACCACCACGCCGACGCGACCGTTCACGCCGACGATGGCGCTGCGGCCGGGCGAGCTGGTGCAGGTCGACACCACCCGGCTGGATGTGATGGCCGTGGGCGAGGACGGCCGCCCGGTACGCCCGGAGCTGACCATCGCCCTGGATGTGGCGACGCGGTCGGTGGTGGCGGCCGTGCTGCGCGAGGAGAGCACCCAGGCGGTGGACGCGGCCCTGCTGCTGGCGGAGATGGCCGTGCCCCACCCGGCGCGGCCCGGCTGGCCCGAACATCTGCACTTGGCCCATGCGGCCATCCCCTACGACCGGCTGCTCGCTCTCGATGCGCGCCTGGAGCAGGCAGCGGCGCGGCCGGTGGTGGTGCCCGAGACGATCATCATCGACCGTGGGCGGGTGTTCGTCTCCGCCGCGTTCCTGGCCGCCTGCGAGACCCTGGGCGTCAGTGTGCAGCCCGCCCCGCCGCGCTCGCCGGCCGCCAAGGGTGCCGTCGAGCGGACGTTCGGGAGTATCAACTCGCTGTTCGCGCAGCACGTCGCCGGTTACACCGGCTCCCACGTCCTCGAGCGCGGTCACGCGGTGGAGGACGAGGCGCACTTCACCGTGGCTCAGCTGCAGGAGCTGCTGGATGAGTGGGTCACCGCGTGCTGGCAGCACCGCCCCCACGACGGGCTGCGCCACCCGGTCCTGCCGAAGAAGGCGCTGGCCCCGAACGAGATGTGGAGCGCACTGCTGGGCACCTCCGGGTACGTGCCGCTGCCGCTGACCGGGGCCGACTACACGGAACTGCTGCCCGTGCGCTTCAACCCCGTCACCGGCCGGGGCATCCGTATCAACTACCGCACCTAC
Organism: Streptomyces sp. NL15-2K; assembly: GCF_030551255.1. GTDB lineage: Bacteria > Actinomycetota > Actinomycetes > Streptomycetales > Streptomycetaceae > Streptomyces. The sequence goes on from NZ_CP130630.1 coordinate 10,646, forward strand.
GACCACGCCATCCTGAACGAGCACCGCGGCCGGCTCTGTCCCACCCATCCCGGCGGCAAGTGGGAGGTCCACCTCAACCCGCACGACGTGCGGCAGGTCTACATCCGCCTGCCCGACGGACGCCTGCACGAGATCCCGTGGATCCACCGCGACCACGTCCATGCCCCGATGAGCGAGACCGCCTGGCGCCACATCCGCGGCACCCTCCACCAGCGCGCAGACCGCGAGCGGCACGAGGCCGACCTGGCCGAAGCAGCCGACCAGGTCCTGCGGCGGGCCCGCCCCCTGCCCGGCACCGGCACACCCTCCGCAGCAGCGGCGCGCCACGCGGCGGCGACAAGCACGGTGCAGACGGCAGATGACGACATACGGGCCGAGGACAGTCTCGACGCTCTCGAAGCCCACTCCCCTGACGCTGACGGGCACCTCGCCGAGGGCGAGGAGCTCTCCCCGCCTGTGGGCCGCTACGCGCTGTATGACGCCTTTGAGGAGGCCGAGCACTGGTGACCACCAGCCCCCACACCACGCCCGCCGCCGAGGATGCCTCCCCCGGGACGGTCACCACGTTCGATGCGTTCGCCCGGTTCGCCCACACCGCCCCGCCCGCTCCCCCGCAACCGGGCCAGCCGGCACGCTCGTTGGAGGAACGCCTGGCCTACCACTCGCAGTTCGTCACCGTGCGTACCCCGGCCATCGAAAGCCTCTCGCGCAACGTGCGCACGCTGATGATCCTCGGCCGCAGCCAGAGCGTCACCGCCCGACCGTCCCTGATCGTCACCGGGCCGGCCACCACCGGCAAGACCACCGCCCTGCTCGAGGTCGGCCGGACCTGCCACCTGGCCCACACCCGCCGCGCCGCCCCGGGCGACACCAGCGTGCCCGTGGCGTATGTGCTGGTTCCGCCCGGCGCCACCGCCAAGACCCTGGCCTGCGAGTTCGCCCGCTATCTCGGTATCCCCGTCACCACCCGCATGACCACCGCGCAGATCACGACCGCCGTCTGCCACACCTACACCGCGGCCGGAGTGAAACTGGTGCTGATCGACGAGATCCACCGGCTCAACCCCCGCAGCTCCAGCGGAGCGGAGGCCGCCGACTGGCTCAAGGACCTCACCGAGCGCGTCGGCGCCACGTTCGTGTACGCGGGCATCGACGTCACCACCAGCACCGTCTTCAGCGGGGTCCGCGGCGCGCAACTGGCCGGACGCGCCTCACTCATCGACTGCGGGGCACTGCCCGCCCGCGCCGGATCACGCGAGCCGTTCCGTGAACTCATCGCCGCGCTGGAAGCGGCCCTCGACCTGCACGCCCACCGCACCGGCAGCCTGCCGAGGCTCGCCCCCTACCTGCACGAACGGACCGCTGGACGCATCGGCAGCCTCTCCCGCCTCATCCGCCAGGCGGCCATCGAAGCCATCCTCGACGGCCAAGAACGCATCACCAAGACACTGCTGGACTCCATCGCGCTGGACCACCTCGCCGAGGAGCACTACCGGCCCCGAACCCCGACGAGCCGCCGCACCCGACCCAGCAGCCGGTGACCGCGCACGCCTGGAGCAGCCCTGTGGTGCGGGCACGCACGATGTGGCCGTCCCAGCCCGGCGCCCTGCGGACCAGGCCCCTGCCCCGCGAGTCAGCAGCCTCCTACCTCACCCGCCTCGCAGGCACCTACCAACTGACCGCCGCCCAGCTCCTCGACGGCCTGAACATCGCCACCACCGGTACCTTCGCGTCCCCGCCCGCCACCGACATCCACCTCAGCGCCGAAGCCGCTCACCGCCTGTCCGCCTTCACCCGCATCCCGCCCGCACACCTCGCCCGCGCGCTGGCCCGTCAGCCCCCACCCGCCTCCATCGGCATGGCCCGCGCCGCCATCGCCCGCTGGCAGCCCGTCCCGCCCGCCGTGCAGCCGCTACCGGCGTGCACCGCCTGCACCATCCGCCGCAGCCCGCACCAAGCCGCCCTCGCGTGGATCCACCCAGTGTCCAACTCGCCCCGGATCATGATCTGCACCCGCCACCAGCAGGCTTCCAGCGACTCCCGGCAGCCCGCCCCGCTCGACATCCGCCCTGTCCCCGAGCTCACCCGGCCCCGCCCCACAGCCCGCCGCGCGACGACGGCCTCCCTGAGCTGGGCATCGACGATCACGACACGCTGGTACGACCACCAACAGCACCTGCACCAGCGGTGGCTCACACGCCTTGACCGCCTCACCAACGCCAACCCCCACATCCCTCCAGGCCCGGCCTCCCCAGCTCTGACCTGCCGGAGCCTGGTCATCCACCCCGAGACCCTCATCCTCGCCGCTGCCCTTGACCGCCTGCCCTCGCACCCCCTGACACGCGCGCAGCAGACCGCCTTCCTCCACCGCCTGGCCGACCGCCTCCGGCTGCCCCGCCTCGCACCCGCCGACCACGACCTGCTCTGGCAACGCCTGTACGCCCGCTGAACAACCCGCTTGCACCAGCCGGGAACAGCCGCCAACTCCCCCTGCCTACAGGCGCGCCGACCACACTGCGCAAAAGCTGGCATGACGCTCAGCTCACTGCGCAGAGCAACACGGCCAGCTCAACCCACGTATCGCCCATCGCCAACGCCTCGGCCCGGCGTAATCCTCCCCTGGAATACAGACGTACCACTCAGTACAGCTGAGCAACAGCAGGTCACAACCAAGATCAATTAGCCTGCACGACAGGTACGCCACAAAATCTGTACGGCGGCGGGCTGGCGGTACTGGGTGCTCGGGCCTGTCGATTCGGTCTACCGGCGCAATATGACCTGGCTGGCCGGATACCGGCACCCGCGGCACCACGGTGGTCAGTTGCTGGCTGCGGCACTGCAGGAGGCGTTCGCCGAGCCCGCGCCGCTGTGGGAGGGCGTACGCAGGATCGGGGATCCGCTGGTAGTGCTTCCCGCGCTGTTCCATGCCCTATGGGCGGGACGGCTGGCGGCGGACCTGGGGGCGGCGATGCATGAGCGGATGCCGGTGTGGGCGCAGGCGGCAAAGTGAGGGCGGGCAGCGGGATGCCGGGCAGGCCGGTGGTGGAGCTGGGGTGCCAGGTGCGGTTGGGGGGGACGTACCTGGACGGTGGCGGCCCTTACTGACGGTCAGGTGCGGCTGGTCGCCGAGGACGGTGAGGTAGCGGCCGGTTTTGCTGTCGCTGCTGTTCGCCGATGCGGGGTTCAAAGTCCTGGATGCGCCGGGAGTGTCCGGGGTGCCGCCGCTGGGCTGGCTGGAGTCCTTGCCCGAGGCGGTGCGGGAACGGGCGCTTGTCTGGGAGCGGCATGTGCGGGAGGTGGAGACGGGGCGGCCGGGCGGGTCCGGTGCGGCAGGTCCGCCGCGGGCGGAGTATGACCCGCAGACCGGACGCTGGCGCAGCGGGAGGAGGCGAAGGCGGCGGAGCTGTCGGCGGCGGGGATGTCGACCAGCGCGGTGACAGTGCGGCGGATGCGGGCCCGTTACCGCTGGGAAGGGGTGTGGGGGCTGGTGGACCACCGGGCCATCCGGCCGCGGTCCGTCCTGGGGCGTGCGGATGAGCGGGTGGTGGCCGCCCTTCGAGAGGTGCTGGAGGCCGGGCGGGAGCGCACATACGCGGCGGACCTCGGCATCACCGACGAGTCGCTGAGGACGTGGGTCCGCAAGGAAAACGAGTCCCAGGCACTGACCGAGCGCCGCGAGGCCGGCGGGAGTCCGGCTGAGGAACTGGTCCGGTTGCGGGCGCAGAACGCCCGGCTACTGGCGGAGACGGAGTGGCAGCTGGAGCGTGAGATCCTGCGCCGGGCAGCCGCCTATTTCGCTCGGTGGGTGAAGTGAGCCCCCGCCGCTGGGACTTCGTCTCCAAGAACCGCGCCGCCTTCAGCGTGAAGCGGATCTGTCGGGTCCTGGGCGTCTCCCGCTCCGGCTACTACCAGCACCGGGCCACGGCAGACGCCCGCGCCGAACCGGCCGTCGAGGAGGAGCGAACGGTGTCGGAGATCCGACAGTCGCCGATCCGGCAGTGGACCGAATACCCGGCCAAGGCCCCGTGACAAGCCGGTGGATTGCCAAACCGTCGAGTCAGGCCACGCGGAGAGCTGGGCCGGGCACCGGTCCGTGAGCCTGACCGCCCCGGACCTACTCAGGCGACGTCGGTCGATGGCCCCTTTCTGCTCGCTCTCCGGAAGAAGTCGATGACAAGATGGTAATCGACCACGGGCACTGTGATCCGCTCACGCAACCGGCTGGCGATGCTCGCCATTTCTCCGCATTCCAGCACCACCGCACCAACACGATGCGAAGCCATGAATTCGGCGACGACCCCCTCGATCTGCCTCAGGATGGCAGCGTCGTCGAACGCCTCTGCTCGTTCGATCACGGCGCGGCGGAACGGCCCGGGGCCCTCGAGCCCCGCAACGAGAAGGCGGCCGGCATCCTCCTCGGCGACGCCGGGCACGTCGGCAGCCGAAGCGAGTCGTGAGTCGGCGTATACCAGCAGGATGGAACGGTCCGGGGCGATCGCCGCAAGAAGAGTCGGCACCGCCAGCAATGGCGAGGACACGACCACCGGTTCACTCGCGGCGGCGAGCTCGCTCTGGTAGCGCGACATGTATCCGATGGTCAGTGCCACGACCTGGGGCAGCGGCTCGCACTCGCCGGCAACCGGAAGCCGATCGAGCGTGCGGTGCAGCAGCGGGTGCTGCGAGTCGGCGAGGTCGGCGAACAGATCCGCAGTTGCGATGTCGTCGAGTGCGGCCTCGTGAACCGATGGGTCAGCGGCTGAACCCGCTACGAAGGGCGCGTCCCGCGGCGCGATGACGAGCACCTCGGCGGGGGTGCTTCGCTTTTCAGACACGGGAGGCCTCCCTGCGGCCGAGCAAGATCACCGCTGTGACGCCGAGTCCCACGGTCACCAGAAGGTAGGCGCTCAAAGCGAACGGTGAGTCGAACCTGCCGGCAATCGCCGTGGCGATGAGCGGCGCCGGTCCGCCCCCGATGATCCCGGCGAGGTTGAAGGCCAGGGAACTACCTGAGTAACGCACCTGCGCAGGGAACAGTCCGGTGATCAATGAAGCCTCGCTGGCGAACATCGCCGCGTAGGGCACGAGAGACACCAGGATCACCGGAGCCGCTGCGGCTGGGTTCCCACTCTTGATGGCCGCGAAGTAGACGACGCAGATGACGGCCATGCCCGCGGCGCCGACCAGGTACACCCGGCGGGGGCCGAAAGCGTCGCCCAGCGCACCCATGAGCGGCGTGATGAGGGAGGAAATGATCGCCGCGCCGGCGACAAGCGCAAGCAGCAGCTCGCGGTCGAACTTGCCCACCGAGGTGCCGTACGAGAAGACGAACGTGATGAAGACGAACACGGCGGCCATTTCGCCGACCTTGAGGAACAGACCGAGCGTGATCTCCCAGGGATGCGACCGCAAGGCGCTGAGCACCGGGGCGCGGTGGACCGTTCCGGCTTCCTTGACGACGGCGAAGTCCGCTGTCTCCACGATCCCTTTCCGCATCCAGAACCCGAGGACGACAAGCACGATGCTGGCCAGGAAGGGCAGCCGCCACGCCCAGCTGACGAACGCGTCGCCCGCGACGTTTCCGACCACGAGCACCACCGTGTTGGCCATCGCGACACCGAACATGGCCGAGGCTTGGGGAAACCCGATGCGAAAGCCGCGCCGTCGCGAGTCACCCGATTCAGCGGCCATGAGCACCGCACCGCCCCACTCGCCGCCCATACCGATGCCCTGCAGGGCTCTCATCAGTACGAGAAGGACGGGTGCCCAGAATCCGATCGAGTCGTAGCCGGGGATGAGACCGACCCCGACCGTGCCGATCCCCATGAGCACCAGCGTGCTGATGAGAGCCGCCTTCCTCCCGGCCCGGTCACCGAGGTGCCCGAAGACGATCGCACCGATCGGGCGTGCCGCGAAGCCGACGAAGAAGGTCGAGAAGGTGAGCATCGTGGCGGCGAACGGGTCGCTCGACGGGAAGAACTGCGTCGGGAACACCAGTGCGGCGACCGTGCCGTACAACATGAAGTCGTACCACTCGATGATGCTGCCGACGGTGCTGGCTGCGACGGTACGCCGAAGTCTTCGTGAGTGGTCCCGGGTCTTGCTCCGGGGCGGGAGTGTGTCGGTCATCGTGCGTCCAATCGGGAGGTTCGTCGAGGATGAAGCCCCTGCTTTGCCTATTGGCAAATTAGGGGCTCGTTGTTGCTGCCCGATTGCGTAGCATTGCGACCTGGTAACACACTTATGTCACGTGGGTCAGGCCTGCACCGAGATGGCACCCTTCCCACGCGATACGCAGGCGGCCATGGACTGCCCGCGCTCCTCGTCACTCAGGCACAGGTCGCGATGCTCGATCTCCCCGTCGACCACTTCGAGCACGCAGCTGCCGCAGGCGCCGCCCTCGCACGAGTAGTCGACGGGCACGTTCTCACGCAACATGGCCTGGAGCAGCGACTCGTCCTCCGCGACATGGATCACTTGCTCCGACAGCATCAGCCGGGCTTCGAACGAGTCACCGAGCCTGTCACCGGGTGCACTCACCCGCCCCGTGAAGCTCTCGCAGCGCACTCGGTCCGGATGGAGGCGGCTGGCCGCCTCGGCCATCTCGGCCATAAGGGCCTCGGGACCGCAGCAGTACACAGTCGCGTCGTCAGCCAGCCCGGCTGTCAGTGCCGGCACGTCGAGCCGGCCACCCGCGGCCGACTCGTGCAGGATGACCTCGGCGCCCGACGCTTGCAGTACATCGAGATACGCGGCGTGCTCACGGTGCCGTACGCAGTACCGGATCTCGCTCGACGCGCCAGGCGGCAGCCCCTCCAGCAGCCCCAGAATCGCGGTCACTCCGATCCCGCCGGCGACGAACACGTGGTGCGATGCGGTGCGGTCGATCCGCATACCACTTTGCGGGTAGGACACGAACAGCAGGTCGCCGACCTCTAGTTCCTCGTGGAACAGGACGGAACCGCCGCGACCGTCATCGTCCCTACGGATGGCGATCCGGTAGCACGAGGGGTCGTCCGCGGGTCCGATGAGCGAGTAGTCGCGCCTCGTTCCGTTCCCATGCTGGATGTGGACATGGTCGCCGGGAACGAAACGCGGGAACGTCTCACGGTGGACGGGAACGACGGTGAGTTCGCGTACCCCCCGCGCCGGCCACGCATCCGCCTCAAGCCGAGCGGCCATCAACAAGCGCACGCTCATTCGGAAGCCCCGTCGATCTCTACTGGCTCGGTGGCGGGCGCCTCGATCGTGGAGTCCTCTCCTGGGCGAAGCGGTCGCACGACGTCCCCAGGACGAACGGTACCTCCGCGCAGAATCCGGCAGTTGAGCCCTGACCGGCCGAGAAGCGGCTCAAACACCTTCTTGTCGATCAGACGCTCGAGATATCGGCAGGGCACGTTGAGCCGGCCTCCGTAGACGATCGTCTCGCCGATTGCGAAGCACCTCCCGACCAGCGAGTTGAGGGGGACGCCACGGGTCACGATGTTGCGACGCAGCTCCATCCCGTCCACCGGCTCACCGATGGCCCGCGAGACCTCGTCGATCACCTCCTGCGAGATGAGCGTGAGCTGACGGTCCGGGTGCCACATATACGAGTAGTGACCGTGACCGAGCGCGTATCTGTCGTCGGCCACGCCCACGCCCGCCACCAGACGCGCCGCCGGCAGCGCGTGCATCTCCACTCCGGCGTACTCGGCAACGTAGATGGACAGGACTTCGCCGCGCCACGGCTCGTCGGCCACCTCGTCACATGTCGTCGTATCCATCGCGATGATCCTTACCGCTGCCGGGCGCCCGCCGGGTAGGTATCAGCGTTCACCCGGCTGGGTCGCACTATCATGGGCTTGCCCCATGTTTTTTTGCCAATAGGCAACATTACCATCCGAGCCAGGTCTGAGGGAGATCGATGTCGCACGCGCAGGCGGAGGATCTGGAGGAGCTCGCCGCCCGGACGATCGCGGAGCACCGCCGGAACCGCGGCCTAAGCCTGACCACTGTCGCCACGGCGAGTGGTGTGTCTCCCGCGCACCTGTCGCGTATCGAGCGAGGGGAACGCGTTCCCTCGCTCGGTGTCCTCCTCCAACTGACGCAGGCGTACAACGTGACACTGGGCGAACTCGTGGGTGAGCACCAGCCCGGTTCCCTCACCGTGCGGCACAGCGTCGCCCGCCCGCACCCACCCGCCGCGGGAGTCGCCTACCGGCCGCTGCTCACCCAGGCCGACCCAGGCATCGTCCAGATCGTCCTGGTGGACATTGCCCTTGGGACGAAGACGCCCCCTTCATCACACCCCGGCACCGAGTGCATCTTCATGCTGGAAGGAGCCGTCGAGCTCAGCATCGGCACGAAACGGTGGACGCTGAGCGCCGGCGACACCATCGACTTCGACTCCGCCGACGAGCACGTCCTGCGCAGCGTCTCCGGCGCCGCCCGGGCGATGCTCGTGATCATCTCGCCGGTCGCCGCAGCCGACGCTCCTACTGATCGATGACCGCGATCCGCGCCGCCTGACGCGGAGAGAGGCGACGCCGCCCGCATCCACGAAGGCAACCCTCTGGGTCTGGGCAAATCCCAGTCGGCCTTCCGGCTCACCACGTATGCAGACGCCGTCCAGCCTCTCGTCAACGTCTACGACGCGGCCACCGCCCTTGACCCGCCTCTTCCTGGTTGGGCTGTCCAGCGCACTCCTTCCGCGCGCGACACGCCACGGAAACCGCGTCGGCAGGGTGATGGCGGCGCTGCTGGTGCAACGCCCGTGCTGAGCCGAAGACCAGGTTCGCCGCTGACTCACCTACGTCAACGGACCGCAACCCCGGCCCAGGCTGCGTGACGAGCCACTACCCGCGACGGCTGGGGCCCGGTGCCCCGCACTTATGTCACCTGCACACCGGGCATGGCAATCCGCCCGGCCCTGCAGCGGAAGTTCAGCCGCGACGTGGACGCCGCCTTCCCGGACAACCCGACCTCCGTGGTCGCTCTCGACCCCTCACATTCAGGCGAGGTCGTCGTCATACCAGCGACGAAAGATGAGGCGGGGAGTGCGAATCTCGGTCATGGCGCCCATCCTGCCTAACGGGTGAAGGATCGGACCGACAGCCCGGGGACGTGGATCTTGGAGGGAGTAGCGTGATCAGTGGTGGTGATCTGCGCCTGCTCGGCTATGTGCGGTTCGGTCCGTGTCTGGCTCACCGAGCCCCAGGTGGACAACAGAGCGATCAGCGCGGCCAGGCCGCAGATTGCCGTCGCCGGAGTCGGCCCAGGCGTCCCGCCGTGGCCGCGGTCACCGCACCGACCGGCGTCGGGTTGCGCCGCCGCTCAGCTGCCCACTGCCGCCTGATCGAGTGCCTTGGCCTGACTCTGCCGGGGATCTTGGAGTTGCCCGGTGCGGAAGCCTGATCAGCGGGCATGCTCAGGCTGTTCCGAAGGCCAATGCAGTTGTCGAGGCACCCGTTGTCCCTCCGCCCCCGTTCCGGTGAGCAAGTCCCGTCTTTGACCGTGCAGACCGCGCGGGCGAGCAACCCGGGCGGCACGACGGCGATGTGGGTCAGGGACCGGCTGGACGGGCTGCGGTGCGATGAGGACTTCGCCGACTGGTACCCGCGCGACGGGCGCCCGGACCTCTCCCCCACCCAACTGGCCACCGTCTGCGTCCTGCAGTTCCTGCTCGACCTGTCGGACCGGCAGGCCGCCGAGGCGGTCCGCTGCCGCATCGACTCCACATACGCCCTGGCCATGGAGCTGGATGATCCCGGCTTCCACCACAGCGTGCTGGCCGACTTCCGTGAGCGCCTCACCCAGGGCGATGGTGCCGACGGCCTGTTCGATCTCGCGCTGGCCCCGGCTACGCCCGGTGTGTGGCGAGGCGGCTCAAGGACGCCGGGCTCGTACGTGAACGCGCACGTGCCCGGTCCGAACCGGGTGCACAACCTCCCGCGAAAGCGCCCGGAACGTGGGCTTCCCGCCGCGAGCACTCCGCGACCTGCAAGTACGCGTCCGCACCGATCAGCAAAGGCCCGGCCGGAAGGCCGCTACGTGGTCCGCTCCAAAGCAGAGGGCACCGTCAACGAGTTCGCCCATGGACACGGCAGGCGGGTGCAGATGACCTGGCAGAACTGGCTACGGACTGCGGGGTGCTGGCCCTGCCGGCTGGCCGCTTGGAGAGACGGACGTGGGACAGATCGAGCAGGGATTGGAGCGCGCGTTGCGCACCCGCCCCGTTCCTTCGAGCACCGAGGCACGCCTGCGATTTTTGCTAGCGGCGCACCCGGGTTCCACCCGGAGGGTCGCCGCCGTGCTGGGGGTGTCGCAGCGCACTGTGCAGCGGTGGGTGACGAAGAAGCCAGGAGCGCGTCGTCCGCCGGGTCCGATGCAGGTCCGGGCGATCGAGGAAGCGGTCCTGGCCCGATGGCAGCCCCGAATACGGGCCCGTCGGCGTGCACAGGCCGAAGCTAACGGGTTCGTCCTCCACACGAGGGCGCGATTCGGGTTCGCCGCGCCAGCAGGGTCTTCGGACGATCCGCGGGTGCGATGGATCACCCAGGACCTGCCGGGAGAGGTGGCCCGGGAGCTGTTCGCCGCTCGGGATGCCGGCGCGGGCGAGCAGCGGCAGACGGTGATACTCGCCCGTGCGCTGGGGCACGCCTACTTTCGCGAAGGGGGCCGCCGGGCCCACGGTCTGCACGTAGCTTTCAGCGACGTCGAGTTCGCCGACTTCTCGATCGGCTGAGTCTGCCCTGTCGAGCGAACGCGTCAGGGTGTTCAGCATCGTTAGGGCCTGACGCGACTGGCCGGCACCGCTTTGTACCTCTCAGCTTCCTGCCGCTCGCGCCAGTCCCACTCCACACGGCCGACCGGGCCTTGGCGGCGGGCCGCGGGCGGCTGGGGCGGGCGCAGTCTGGCCGTCTCCGCAACGCCCAGCAGGTGCGCACGGTCACCTGGCGCGGCGAGCAGTTCCTGGTCTTCGCCGGAGACGAGTCGGGTGAAGCAGGCCGCAGCCCGCAGGAAGATGCCTGCCCAGGGTGGTACGGGGTGGGCGGCGCAGCCGTCGGTGTAGCGGGCGCGGTCGTGCAGGGCGAGCGTGGCCACAGCGTCGTCGTAGTCGCGGGGGCGGGCGGTGGCGAGTTGCTGGAGGGAGGCGCCGGTGAACAGCGCGGCGGCGACTGCCGCGGCGAGGCGGGGATGTGCGGTCGCCGCGTGCAGCCGGTGAGCGACGCGCTGCGCGGTGGGCGCGGTGAGAGGCGCGGGCGGTGGGCGGTGCCGCCAGGCGATCGGCGGTGGCGTGCACGGGACGGCGCAGGGGCGGGGGCTGTCGTAGGAGACGAGGCGGTCCAATGCGGGCAGGGTGAGCCATCGGCTGGCCGGCCCGGTGGGCTCGTCTGCGGCCGGGGGCCCGCTGCCTCCAGATTTCGAACCAGCCTCACCACGGTGTCGCTATGGCTGCGTGACGCCGACGTCGCGAAGTCGTTCAACGACGCGGCTCCATATGCCGGAGCCTCGGAGATTTCAGATCCCCGGGGCTCCGTGGTCTTGCGGGCAGCGGCAGCGGTACTACATAAGCGTTCCGAGGGCCTGCTCCGCCATCTGGACGCCCATCGTGGCGGCCATGGTGATGCCGGCCTCCAGGAGCTTGTCCTTGAGCTGGGTGGTGAACTGCCGCAGACGGCCCGGCTCGGGGTTCTCCGAGGTCGCTTCGTCGTGGAGGTCCTGGGCGACGCGCTCCAGCTCCACGCGGTCCGGCTCGGGCATAGCCAGCGTGGGGCTGATCTGGCCGATGTACCCGGCCAGCTGGACGAACAGCGTCGGGTCGACGCCGTCGGTGTTGTTCTGGGTGAAGTGCTGCTGCTCGCCGATGATGACGCCCTTGGCGTTCGGCAGGTAGTTGTTGTACGTGGTTCCGGTACGCGCCGGGGTGGTGTGGTCTTGCACGCTTCCTCCAGACAGGGCGCAGCTGACGCCTTCGGGGGTGATGGCGACCGTGGCGGGGTCGGTGTCGATACGTTCGATGAGGTTGTGCTCCGCCAGGTAGCCGAGCGCCTGGTGCAGGTCGGTCCCGGATATTGCGGCACCGGCGAAGTACGCGGTGGTGGGCGCCAGGAACGGGGCCGGGTCGGTGGGCGACTGGTCGCCTGCCGTGTCGAACAGCCACCGCAGGAAGGCGTCCATGGTGTAGCGGAGCCTGGCGGCGCGGTCCTGCTGCAGCTTCTTCAGTCGGCTCACCGCGACGCGGCCCGCGTCGCTGAGGTGTACGTCGGGCGTTCCGCCCATGGTGCGTGCGATCTTGACCAGGTCGCGCTGTTCCAGCTCGAAGGCGAGCACGGACGGGTCCTCGCTGTCCAGCTGCTCTTCTTCGACGAACCGGGTCACGTCGACGTAGTGCGAGGGGTTCAGCCGGGCCTGTTCGTCTAGCCACATCAGGAGCCGGGCCATGATCGGGTTGCTTTCGACGGCGTCACGACCGGCCATGGAGACTCCTTCGACAGTCGCGTCCGTCTGGATCGGCACGCGGATCGGATTCCGCCGGGCTGCGCGCTCATAGCCCTTGGCGATCTCCTTGAGGTGTCTCTCGATCGCGCGCTGATCGATCTTGGGTTTCCGGGCCACGCTGCCCTCCTGTCTCAGGTACCTCGCGGCCAGCCTACGGAGGAGGTCTGACAATGGGCCGTCCGTTCCGTCGCGGTCATGACGGGTAGGTGGTGCCGACGACCGCACGGGCCGGTTGCGTGCCCAGTGCCCAGCGTTTGAGGTCACCGACGCGGCAGAGGAGTTTGGCACGGCGCTTGCCGCTGAAAGCCCGCAGCGGCGCCAGCGCTCAGCGGTACGAGTTGCACGCCCCGCCGTCATTCGGGAAGTCGGGGCGTTGGCGCACGCCCAGCACAGATCTACGGCAGGTGCTGTTCGTAGGCCTGGCGCAGGCCGACCAGAGCGTCGTCCTCCTCCTGGACGTCTGACCTGGCCGGGGCCTGCTCGGCAACAGACGCCGCCGGCTGCTGGGGCCGGCGCGGCATATGTGGCCCTCGCCACCCGGTGATGCAAGAGTTGATTGAGGTGCTAATGCTTAGGTCCAGGCGATGACGAAATGCTTAGTTTCTTTAAAGACGTAATCACCGAAGTTACTGCAGCGCTTATTATCTTCGTGCTTGGTGTAGTGGCTGGCAGACTCTGGGCACGCGTACGGCTCACCAGTCCAGCTCGCTGGTTCTGGGGATTTCCGCCTGGGAGTGAAGTCTTGATGTCCGCGAGCCTCTATCGCCATGATCTCAGCGAACACAAATCTTACATCCCGGCAGGCGACACCCTTGCAGTGGCTGCAGTAACGTCATTCTTGAAGCGGATTCACCCAAGACTCAAGCATGATTTCTATCTAGTGTCGTGTGAATGAAGTCCTTGGACGATGAACTGGGGTGCGGTTGAATGGCGTATGCCTGTCGCCCTGCCGTTGGCCGTGTCCGATGCGGACCGTAAGGTTCTGCGTTCGTGGGTCCGCTCGCCGTCGTCCCCGTCGGGGCTGGTGACGCGGGCCCGGATCGTGCTCCTTGCCTCGGAAGGCACTTCGAACACCGAGATCGCGCGGCGGCTTGAGCTCTCCCGGCAGACGGTGGTGACCTGGCGCGGCCGGTACCGCTCGGCCGGCCTGTCCGGGCTGGAGGACCGGCCTCGCTCGGGCCGGCCCGGCACCGTGGACGAGGCCGAAGTGGTGGTGCGGACCCTGGAGGGCCCGCCGGAAAAACTTGGCGTGACCCACTGGTCCTCCCGGCTGCTCGCCGCCGAACTGCGCCTGTCCAACGTCGCGGTGGCCAAGGTGTGGCGCAAGTGGAAGATCCAGCCCTGGCGGAGCGAGACGTTCAAGTTCTCCACCGACCCGGAACTGGAGGCCAAGGTCCGCGACGTGGTCGGGCTGTACCTGGCCCCGCCGGAGAAGGCGGTGGTGGTCTGCGTCGATGAGAAGTCGCAGATCCAGGCGCTGGACCGGACCGCCCCGATGCTGCCGGTCCGGCCGGGCCTGGCGGAGCGGCGCACCCACGACTACGTCCGCCACGGCACCACCACCTTGTTCGCCGCCCTGGACGTCGCCACCGGGAAGATCACCGCCGACGCCTGCTACGACCGGCACCGCAACGACGAGTTCCTGCGCTTCCTCAAGCAGGTCGCCAAGGCCCACCCGAGGGTGAAGCTGCACGTGGTCGCCGACAACTACGCCACCCACAAGCACCCCCGCGTGAAGGCGTGGCTGGCGAAGAACCCGCGGATCACCCTGCACTTCACCCCGACCTCCTGCTCGTGGCTGAACCTGGTGGAAATCTTCTTCGGCATCATCACGCGCCAGGCCATACGCCGCGGCACCTTCACCTCGGTCGCCGACCTCACCGACGCCATCCGCCGCTACATCGACGCCTACAACGACCGCTGCCAGCCGTTCACCTGGACCAAGACCGCTGACGAAATCCTCGAACACGCCACACCCAAACGTCCAAGAACTTCATTCACACGACACTAGACCCCAAAAATCCACTAACGGAATGGAATAGGGTCGTTATTGCAATTGGCGGCGGGAAGGATAATGTGACTGAACGTTGCCTTCTCGCCCTCGCCGCGCTCGACCCCCCTCTGTCCCCCCAAGATCACGCAGATTCTGGGCATGACTCAAAGGCACTTAAGGATAGACTGGGCACGCCAGTTCTTACCTCCGTCGGAATTTTTGACGCTGCATACATTATCCGAACACTGGACCCCTTGCATCACACTAATCACGTTTACGTCATTGCTGGTGGGCATACGGCTGCAACATATGCAGCGGCGCAATGGATCACCCAGCCTAAGAACCTACGCTGGATGATGTGGAAATGCATGAGACGGCGTGTATGGGATTCCCTAAGACGCCGCCCCCCATTTGACAGTATCCAAGTCGTACTCACGGTTCAGGTGCTCAATCCACCTGAACCAACAGCGCTTCCTTCTATCAGGCCAGCAAAGGTGTATAGCCTGGACTGCTTCCACGCCCCTAATGATTACGCCCAGCAATACGCCGATTGGGTCGGGAGGACACCGTAATGTAGGAGCTGGGCGGTGGGTGAGGGTGCGCAGGATCGTCGTGGTGCCGCCGCCACCGGCGGAGCAGCCCAGGACGTGCAGGGATTCGTTGTCCAGGTCGGCGGAGGCTGGCTGCCCGTCGGTGCCGATGCCGATCAGCGCCACGGAGGCGGGCAACGCGTCCAGCGTCTCGCGCAGCCCGGGATCGGTGAGGCGCAGCAGCTCCGGGAGCGTCATCGGCCGATGGCTGCGCGGGGCCGGTTGCGTGCCCAGCGCATCAAATCGCCGCTGCGGTAGAGGAGTTCGGCGCCGCGCTTGTCGACCGAGCCGGGGAAGGTGGGGTCGTTGGCACGGGCGTAGCGCAGCGCGGCGAGGGTGATCTCCGGCAGGTGGTGTTCGTGGGCCTGGCGCAGCCCCACCGCCTGGTCGTCCTCGTTTCCGGCCGGGGACGTCGGCGGCGTCGCCACGGCGGTGGGGGTGTAGTCGGGGTCAGCGGTGTGCCCCGCGGGGCGGGGAGCGTTCGGTGCGGCGGGTGCCGTAGGCGTAGACCGTCTTCAGGATGGCGGCGTCCCGCAGGGCCGTCAGGGCGCCCTTGCGGCCCCTGGCCCTTGATCATGGCGGGCCGGGCGGCGGCCGCCCCTTTGTCGCACCAGTTCCGCAGACGGGCCACTGAGCCGGGCGAACTCTGCGGGCCCGGCGGCGGCCGGCACGGTCTGGCCACCCCCATCGCACCCGTGCTTCAGCGGGGTTCGCTGAGCCTGACTGCCTCGTCTCCGTTGCCCCAGATCGGGTCGGGGCTGTCGAAGGAGAAGCCGCTGCTCTCGGGGTGGTGGTGGTACAAGGCGACGATTACCCCGTGTCCTCAGCCGCCCTGCCCTTGTCTCTGAGCACGAACTCCCGACAGTCCCCGCTGTGGAGTGCGAGTCTGTGCGCATGGACCTGGAAGAACTCCTCCGCGCCATGGACCGAACGGCGGCGAATCTGAGCAAGCTGGAGAGCGTGTGGGAGCGCGCAAGGCCGTTCATCCCAGACGGCCCGCAGCGCGGTTCACATCCTGCATACGAAGACCTCGCAATGGTCTGGGCGGACCTCCTTCCGGGCCTTCCGCCGATCGACGGCTGGACCATCACCGCCCCTCTTCCAGACATCGCCGCCATGGGGCAGTCCTTCATCGACTTCGTCGAAATCGACGAGCTGCCTGACGCCGTACATGCCGCCGGCGAGAAGCCGGGCGCGGACATCACCGCGTACCGATATCGCCTCGAGCGCGCCCGCCGACGCGCCGCCCGAGGCCGTCTAGAGCAACTCCTCTCCACAGTCGACGCCGCGCTTCCCCTCGCCCTGAAAGGCGTGGCACGAGACTCCCTTGCAGTCCTGCAGAACGACCAGACCGAGCAGATCGAGGCGGCCGTTGGGGAGATCGCAAGGCTCTTGGGTGACGCCGCTGAAGACACCGGACGCTGGTGGGACCTCCATAGGCACATGCGGTTCAGCCAGGGACACGACTGGCATGACATCGTCGAATTCGACTGGCCCGCCGTGCGCGCTGACATCACAGCGAAGGCCCTGGGCGACAGTGACCCGCTGCCCGTCCCAGACATTGATCTCGGACAAGCCGCCTCCGGCCATCTCACAGGCACTGCCACCCTCGCACTGCCCTGGGAGCGACTTGACGACGACGGGTTCGAGCGGCTCCTTTACGACCTTCTGCGCAGCATCCCCGAGCATGAGAACGTCCAGTGGCTGATGCAGACCCGCGCCCCCGACCGCGGCCGCGATCTCTCCTTGGACCGAGTCCTTCGAGACGGGTCCGGTGGTGTGCGTACTGAGCGGGTCATCGTCCAGGCCAAGCACTGGCGCAGCCGGTCGGTGAATGCTGCTGCGGTGGTCGAGACACTCACTGCAGGGAAGCTGTGGAGTCCACCTCTCGTACGGGGAATTGTGATCGCCACAAGCGGCCGGTTCACCGCTGACGCCGTGAGCTGGGCTGAGCGCCACAACGCTGAGGGCACAGCGCCTTACATCGACCTGTGGCCCGAAAGCCGCCTCGAAACGCTCCTCGCGCAACTGCCCCCACATCGCCGCCGCCCACGGACTCAAGTAGCGGTGGCGGGGCCTGGACCGGAACTGCTGCGCTCGCGCACGTCCCCGCCTCACGGCTACCAGGAGTGGCGACGGTCCCCGTCGAACAGCACGAGCAGGCGAGCTAAGCTCACCGCCTCGGACGTCACTGGGCGCGAGGCTATTGAGAGCGAGGTGGGAGTTTCCCTCGATCGATGCGGTCTTGCCAGGTGTCGAGCACGAACTCCGTCACGGTCACGGTGCTGTTCAGTGCCAGCCGGGCATGGCGGGTCAGTGCTGGGCTGGGGGCGGTTCGCCCGTGTCCGAGTCCGAGCTGGTTACGTAGTTCGGCCAGGCCCTGCACGGTCGTGGTGAGTGTGCGCAGGATCTTGACCACCGTGGCGCTGGCTTTGGCGTGGTCGGCCACGGCGTCGGCGTTCAGGCCTAGGGCCTGTGTGACGTTGTGATCAACCTGTCGCCTTCAGTAGATCGTTGATCCAGATCATCGAGGCGCGGAGGTAGAGGCCGGCGAGGTAGCTCTCGGGCGTCTTGTCGTATCGAGTCGCGATGCCCCGCCAGGCCTTCAGCTTGTTGATCAGGCGCTCGACGGTGTTCCGCTCCTTGTAGAGACCGGTGTCGTGACCTGTGGGCCGGCCGCCCCGGCTGCCTTTCTTCTTTCGGTTGGCAGCCTGGTCCCTCTTCTCCGGGATGACGGCCTTGATGTTGCGTTTTCGCAAGTAGGAACGGTTGGCGCGGGATGAGTAGGCCTTGTCCGCAGCGACAGCGCCAGGCCGGGTCCGGGGACGGCCGACAGGCAGACGGACCCGCACCTTCTGCAGCACGGGGACGAACTGCGGGCTGTCGGCGGCCTGTCCTGCGGTCAGGACGAACGACAACGGACGGCACTTGCGGTCCGCGGCGAGATGAACCTTGCTCGTCAGCCCGCCACGGGACCTGCCGAGCAGGGCTTCCTTCAGACGGAGCTTGCGCCGTCGCCTGACGTGCCGCCGCTCTTCCCGGCCGGGGGTGTCGCTTCCGTCCTGTCCGTTCTGTTCCGGCGGGCCGCCCCCTTTTGCCAGGCCCGTTCCTGGTCGGCGGCGGCTTCCTCCAGGGCGTCCATGACCTCCTTGCCGATGCACATCCCGGCGGCGGCGTGGTGGGCCCGGGCGGTGGTGGAGTCCACGCTGACCAGGGACAAGTCCGTCTTCCCCTGGCGGGCGGCCTCAGCGATCACACCTTCCAGCAGTGCGGTGAAGACGCCGGCGTCCCGCCAGACCCGGAAACGGCCGTAGACCGTCGGCCACGGGCCGAACCCGCCCGGCATTTCCCGCCACTGACTGCTGGTGCGGAACCGCCAGATCACCCCCTCGAACTGCTCACGCAGCCGCTCAGGGTACGGACCGCACTCGCCTATCGGCAGGAACGGTTCGATCAACTGCCACTGCTCGTCGGTGAGTTGCCTTCGCGTCACGATCGTCTTCCTACCGGATCTGCCTTCCAGAGGGATCCGGATCGGCAAGATTGATCACAACGTCACACAGGCCCTAGTCCACGTCCTGCCGCGCATCAGCTGGCGCGTCATGTGACGCCCAGTGCTGGCACCCGTACGGCGGTGCCTCCCGGCCGAAGGTCGCGAACCCGCCCTGGTCCGTGAGGTCCAGGGCGGGTTCGGCGTGGGCCCTTGAGGGGTGCCGGACGGGTCCCGGCGGTAAGCGACGTTGCCGGTGCCGGCTTACGCGCGGTGGAGTTTCCAGTCGCCGACGTTCTGGGCCCGGTTGTAGTAGGCGTTGGTGCACACGTCGTACTTGCTGCCGCCGGCGGTTCCGTGTCCGTTCGTTTCCAGGAAGCCGCCGTTGTCGCCGTAGGTGTTCCACAAGTGGATCACGTCGCCGGGCCGGACGTTCTGGTCACTGGGGCTGGACGCCTGGACGAAAAGGCGCCAGCGGCCGGTACCGAGGGCGCGATCCTGGTCCTTGGACGTCGAGATGTTGTACTTGCCGCCGCTGTTCTGCTGGTCGGCGGTCGCGTGCCCGTTGGTGTCGAGGTAGCCGCCGTCACCGCCGAAGAGGTTCCGCAGGTAGACCAGGTCCCCGCTGACCACGTTGGCACCCACGGCTTTGCCCTCGGCGGAGAGGATCTGCCAGGTTCCGGTGCCCTCTCCTCGCGTGGGCGAGTCCGCCGTCGACACCCCGTACTTCGCCCCGCCGT
This sequence comes from Streptomyces sp. NL15-2K, assembly GCF_030551255.1. Taxonomy (GTDB): domain Bacteria; phylum Actinomycetota; class Actinomycetes; order Streptomycetales; family Streptomycetaceae; genus Streptomyces. Next base: position 29,939 of record NZ_CP130630.1, read on the forward strand.
CGCTGCTGTGGCCGTTGGTGTCCAGGTAACCGCCCGCCCAACTGTTGTAGCCGTTCTGCAGGTGGACCTGGTCGCCGTACTTCAGCTCGTTCGCCATGCTTCTCCCTTGGTCAACGGAAGGCATGCGGACGGTTCCCGCCCCCGATGGCCAGGTCATCCCCCCGCAGCCATCCGAGTGTCACTGCCCTGCCGCAGGCCCTGACCTGCTCCGGAAGCCAAACCGCCCGTGAGGTGGGCACTGGAAGCGCAACCGCGGTTCACAAGCACCAGGGGCGCACAGAACTGCGGCATCGTCTGTCCCGAGGCGATCTGGGGCGACCTGGGCATGCCGCCGAGGACGGCACGTCTACCCCGATGCTGCTTGCCACCAGCCCCTCTTTCGAGGGACCCGCTGGCCGACCTCACCCCCGATGCGAAGACGGGCCTCACGGGACTTCCGTGCGGCCCGTCGCCCGTGGCGGGACTGGCCCACCGCTTCACTCCCGGCCTCTCCGGCCGCGAGGGCCAGGGTCCGGTCAGTCGGCGGGGGGTGACGGTCACCGGACTGTTCGGGCAGCCAGCGGCAAGGTCGGTCAGTGTCTGCTGCTCAGCCGGGTCAACGGTCAGGGTCCAGCGGAGCTTGACCGCCGTCCAGTCGGCCACGTACCGGCAGACAACAGCATTGTCCGGGAGCCACTCGCGGGGGTCCTGGTCGGACTTTTGCCGGTTGGACCGCGCTGTCACCGCGACCAGGGCCCGCTCGTCACCGAGGTCGTTGGCATAGTTTTCGCGCCGCTTGCTGGTCCACTGGGAGGCACCCGAGTCCCATGCTTCGGCCAGCGGTACCAGGTGATCGATGTCCAGGCTGCGTGCGTTGTCGACGTACTGGTCGTCGTACCAGGAGTACCACTGGCCGCCGCGCAGGGTGCACCGGCCGGTCACCTCGGGCGCCACCGTGGCTTCTTCGAGCAGCACCTCGGCCCGGGTGGAGCACCCGTCACGATCGGCATCGATCCAGTGGTTGAACAAGTCCCGGTCGTAGCCGGTATGGTCCTCCGCGCCCACCGGCAGCGCAGCGACAGCCGACCGCGCCAGGGGTCCAGCGGTGATCTGCGCGCTCTCGCTGCCCAACGTGCTCGCAGCGAGGAAGACGTCGGCACAGCGCAGAGGACGGCACCAGACGAGGACTAGAAGATCACTGAAAATCTTGTTGAGGGCTGTCCGGCCGTGGGCCGGGCGGCCCTTTTCGCTATGTGGTGGCCGGGGTGAGGTGCCAGGTGGTGCCGGTCCGGGTGAGTCCGAGGTTGATCAGTCGGCGGAGGTTGAGGGCGGCGGCGCGGTGGTGCAGCCAGAGGTTGTTGGCGATGACGCCGCGGTGCGGGACGCGTCGGTTGCCCTTGGCGACCAGCCAGGCGATGGCGCGTTCGACCGGGGGCCGCCATCTGCGGTATTCGGCCTGCCAGGCCGGGTCGGCGGCGTCTCGGCGGGCGGCGGTCAGCAGTTCATGCTGGGGGTGGATGTTGAGGGTGCGTCCGGTCTTGGATGTGGTGCAGCGCTCGCGCAGGGGGCAGCCGACGCAGAGGCGTTTGAACTGGGCGGTGCGGGCCCCGTCGGCTTTGATCTGGCCGAGGTTGGCGGTTCGTCCGGCTGGGCAGGTCGCGGTGCCGGCGGCTGGGTCGATGCGGAAGTCGTCGATGGTGAAGCCGTCGGGGATCACCTGCCGCAGCGGCGGTGGCTTGATGACCAGGGTGTGGCCCGCGGCCTGCAACTGTTCGCGCAGCTCGCCGGTGCCGTAGGCGGAGTCGCCGAGCACGGTTAACTCGCCGTCCTCCCCGTCCAGCAGATCACGGGCAACGGCCGCTTCGTGGTTGCCGGGACCATAGCCGCCGGTGACAGCGACGGCGGTGAACAGCCCGCTCTCCGGCTCGAAGGAGACGTGTCCTTTGAATCCGTCCTGGTGGCGGGTGCGGTTTTTGTGGATGTGCCGGGCGTCGGGATCGACGGTGGACACCGTCCGGTCGGGCGCGGTGCGCCGGGCGATGCGCCAGCGGCCATCGCGTCCGTCGGAGTCCTCGGCCGGTTCCACATCCTGCCCGGCGACCAGGGCCAGCAGGCCCATCGCGTTCGCGGCCTTCTCGCCCAGCTCACGATCGGGCAGGCGCCCGAGCAGGTTGAGGGCGTCGGTGACCAGCGCATCCACCAGCGCAGCGCGCGCCTGCTCGTCGTTCCAGGCGATCTTCGGTTTGCCCGGGTCGGTGTAGTCGTGCGCGCGGCAGTGCTCCGCGGCGGCCTCCTGGGCTCCAGGGACATCACGGATCACCCGGCGGATCGCGGAGACGATCTGGGTGACGGTGTCCTGGGTGGCCACCGCGTCATCGAGGACGGTGGAGTCCACAGCACGCCGCTGCTTGCCCTTGAGCACCCCGGTCGCGGCCACGACCTCCTTGACCTTGGTGAAAATCCGCATCGGCTCGGCCGAGTGGCGCAGCCGGCGCCTGAAGTACGTCAGCAGCGACGGATCGAACGCCATGTCGTACAAGCCCAGCCCACAGGCCGCTTTCCACCGCAGATCACACCGCAGTTCCTGGACCGTCTCGAAGTCCGACAGCCCCTGCAGGCTCTGCAGCACCACGGTGGCGGCCAGGACCTGCGGCGGCAGACTCGGACGGCCGTTGGACGACGGGTACATGTCCGCGAACATCGACGGCGGGAACAGTGCCTCCCGGTGCTCGGCCAGAAACGCAAATACGCTCCCGGCCGGGATCAACTCCCGGCAGGTCTCCCACACATCCGGCCCGACCATCTCCCCGGCCCATTCCCCCTGCATGCCTACAAGACTGACCCCGGCCCTACCGGGCCGGGGCCAGAACCCGCAACATTTTCAGTGATCTTCTAGACGAATAAGTCCGATGTATTCAGTGATCGAATGCGACCAGCGACCGCGTGCTCGGGGCGCCGGTCTTGTGGTTGCGCCAGATAGCGGCGGCCATGGCGAGGATGCGCTGGGCGACACGGACGGCGACGCCCTCGAAGGTCCGTCCGCCGTGCTGCTCCAGGTCCAACTGTCCCTTGAGGGTGTCGTTCACGGACTCGATCAGCTGCCGCACCGACTTGAGCAGGCCCTCGCCCTTGCGCTTCTTCTCCCGCTTGAACGAGGGCCGCAGCAGTTCGGCCCCACGCATGACCAGGTCATTCTCGAACTCCTTGGAGGCGAAGCCCTTGTCCGCGATGATCAGCAGTCCGGGCCGGTCGGCGACCAGGTCTTCATCGACGTCGAGCATGGCCTGGAGCACTTCGCGTTCGTCGAGTTTCGGGTTCGCCAGCGCCCACAGGATCGGCATCCCGGTCGGCGTGCACACGAGGTACAGGCGCAGCCCCCAGAAGAAGCGGGTGTGGGAGGCGCAGTACCCGTATCCGGCCCAGCCGGCCATCTCCGAGCGTTTCACCGTCGGCCGGGAGCGGCCGCACTCCACCGGTGTGGAGTCCACGATCCAGTGGTTGTCGAACCAGAAGTCCGTGTCCGTTGCGAGCAGCCGTATCGCCTTCTTGACCAGCGGCAACCCGGCCCTGAGCCGCTTGTTGTACCCGGACTGCTGCGGCAGGTACGGGAACATCGCGGCGAGGTTCTTGCGGGCGAACCGCAGCCACCGGGCCTCGGAGCGGAAGCCGAGCAGCGCCTGCGCGACCGCGAGCGTGACCAGCTCGGCATCGCTCAACTGCGGTGGGCAGCCCATCCATCGCTCCGCCTCCAACTCGTCGTCGATCTTCACGTACAGTGCGGTCAGCAGGGCGTCCGGGTCTTCGTTCTTCACACAATGATCCACATCGCTTCGGTCGACAACCTCACCAGGCGCACAACGGACGAGACCACCCCCACCAGGCGAGGAACGCACTAGGGCATCAAGGGCAATCTGCCTACTTCAAACGCCCTCTGAGGTCCGGCGCGTAAGAGTTCATCGGCGCGTTCGACGACGAGATACCTGCGATCGGGCGCGGACAGATCGAACCAGCCCAGGAAGTCCAGGTCGGCCCAGTGGTCGAGGTCCGCCAGGTTCTTGGGCAGGGGGAGGCGTTTGGCCTCGCCCTTCGAGCAGTTGACGAACGAGGTACGGATGTCGTGCTCGGTCAGGGGTTTCATGGAGGATCCTTCGAGGGGTGCGGTGGACGGTGGCGGGACACGACCCCGGCTCGCTAGGCCGGTGCGTCGCTTCCGGCGTGCTTCGGCGTCTTGTGCCGTACGGTGAGGCCCGCTACCAGGGCGGCGAGCAGCAGGACGCCCGCCGAGCACCAGTAGGCGACGGAGAAGCCGTGCACCATGCCTTCGTTGAGGGTCGCGCCGCCGTGGGCCGGATCGTGTAAGTGCGAGTGGACGTAACGGCTGGTGGCGCCGGTGGCGATGGTGTTGAGCAGTACGGTGCCCAGCGAAGCGCCCATCTGCTGAAGGGTGTTGAGGACAGCCGAGGCCACACCGGCGTCCTGCGCGGGCACGCCGGCGGTGGCCGTCGCGTAGACCGGCATGAAGGTCAGGCCCATGCCCAGACCGAGCAGCAGCAGGGCGGGCAGCACGTGCGGGACGTACTGCGCATGCACGGTCAGGCTGCTGAGCAGCACCATGCCGGCGGCCGCCAGCACCATGCCGGACGACATCAAGGTGCGCGGCGCCGTGCGTGGCAGCAGGCGGGCCGCGATCTGGGTCGCGCCGATGACGATACCGGCCGAAATCGGCACGAAGGCCAGGCCCGTCCGCACCGGCGGGTAGCCGAGGACGACCTGCAGGTAGTACGTCAGGAACAGGAAGACACCGAACATGCCGATGGTGGCCAAGCCCATCGTCGCGAGCGATCCGGCCCGGACACGGTCCTTGACGATGCGCAGCGGCAGCAGCGGGCTCGCCGCGCGGCTCTGCCACCACACGAAGGCGGCGAGCAAGATCACGCCGGCCACGAGCAGCGTGAGCACCGACGGACTGGTCCAGCCGCGAGGTTCGGCCTCGCTGAAGCCGTACACGAGGGCGACGAGCCCGCCGCAGCCCAGCAGTGCGCCCGGCACGTCCAGGTGCCCGCCCCGGCGGCCGGAGCGGTCGCGCAGGAAGGCCGGTGCGCCGAGCAGGGCGGCCAGCGCGATGGGCACGTTGACGTACAGGGACCAGCGCCAGTTCAGGTACTCGGTCAACAGACCGCCCACGATCAGCCCGACCGCGCTGCCGCCGCCGGCCAGCGCACCGTAGACCCCGAACGCCCTGGCCCGCTCCTTGGGGTCGGTGAACGTCGTCGTCAGCAGCGACAGGGCCGACGGCGCCAGGACCGCCGCGAACGCACCTTGCAGGGCCCGCGCCGCGAACAGCATCCCGGGACCGGCCGCCGCGCCGCCCAGCGCGGAGGCCGCGGCGAACCCGGCCAGGCCGATGACGAAGGTGCGCTTGCGGCCCACCAGATCGGCGATCCGGCCGCCGAGCAGCAGGGGCCCGCCGAAGGCCAGCGTGTAGGCGGTGATCACCCACTGCCGGTCGGCGTCCGACATGCCGAGAGCGCGCTGGGCGGAGGGCAGCGCGATGTTCACGATGGTGCCGTCAAGGATCACCATCAGCTGGGCGAGGGCGATGACGGCCAGCGCCCACCAGCGCTTCGGATCCGGTGCCGGTGCCGGAGTCGCGGCGGGAACCTCGCGGTCCGGGGAACGGTCGGTGGCCGTGGAAGGGGCGGACGGGAGGGATTCCCCTCTGGGACGTTTCTTGCTCATGGCGATCACGCACGTTTCGTGTCGAAGTGCTGTCGAGACAGCCGGCCAGGGACGGTCGCAGTGGTGACGACGGGCCGGTGTACGCAGCACGGGGACACGGCATGGCGGTGGGGCAGCGGGAACCGCGGACAGCACCCGGGGCCTGCCTCACCAGCTGTGTGTCACTCACGCCGGCGCTCTTGCTGGTCGTGAGGCGGAGAGTGCCGAGATCACGGTGACCAGCAAAAGAAGGGCCCGTCTTCGGGCACGCGCCCCCGCGACCCGCGCGGCGACGAACCGCGCAGGCCAGCACATCTCGTGACGCGGCATCTCAGGAAGATGCCGAAGACAAGAAACAAGAAGGGGGAAGAGTTACCGCGCGCCGCAGAGGAGGGAGGGCACACGGCCGGAGGCAACTATGGCCGCAACGCATTCGGCACGGTCCATGTCTCTCGCCTCCTTCCGGGCAGGGCACGCGGTGCGTGTCGACGCCGAGCGCGCCGAGCGGGGCGGCAGAGAACCTGCCGCGCGAAATCCCGGACAGAATATCCCATCGACGCTACCGCGCGACCGGAATTGCCGACCGCCCGCGCACACACGGAAGGGGTTTGACGACGGCCGTCGTCAAACCCCTTCCGTGTGTGCGCCCAGCATGGGTGATTGCTTGAGGGTGGAAGTGCCTGGGGGAAGAGGTGGTGCTAACCCCGAGCCGGGAGTACGGGCGGGAAGCCGTTGACGATGTCTGACAGCTGCTGGTGCAGCCCCGACACGTATGCGGCCTGGCCGCCGTGGGGCTTGATGTCCAGCACGACCCAGGTGCCGAGTAGTCCTGCTGCTCTCGCTCGACCAGAGTGCGGCGTTCCACGGGTCGACGTCGTCAGACAGGACGTCGACGACCTCGACGTCAGCTTCCGTGGGCTCGGGAGCGATCCTGTGGGCGCTGGCGAACCCGAAACTCGACGAACGCGAAGTGCTCCAGGCCATGGCCGCCGCTATCTGGCGCAACCACAAGACCGGCGCCCCCGAGCACGCGGTCGCTGGTCGCATTCGATCACTGAATACATCGGACTTATTCGTCTAGCGAGGACCAGGGCGAGATCTTGAGCTGTCTGTGGCGGAGTGTCCGCCACAGACGGGCATGCGCGCTCTCAGACCTCGATGAGGGAAGTGAACGTTTCTGTGCTCCCACGTCACTCGCCTGATCGTCACGGTTTGGGACAATCCAGGAATTTTCCGTTAACTTCCGGAATGTGTCCACGCCGACCCTTCCGAGGCTCGGGCCCCAGGGCCCCTTCCCGCATGCCCCGCTCGCCCGTCCGCTCGACCGTAAATGGCTGCATTACGCGTTCCTGTCCCGGTGCGGTCGGCAGGCCCTGATCGCGAACCTGTCCGTCCTGGGGTCCTCCGCCGGCGCGGTCTTCGCGGATCCGGGCGCCCCGGCCACCGGGCGCCGCAGCGGCACCGGCACGGCGGCCGAGGGGCAGCACATGGCGATCCTGCTCGTTCACGACGAGGTGTGCGGCTGGAGTTCGACGCAGTTCAACGCCGAACAGCCCCAACTTCCCTGGTCTGCTTTCCGGTTACCGCATCCGCACGGTGAGCCCGGCACGTTCCGGGTGGCGGCCCGGTCGGCGGTGCCGGCGGCCGATGTGCGGCTGACCCGGACCAGCAGGCCATGCACCTCGCAGTGCGCGCCGTTCGGCGAGGACGAGCACCTGCGGTGGCAGTCGGAGCCCGGCGTGCTGGGCACCGGCACTCTGCGGCACGGCGACGGCACGGTCACGGAGACGGACCTGCTGGGCTACCACGAACGGGTACGCGGCCGGTGGTCCTGGCCCACGCTGGGGGGCTGGGTGTTCGGATTCGTCAACGACCCTTCCGGCCCCGCCGATGCCGTTCCGCCCTCGGCGGTGGTCTTCACCCTGATCCAGCCCGCGCGTCCGGCGGACGCGGCCAACGGGTCGGTGATGCTGTGGCGCGAGGGGCGCATGATCCGTCACTTTCCGCGCCGCAACCTGCGGGTCGCGGTCAGCGGCAGCCTGGACCGCGACCGGGTGGTGATGGTGCCGCCGCTAGCGGACGTACTGGGCACTGCACCGATGGCCGCGGTGCCCGGCCGGCTGCTGATCACCGCCCGGCTCGGCGAGGACCGTCTCGTCCTCGACTTCCGCTCGCACACAGCCGCCCGTATCGCCAACCCGTCCGAGACGAGCCTGCAACCGTTCAGCGTGCACGAGACCCTCGGCCCCTGCACCGTGGAGGGCCGCATCGGCGGGCGCCGCATCGGCTTCCGCACCGAGGGCATCGTGGAGTTCGCCGGAGGTGCCCATGACTGACACCATGCCCGCGTTCACCGGTGCCCGGCTGCTGGACGAGACCGTCGCCGCCCTGTCCGACCGGGCGCCGGCCATCCTCGCCGCCGCCGCCGGCCAGCTGCGCGGCATCCGGCTCGGCCTGCACTTCAACGACGGCAGCCACGCCACGCTCACCGCGCGGCACAGCCGTATCGTCGTACGCCAGGACCGCTGCCCGGATCCCGACGTCGAGGTCGCCTTCGACAACCGAGCAATGAACCTGCTGTTCGACCTCCAGCGCCCGCCCGTCGACCAGGTCCTGCCCGACAGCCTCGACGTCCGCGGCTCCCCGGAGGACACCCTCGCCGTGTGGCGGGCCTTCACGCTGCTGTCCCAGCGCGCGGCGGGCCTGCGCAGCATGCAGGAACTCTGGGGCGCCTACCGCGAACAGGCACCCCAGCTGTGGGGAAGTGCGGCCCCCGCCGCCCTGGAGACGGCCGCCGAGCCGGTCGACTGGACCGCGCTGGACTTCCTCGCCCGGCGCTCCCCCGAGGACGCGCCCGCACCACCCGCGCTGATCGGCGACACCACCGTCAAGGCCCCGCGCCTGCTGTGGGACGGCCGCACCAGCACCAGCTGGTCACTGGAGGACACCGTCCGCGACGCGGACCTGATGGAGACCATGCGCCGGTGCCGCACCCGCACCAACGAGGAGATCGAACGGCTGCTGCCCAACCGCGAGCCGTGCGCCGAACTGTACGACCTCATGCGCTGCTACCCCGCCCGGCAGGGCAAGGGCCTGCGGCCCACCCTGACCATTGCGGCCTGCGCCGCCTTCGGCGGACGCCCAGACGACGCGGTACGCGCCGCCGCCGCGCTGGAGCTGTTCCACAACGGCTTCCTCGTCCACGACGACATCGCCGACGAGTCCACCCACCGGCGCGGCCTGCCCACCATGCACGAGGAACACGGCCTGGGCCTGGCCGTCAACGTCGGCGACGGTCTGAACCTGCTCGCCGTCGACGCCGTCCTGTCCAACCTCGAAACGCTCGGCCTGGTGCGCACCCTCGGCCTCATCCACGAGGCGATGCACATGTGCCGGGAATCCATCGAGGGCCAGGCCATGGAGCTGGGCTGGATCCGCCACGAGGTCGTCCCCGAGGCCGACGACGCCTACTTCACGATGAGCACCAAGAAGACCGGCTGGTACACCTGCATCAGCCCGTGCCGCATCGGCGCCGTGTGCGCCGGCGTCACCGACCCGTCCGTACTGGGCCGCTTCGACGAGGCGTTCCGTCTGATCGGCATCGCCTTCCAGATCCAGGACGACATCCTCAACCTGGTCGGCGAGGAGGCCCTCTACGGCAAGGAACCCCTCGGCGACCTGCTCGAAGGCAAGCGCACGGTCATGCTGATCCACCTCTTCCGCACCGCATACACCCACGAGCGCCCCCGCCTCTTCGACGTCCTGCGCCAACGCCGCACCGACAAGACCCAGCAGCACGCCGAGGAACTCCTCGCCGCCATGCGACGGCACGGCTCCATCGAGTACGCCACCGACCTCGCCGACCGGCTCGCCGCCGAAGGCATCGCCCGCTTCGAAGAAGACCTCCAGATCATCTCCGAGAACGAAGGTAAAGCCGTCCTGCGGCAGATCGCCCACTACGTCACCTCAAGGCCACTGTGACCACCACCAGCACCCCCCCACCCCCGTCGGGCGAGCACGCCGCCACCGATCCACTCACCACGACCGACCACCAGGCTTTCGCCTTCCTCGGACAGGTCAACAACTGTCTGCGCCAGTGCCTGTGCACCCTGGCCCGGCACGGCGTGGCCCTGCGCCAACGAGCACCCGCCCGCGCCCGATTGCTCCTCGACACGGTCCGGCCCTGGCCCCTCTACAAAGGCGGCCAGTTCCTCTTCGACCTCATGGAGTGGGAAGACCTCATGGTCGACGGCGATCCACCGCCCCTGATGCCCACCGAGCGGATCATCTCCGCCTCCTTCCTTCCCATGCAGTTGCTAGCCGCCACCGCGGAGGCCCCCACCGCGACAAAACTCATCCTCGGCCAGCGCACCGCCGCCGCTCTCGACCTGCCCCTGCGCCTGCTGGCCAGCACCGCCCGTACCGCCTTCCTGTGCGCCGCGCAGGACCTCACCGACCTGCTCGGTACGCCCACCCCCCAGGCCAAGACTGACGACGACACCGGACACACCACCGCTGCGGAATCCGACGCGGAGCACACCGCTGCTGAGCTGCCGCCCTTGGAGTCGGGTTTCTACCTCTACGAGGACATCGTCCTCGGCACTCTCGCCGTCCTCGGCCCGCTCCTGGCCGACCACGCACCAACCGACACCGCGCCACCCGCCTAGCTCATGACGCCCGTCTCCGACCCCGACAGTCCACGAGGAGGCCCGATTCCGCCGCACAGGCCGCGAAATCCCTGGCCACCGCCTGAGCGGCTATCCGTCCACCGGGCGCCACCCGGCGCTTTCTGGTCGAATTCCTGCCCGGCCTAGGCGCGAAGCGCGTGCATGAGTTCTGCCCCTGCGGGGCGTAAGCCTCCCGCTCCGCTGCCGGCCCACTTCGTCGCGTTCGATCTGCTGAGGCTATCCGGGACGGACACGACCTCCTGGCCGTACCGGCGGCGCAGGGCCGCACTGCAGTCCGTGTTCGCCGCCCGCCGGCTCATCGCGCCGTGGACGCTGTGCCCGTCGACCACCGAGGCCGACGTCGTACACGAGTGGCTGACGTGGGCGTCGGTCGGGATGGAGGGAGTGGTCTTCAAGAGGCTGGACGGTGTCTACGAGCCATCCGTGATGCGCTTGATGATCTACAGGGGCGCGGGCCTTGTGAGACCTTCACCCGGGATCGCCTGCTGCGTGGCAGCCCACGGGCGGGGGGGCTGTACCCGCCTAGCCGTCCGGCAGAATAGCGCATCGCTCCTCGGGACAAACCCGACCCTGACCAGCCGTGGTCGGGGCTGGACGCGATACGGCCGGACCGTGGTCAGGGCCATGGTCTGGTTCCAGTGGTCGGGGCGACCACGCCGCGAGATCCGGGTTATCCACAGGCCGGAGCGTGATCGGCCGTTCCTTCGTACGCTGCTGCCCAAGTCGATCACACGGGGGTGTGCGGGATGCGGTACGGCGTGGTGGTGGAGGAGCTCGCGGTGGAGGTCATGGCGCAGCTGCCGGACGACCAGGCCCGGTGCTGGCGCTCGTGGAGGTCGCGCGGATGGATCCGCGGGCCTGGCCCGATGTCCGTGACCCGGGCTCCGTGGAGGAGATTCGGGAGGCGTTCGGACGGCGCTGCTGGATCCAGTACCTGCCGCACGCCGGTGCGATCGAGGTCCGTGACATCGGCTGGGCGGGATGATTCGTCAGCGGCGGCGGAGTTCCTCGGACCAGTCCCGGAGCTGGTCTTCGAGGGTGAGGTTGTCGCCGCGGGCCACGGTCTGGAGCAGCTGGGCGCACACGGTCGCTTCGGCGACGAGGCCAGCCGGGCTGCCCAGTACGGGAAAGGCGTCGCGGACGCGGGCGGCGAGGTCCGGCTGGAGCAGCGTGTAGGCGTAGAGCGTGGCGGCGTCGAACCCCTCCGGGGCGCGCCCCCAGCCCTCCCAGTCGAGGATTCTCAGCGGCGCGGTGACGTTAGCCCAGTGCAGGTCGGAGTGGGCGGCGGTCCAGCACGTCACGGCCGGGCCCGGGATGCCCACGAACTCGGGGATCGCCCGGTCGGTCCCGCTGGCCGAAGCCTGGGACACCGGCGCCTCCGCCTGAGCCAGGCAACGCCGCGTCACCTACGCCAACTACCGGACGATGACCGGCACCTGGAGGCGGTCAGCGCGCGTTCCAACCGGCATAAGGCCGACCAGGATCCGATCACATGGTTCGTTCCCGACAACCTCGCCGAACGCTGCCACTACCTGGCCAACTGGACGGCTGTGAAACTCCAGTGGGGTCTGTCGGTGGACCCGGCCGAGCAAGGACAGGCTGACCCTCGGCGCCGCCGAGTGCCCCGGCACCGAGGTCACCGTCAGCCCTATCCCCTGATCCAGTCGGCTGGGGTTCCCGCACCGAAGGAGCGCGGGAACTCCAGGGGCCGCCGACTGGCGCAGTGGTCCCTCGGTGGAGTGAACCCGTGGCGCGCAACATGCCGTCCCGGCCCCAGGCGACCAGTACCTGTAGTGCGTGATCAAAAACCTGATGCGTGCCACGGCGATCGCAGCCCTGGCCCTCGCCCCGATGGCCGTTCCCGCCTCCGCTTCCAGTTCCCCCGGCGCGGTGAAGGCAGCAATCGACTGCCCGTCCGGGTACGTGTGTATCTACCCAGAGATCAACTTCGGCGGTCAGCCGTGGGTGCGGCGTGCCGTGGACGGCAGCGTGAAGGACCTGCCGTCCGCGATCCGTGACCGCGGCAGCTCGATCCGCAACAACTCCGACCGCACCGCCCGCGTGTACGAGAAACGCAACCACAGCGGCCGGCATGTGTGTGTCACCCGCAGCGGCGGCTCCATCCACGACCTGCGCGGCTACAACCTCAACGACCAGACCCGCTCCCTGAAGATCAACCGCAACGACTGCGGCTGACCCTCCCTCACTCACCGATTCCAGCACCCGATTCCTTCCAGCAGTCAGCCCCGCCCGACGGGCATCACCGGGCGGGGCTGATCAGCATGCGCGGTCGTGAAGGGCGGTCGCCTACGTGGCGAAAGGCTCTGCAGGGCTTCAGCCGAACGATCTTCCCTGCAGGCAAGAGGTTCTGCAGCCCGCCCCGGCCTGACCGGTTCCGCCCCGACCGATGACACCTCTTCCCTTTCGGCTGCCGCGTGAGGAAGAGGTGTCGTCGTCTCCGGGCGGCTCGCCCACTGGGGCTGATCTGCCGGAATGGATGGAGTCCGGTGTGGGGGCTCCCACCTTCGGTCCCCCGTTGGAGGCAACCGTCCAGCCAACGGTTCAGCCGCCTGTCGGTGCAACCCTCTGTCCGGCCGCCGTGGGGCGCGGAAGGCTCGGGGCGGGCCAGGCCGGGTTCCACCGCCAGGCCGACCAGGAGGCGGCGTCGGCGAACGGGCCAGAGCGTTGCTCGAGCATCGCGAGGGCCTGGTCGCGGGCAGCGTCCACCGCCTGGTGCTCGGTGTCGGTGACGATGCCGAGCCGCCGCACGTGCGCGTACTCGTCTTCGTCCTTCCACTGCCAGCTGGTCAGGTCGGGGTCGACGACCAGGTCCACGGCGAGGTCGAAGGTGTCGAACCCATCGCCGGTCCGAACGGTGGGGCGCTCGAAGTTCACGTACCAGTTCCGCAGCCCGCCGACGGTGTAGAAGGCGTTGACGCTGAACCACGCCGCCGGCGGCTTCCACAGCAGCAGCTCGGTCCCCTGCCACACCGCGCCCGCCAACTCCCAGAACCCACTCGCCATCGCGTCGAACGCCTCGGTGCGCACCGCACGGTCGCCGTCCGCACGGGCCTTGACGTACAGGGCGGGCCAGCGGGTCTCGGCTCCCGGCGGACAGGCCGCCACCAAGGCCTCGCTCGTGTCGGCGACGACGCGCAGTGCGTGCTCGCTCCATACGCGGCCGGAGAGGTGCACGTCGCGTCGTACAACCGTCTGTCCCGTCTCGAAGCTGCGCACTCGTTCCTCCTTCGCCGCTGCCGGCTGTTCAGCTCGCGGTGCCCAGCCCAGCGCTGACGGCACGGTCTGGGCACCCCCCCGTTCGAGGGAGGCTTGCCCAGAAGCTCTTTCGGCTTGCCGTTGCCGGGGCGGCGCTGCCGCGGGACTACCGGGACAAGCGACTGACCGGCCGGTCAGTGATTTCAGCTCAGGGGACGCAGTCCAGCGGGCCATACCAGGGTGGTGGCTGCCCAGGTGAATCCGGCGCCGAAGGCAGCCACCATCACCCGCTGGCCTGCCGTGAGTCGCCCTTCGGCTGCAGCGGAGGCCAGCAGCAGGGGAATGGAGGCTGCGGAGGTGTTGCCGACGTCGGCGATGTTGGACGGCACACGTCCCGAAGGAATGCCCAGGGCGTCGGCCACCCCGGCGCTGATGCGGGCATTCGCCTGGTGGACGATGAGCCGGTCGATGTCCTTCAGAGCCCAGCCGGCTGCTGCTGCTGCGTCGCGGACTGCCTGAGTCATGTGGCGGACCGCATGACGGAGCACCACGTTGCCCTGCATGTGTACGTACCGGTCCGGTGCGTCGCCCGCGGGCCGGTGTGAGGGCTGGCGGGACCCTCCTTCGGGGATGAAGATGGCTTCGGCGTTCTCGCCGGCGCTTCCCCATGCCACCGGCCCTAAGGTTCCGGGGTCGCCTGCCTGTGCCGCCTGCAGAACGACCGCGCCCGCTCCGTCGCCGAAGATCGGCGCTGTGGACCGGTCGGCTGGATCGACGATGGCTGACATCGTCTCCGCCCCTACGACGAGGATGGTCCTGGCGGTGCCCGCCTGGATGAGCGCTGAGGCGACGGTGGTCGCGTAGACGAATCCCGAACAGCCGGCTCCGACATCGAAAGCGGGCACTTGATCGAGTCCGAGTTGGTGGGCCACCGTCGGCGCGGTGCCGGGCACCGGATGGTCAGGGGTAGCGGTGGCCAGGACCACGGCGTCGACGTGTTCCACCCCCGCCGACTTCATCGCCCGCGTCCCCGCTTCCACCGCCATGTCGCTGGTGGCTGTCTCGGGATCGGCGATGTGGCGGGTGGCGATGCCGATACGGGTGCGGATCCACTCCTCCGACGTGTCAAGGCGCGCGCACAGTTCGGCGTTGGTCACTCGTCGCGGTGGCAGCCACGACCCCAGGCCGATCAGTCGGGCTGACCTTGCCGATGGTGCGGGCAAAGCATCGGGTGAAGTGGTCATGGGGTCACGGTAGTCGGCGGATTCGGGCGGAATAGGTGGTCTCGTAAGCGTCACCCATTGGTGGTATCCCGTCCGATGCGGACAGCCCGGGGCTCACCGTCCCTCCTTCTCCGCGGCCTGCAGGGAGGGCTGAGCCCCGCGGGATGTCCTTCACTCCCGCGGTCCACGGGGGTGCCTCTATGTCTTTCGTCAAGCGGGGCGTGGTGTTCGGGGTTCGTAGAAGGTGCCGTCGCGGAGCATCGCGAAGAGCACGTTGATGCGTTGTCGGGCGAGGCGGAGGAGGGATTGGGTGTGGGTCTTTCCTCTGGCCCGGCACTTGTCGTAGTAGGTGCGGGAGGCGGGGTCGTGCAGGGCGGCGAACGCGGACAGGAACATCGCGCGTTTGAGCTGGCGGTTACCGCCTCTGGGCGCGTGTTCGCCGTGGATCGAGGTTCCCGAGGACTTCGTGGTCGGGGCGAGGCCGGCGTAGGAGGCCAGGTGGGCGGCGGTGGGGAAGCCGGTGCCGTCGCCGACGGTGACCAGCAAGGTGGCGGCGGTCCTGACGCCGACGCCGGGCAGCGACGTCAGGACCTTCGAAAGAGGGTGGTCCTCCAGCAGGGCTGTGATCTGGGCTTCCGTGGCCCGGCGTTGTTCGTGGACGGCGCCGAGCGAGCGGGCCAGCGACGGGATCACGATGTCGAGGGTGCCGGTGCCGGGGACCACGACGGTCTGCTCGTCGAGGGCGTCGAAGACCTCGTCGATCAGCCGTTTCGCCATGCGCGGGGCCTTGGGCCGGATGACCTCGACGAGCTTGCGGCGTCCGGCCTTTCGCAAGCTGGCGGGGGATCCGTAGCGTTCCAGCAGCCAGGTCACGGCCTGATGGTCCAGACGCGGTCCGAGGACGCGTTCCAGCGATGGGTGGAACTGGGTGAGCAGGCCGCGGATGCGGTTGCTGGTGCGGGTGGCCTCGGCCGCGAGGTCCTGGTCGAAGCCGACGAGGACCGTGAGCTCGGCGGTGATCTCGTCGGTGAGTTCCAGCGAGCGCAGCGTGTGCGGCATGGTGCGGGCCGCGTCGGCGATCACGGCCGCGTCGCGGGCGTCGGTCTTGGCCTCGCCGGGGTAGAGGTCGGCGATCCGCCGCATCGACAGGCCCGGCAGGTAGGCGACCTTGCAGCCGGCATCCCGGGCCACCGTCAGCGGCAGGGCGCCGATCGAAGCGGGCTGGTCCACGATCACCAGGACGCTGCCGAACTTGGCCTTCAGCTTCTCGAAGACGTCCCGCAGTTTCGGCTCGGTGTTCGGCAGTTGCTTGTCGAAGACCTTCTTGCCGGCCGGGGTGAGTCCGTGGCCGTGATGGTTCGTCTTGCCGACGTCCAGGCCGAGGAAGACGCCTATCTCGTCGCTGTCGTTCAAGCCGTCCTCCCGAACGGATGTTGTGCGTGCTGGCCTGGGCGTTGGCGTCGTGCGCGCATCCACGTTATGCAGACCTGCCGCCCGTACGCGGCCGGGCGTTGCGCTCGGCCAGGCGGTAGTCGGACCTCTGACTTGTTGAATCAGACCCAGACGCGCGGTCTGCAGCCGTAGCGTCCAGGGTGCCGACCGGCACGGGCTCGCGTGACCTCATGCCGCCCCAACTCGGGCTGGCTCATGATGAGTTTGCCGCCGCCGGTCGGCACCCGCGCGGTGTGGCTCGACAGAGGCGTGACCAATCGACGCTGAGACTTCAAGTCAGAGTGCCCACCGCACCCGTCCCATCCCACTCGACCTGGGCAAGGTGCACGTGATCACTATCGGTATCGACCCCCACAAGTCCTCCCACACCGCCGTCGCCGTCGACGCCGCAGGACACCAGCTCGCCCAGCGCCGCTTCGTCGTCAACGCAGGGACCGTCCGGCAGCTGACGCGCTGGTGCGAGCGGTGGCCCGAGCGCCGCTTCGCCGTCGAAGGCGCCAAAGGACTCGGCCGCAGCCTCGCCCAGCAGCTCGCCGCAGCCGGCGAGCACGTGGTGGACGTGCCCTCCACCCTTTCCGCCCGGGCCCGGCTCCTGGCCACCGGCGGGGACCGCAAGACTGATGCGGCCGACGCCCTGCACGTCGCTCAGGTCGCCCTCTTCCGACACGACCTGCGCAAGGTCGAGCCCGAAGACCAGTCGACGATCCTGCGGTTGCTGACCGAGCGGCACGATGACCTGGTCAACGAACGCACCCGCATCATCAACCGCCTCCACGCCGTGCTGCGAGACCTGCTGCCCGGCGGCGCCCCCACCCGCCTGTCCGCGGAGAAGGCTGCCGCCCTGATGAAGGGCATCCGTCCAGCCACCGCCACCGACTGCTGCCGCCGCGACCTCGCCCGGGATCTCCTTGTCGACCTGCGGCGCGTCGACCGCCAGGTCCGCGACAACGAGGCCCAGATGCGTGACGCTCTGGCCGCCGCCCGCACCGCGCTGACCGCTCTGCCCGGCTTGGGCACCGTGCTCGCCGCCAAGCTCCTTGGACACGTCGGCGACGTCACACGTTTCCCCACCGAGCACCACTTCGCCAGCTACACCGGCACCGCGCCCCTGGACGCGTCCAGCGGCAAGAACACCCGCCACCGCCTCAACACCGGAGGCAACCGCGCGCTGAACTCCGTGCTGCACATCATCGCGGTCTGCCAGATCCGCGACGGCGGCCGAGGCCAGGACTACTACCTGCGGAAAATCGCCGAAGGCAAGACGCCTGCAGAGGCCCGCAGGGCCCTCAAACGACGCCTGTCGAACGTCGTCTACCGCACACTCAAACGCGACCGCCACACGACTCTGGCTCCGACCGCTTGACACACAGAGGCACTCATCAGCGTCTCCAACGGCGCCTCTCGGGCCCGGGTTGAGTCGGCCTGGGGCGCGGTGCCGGGATTGCTCTCGGTCCGTCTCCCCAGACCGCTCGCCGAACCCGCCGTGCGCCTCACGACGCAACGGGCTCTCCACGGTCTCTGCCGTTCCGCGTGGTTATGCAGGGACCCAAGGATTGGGAATCTTGCTGCCCCGGTAGCGGTAGCGGGTAACCGGCACCGCTGCCATATCGAACAACTCGACCCCGTCCACCGAGATCGGCTTCCAGCTCCCATTGGGTGCCTTCAGCCAGCGGCGGACGTCCTTCCACCTCCAGCGATGCAGGGTCTGCATCCACTTGACCACCCGCCACCAGACGAAATTCGCCAGGTTGCTCAGGGTGTGTTTGCAGACTGCATGCCTGAAGTAGTTGGCCCAGCCGTGCATGATCAGATTGAGTCTGGCCAGCACCTCTCTGGGGTTCTGCTGCGACTTCCTGCGTGTCAGGGCACGAATCCTGTCCTTCAGCGACCGGATGGGCCGGTCCGCGATGAACGTGTAGACGTACCACTTGTCCGTTCCTCGCTTGCGTTTCCACTGGATGCGGAACCCAAGGAAGTCGAACGCTTCACTCATGTGCACGATCCGGGTCTTGGCTGGTGACAGCCGTAACCCGAGTGGTTCGAGCACTTCAGTGACCTCATGCTTCAGGTCCTCGACGTCGGCGCGGGAGCCATTCACGAGCACCACAAGGTCGTCCGCGTAGCGGGAGACCTTCCAGTTCGGCAGGCCCTTCGCCCGGCGTCGGACGCGTCGGGCAGCGGTTCCCATCGTCCCGCCGTCCTTCCACGGCTCCTGCAGACGCTCATCGAGCGCCGACATGGCTATGTTGAACAGCAACGGAGACAGGATGCCTCCCTGCGGCGTCCCGGCGTCGGAGGCCCTCTGGTCTCCGAGTTCGGTGAGAACTCCGGCCTTGAGGAACGCCTTCACCAGGGCCACGACTCGCTTGTCCTTGACCCGCTTGCGTATCCGCTCAAGGAGAGCAGAGTGCGAAACGTTGTCGAAGGCCGCTTCCACGTCAGCATCCAGCACCCAGCGGTAACCCTTGGAGCCGAACAGCTGAATCTCGGCGATCGCGTCGTGAGCACGCCGCTCGGGCCGGAACCCGTAGGAGACCGGATCAAAGTCGGCCTCGAAGATGGGTTCCAGCACCAGCTTCAGCGCCGCCTGGACAACCCGGTCCGCCACCGTCGGAATACCTAGGCTGCGGACCTTTCCGGAACCACCCGGCTTGGGGATCTTGCGTTCCCGCACCGGCTGAGGCCGGAACGAACCATCCTTGAGACTGGTCCGCACGTCGTCCAGGAACCGGAGGACACCGATCTGCTCTTCAACATGAGCGACGGTAACGCCGTCCATGCCCGCAGTCCGGGCCCCCTTGTTGCCCGCGACCCGGTAGAACGCATAGCGCAGCGTCATCGGGTCGTGCACGAAGTTGAACAGGTCGTCGAACCTGCGGCCAGGATCGGCCGCCGCCCAACGGTGAAGCTTGGCCTGCATCCCCGATACCCTCCCGCCGGACTCTTCCGGGTCCTCGACAGGCGGAGCACCGCCGTTCATCGGTGCATCTTTCGGCATTACAGCCTCCTTCCCTTCTCGATACCGCTGCCGCCCTTCCCCATGTGCGCACCTCTCGTGCGCTCGAAGTACTACGGCGACTCCGCCCCGTTCCGGCCCGATCGGCCGACGATGAACCCAGCCCGTCCGCCAGGACGGATCCCTGGCAGCGGGCGTGAGCCGGAACGGTTCCCGTGTTCACTGCAATTCGCTCGACGGAGTAGGAGCCCAGCTCTGTCCCTGCGGCATCGCCACGGCTACCCCGCAGCACTTCACCGTGGCCTCCCGACGGGCATGTCAAAGCCCGCCCAGGAGTTCCCCGCTCCAGTCACCCGGTTCGAAGACGCACCGCACCCGGCCCATATCTGCACAGGTTTGAGCCGGCGGGGGGTTGAGAGACGTAAACGCTGGTTCCTCTCGTACTCCTCTCCATCACGCTCGCCGGACCCGGGCCATCTGGCAGTTCTGGCCTGTCCCGGCTTTGTCGGGGCCGCTCTCGCCCTCACCGGCACCTCCCGGATCAGGCTGCCCCCAGCTTCATCACCCTGCTGCGACAGGGACGACGGCGACGGTCTCTCACCTCCGCACGAATTGCAGCGCCTCACGGCGCACTGACACCACCCCCCAGGTCATATCTTCGACAGGGGGAACAGCCATGCCGGGCCCGGAGGCCAGCGGCCCTCTTGCAGGACCGCGGAAAACATAACGGGGGAGAGAATGGTGAGTTCAGCTGCCGGTCGGGGGTGCGGCGCGCCGGGTGACAAGGTCGACCAGGTCTGCAACGGTGGGAGCTTGCGCCAGGTCATGTTCGGTGATGATCAGGCCGAGTCGGTCCTCGAGCGCCATGGACAGTGCGGTGACTGCCATGGAGTCGATGCCTGCCTGCGATTGGGTCGCATCCTGTGTGATCGGCCCGGCGGGCAGAGCCCCGTGGTCGACCAGCAGGTTCTTGATGAGCGTGAAGTCGATGACGATTGCGGTGGTGTCTTTGTCGACCGGGGCGGCCACGGGAGTCGGGATTTCAGGGCCTTCAAGTCGGCTCGGTGCTTTTGCCCGGGAACGAACCAGTCGGGTCGTCAGCTCGTCGGCTGCATCGGCGAGCAGAGCGGGAAGACTGCGGGCTGCGGGAAGTGCTGCGTCGGTGGCGAAGCAGACGCTGGTGTTGCCGTCGTAACTGCAGGCGACGACGGACGCTGGCTGATTGCGCGGCAGCCAGGTGAAGGGCTGGATATGGGTGACGGGGTCGCCCCGGTAGGCCAGGGGCCGGTGAATTGCCAGGTACGAAGCGGAAATGGGCGCCCTGGCGGGCGTGGTCAGCCAGCCGGCCATCGTGTGAAACGCCCGGGCGGGGGTGAGGTCCATCAGCACCCGCAGGGCATTTTGGTGGGCGGGGTCTTTGGTGGCACGGTTCGCTGCGACAACGTGGTCGAGGCGGGCTTGAGCCGTTGACTCCTCGCAAGGGAGTGCGAGGGGGGCGAAGGCGAACAGGTTGCCGGGCCGTGCGCGGTCTCCGGCACGGCGCAGGTTGACCATCGTGATGGCGGGCAAGGGCCTTCCAGCGCCCCTGGGCCAGTGTTCGGAGCACCACGTGCGCAACGCCCCACTGAGAGCAGCCAGGAAGGCGTCGTTGGTGTCACCGCCACGCGCCACAGCCGCGGTGCGGAGGTACTGGGTGGAAACCGACGCCCAGTTGAGGTGGCGGGTACCGCTCAGAGGCCGTGCGGGATCGGTCCAGATGCCGTTGGCGGTGCAAGCCGTGAGGGTGCTGCGCACCGTGCGCAGGTAGGTCCTGGGGCCGGTGCGGGCTACAGGTGCCGCGGCGGGCGGGTTGGTGGTGCCGAAGAGCGTGTGCAGAGTGCTGATGAGGCCCATGCCGTCCTGGGCGCTGTGGTGAGCTCGGCAGCAGATGGCATAGCGGTTGGTGGCGTAACCGGACAGTAGCCATACGTCCCACAGGGGGCCTTGGTCGGGTAGTGGGTGTTCCGCCAGCTCGCGAAGGACGTTGTCGAAGTGGGAGTCGCCGGGTGGGACATGTTGTGTGCGGATGCGTGTTTCGAGGTTCGGGGCGGCCTCGTGTTGCCAGCGGGCCCTGAGCCCGGGTCCTTGGAGGTAGTGGGTGAGGCGTGGCTCGTGGTAAAGGTGCTTGGCGACGTGGCTGCGGAGTTCACCGAGGGAGGGCGGCGTTCCGTCCAGGTGGAGGACCACTCCGATGGTCTGGGGGGTCGCGGGGTAGGTCTGAGCCATGTGATGCATGGTCAGGTCCATGGATGTGGGGCGCAGTGGGCTGGTCATGTGGTGCTTTCCGGGCTGTTGCGGCTTCGGGACTGGGGCTTGGGCGTTCAGCGGGCGGTTCCGGGGTCGGGTGAGAGGTGTTGCCGGCCGGGTGTGAGGCGGAAGCAGCCGGAAGGACTACCCGCTTGCGAGTGACCGGGTCTGCTTGCCACTCGGTGTCATCAGATGGCGGCTCGTTCGCTTCCTGCGGCAGGAGGCGGTGTCAGGGAGGGGCCGTCCCTTGGCCGGGGGGTGCGGGGGTGGCGTATCGGCTGGCAGGCCGTGTGACCGGCGATCTTGGCGGGGCCACACAAGGGCCGCGAGTCGGAACCTGTCTGGGCCGCAGCTCTTCTGTGGGTGTCTGGACGACAGCCTTCGCCGTGGCGGTAGCCGCCTTGGGAGCCGGCAACTCACGGCGCTGTCCTCTCGAAGGGTCTCGCTCCGCCGTGCCGTGGGCCCTCTGCCATGGGGCGGGAAGGCTGGATGCGGGAGTTGAGGTGGCCCAGTGCGAGCAGAGTGAAGGCGTCGGCCAGCACGGGGACGTGGTAGGGGAAGGGACGCGGGCCCACCATGTCGGGAGGCGAGTCGACGGAGCCGTCGGCGCGCACATGAGACAGCAGATAGCGGGCAGCGCGCACGGCCGGTGCCGGGTCGGGGCATCCGGCCGCCAGGATGATGAGGGCATAGGAGGTACTGATCGCGTCACTGCGGCTGCCGTCCTGCAGGCCGAAACCGCCGTCCTCACGCTGGGCGGCACACACCAGGGAGGTGATCCGTTCCTGCATGGCGCGGACGACGGGAAAAGCCGGCCGGCCGGCGTGGCTGGCGGCGAGGTGGACCCTGAAGAGAGTGTGGAGGCGGCTTCTGCTCCAGCCGGGAGGAAAACAGCCGTCCTGGTCCTGGCTGTTCGCCAGATAGTGAAGGGCCGATCCCACCACGCCGTTGGGGAGGTGGTCCTGCGTGCTCAGTGCGTTAATCGCGGCAGCCGTCATGCACGCCTCGGACGGGGTGCCCGCGCCGTAGGTGGGGAACCCACCGTCGGCTCCGCGCACAGCGATCAGCGCGCCTACGCCGCGCCGGATCGAGTCGCGGTAGACGCGTGGATCGAGCTGGTGGAGGAATTCGATCGCGACGGAGGTGCAGTCCGTGTCCGAGAGCCGCGCCCGGTCGGTGTAGGACCAGCCGCCGTCTTCCTGCTGAACCGTCACGAGGTGCCGCGCCACACGGTGCAGCACAGGTCGTGGTGCACCAGCGGCGTGCAGGGCGAGCCCTGCGGTGACCGTGCACCATGTGTCCGTGTCGGTGACGAACGGCATGCCTCCGTCTTCACGCTGGTGAAGGAGTGCTGTTCGAAGACCCTCCTCGACCGTGGCGCCCATCCCGGGCAGGACCGCGAGGGTGTGCAGGACCGAGAGATGGATGAGGAGATTGCCCTCCCACACGGTCCCGCGTCGCTGCGTGGACGCCAGCAAGTCGAGGTCATCGGCAGAGGGCAACGGCTTCCCGGCTGTCCGGCCGAGGACAGCCTTGACTGCGGTGACCTGCACGGCGGCCCAGGGGTGCAGTGCACTCACGTCGAAAGCCTTGGGGTCCCAATCATCACGGCCAGGTGCTGCGCCGAGCATCGTGAAGAGTGCGTGGACCAGAGCGCGCTTGCGGGCTCCGGCGAAGTCTGGCACCCGGTCCGTGATCGTGTCGAGTACTTCGGGGCGTACCGGCTGTCCGACCTGTCCCAGAGCGGTTTCGGCCAGAGCCGCATCCAACAAGTCGCCGGTGCTGCGGTGGTGCTCGAGATAGCGCATGAGACGGTCTCGTGCACCGATGTGCCGGCGCCTGTGCCGCTCCAGGAGCGAAAGGGTGAGCGCGGACTCAAGGACGCGGCTTCGGCACGCATCGCGGACTGCGCCGTCGGCTCCGACCTTGTCGAGTAGCCCAGCCACGATCCGGCCCTGTCCCGTAAGCAGCCCGGCAGGGAACCGGGAGGTGGGCCAGGTGGGGGGCAGATACTCGGCGGCGAGTGGTCTCATCAGCGATTTTCCTAGCGGACACAGCAAACGAACGGGCGTACGTGGGGTCAGAGCACGACAGATGAGGCGGGGCCGCCGTGACTGCCCGACAGCCAGCGGGTCTCGAACCGGCCGGTGACGCCGAGCCAGTGCAGTGTCGCGGCCAGAAAGGATCCGAGCGCCCCCACATAGCTCCGCAACGGCTCCCGGGCTGCCGGGGGTACACCTTCACCAGCAGCCAGAACAGCCGCGATTGTGTAGAAGTCCCGAAGGCGGTCGTCCCGCATCGTGGTCACCCGCTCGTGCGCGGCGGACGGAGAACAACCGTGTTCGCGCCCCACGACAGCCACCAGGCTCTCCTGGCCTGCCTGCAGGTCGCCGTCGGCCGAGACGAGATCATTCGTCCAGCCCGCTACATCGGCAGCTGCCTGCCGCAAGGCCCTCACTGCGAGGTCACAACCCAGGTGGTCAGGCCAGGGAGCGCCGGCGGTGCACTCGACGATGTCGGCCATCGGGAACACGGTGATGGTCCGGCGGCGCAGGAGGATGTAGTCATCGAGTGGCAACCCGACGCGGTCTCTGCGGCCTGTGGCCTCCTGGTACGTGGCTTGAGCGAATTCCCGGTAATCGGTGATGAACCGCTCCCGCCACCGAGAGGACATGCAAGGAGCCGTACGCCGCCACAGGTCGGTCAGCGCCGTCTCGACCTCACCGCTCGAAACGACGGCACGGTTCGCGGTGAGCACGCCCAGCAGCCCGCCGAACAGCGCACGGACCTCCTCCGGGCGAGAGCCCAGACCACCGCGATCGAGCCTGTCGTCCACCAGACAGACAAACGCAGCCCACTGTGCCGTCAGCTCCGCCTCAGCCGCACCGGCCTCGGGAACTACCCGGGCGGCGAACTCTCCCAGCCGCATGGCAGCCAGGCGCTCCTCCTCGACGGTGCCGGTGCCCAGCCCCACGCGGCGCGCCCAGGCCAGCACCGAGGAGTTCAGCTGCTTGCCCCTCGCCTCAGCTGAGACGCCCGGGCAGGCCGAACGCACGACAGCCCCTTCGGACACCGCCGTCAGCCCAGGACCGCAAGCACATCGACACGTTCAGCGAACGAGGCCGGGCTTCCCGTACTTGGCCCCGGCGGCGTCGCACGGGAAAAATCGAGCACAGCCAACGTGATGGGAATGAAGCCGTTGGTGATCCTGGTGCCAAGCCGCATGGGAGTCCCCCTTCATCAGTCCCAGCATCGGGGCGTGCCACAGGCCCCTCTCGAGCCTGAACGTTTTTGCTGCATCAAGTTCACCCATATGGGCGCGGCCGGACGGGCAGAGCATGCCGTGCCTCCGTTTTCCGTCGAGGCGGCTGAACATCTTCTTCCCGATGCCACCCCGACCGGACCGAGCGGCTCGCCCTTTGTGTACGGCCCCTGTCCCCCGCCCCCGTCCTGCACCGAGACCGTGCCCACCGACTCGATGACGCTGCATCCTGCCGAGGTGCCCTGGCCGTCCCACTGCCAGGCTGTGCCGGTCCATCAGTTCAGGTGCAGGTGCGAGTCCGGACCAAGGCGCAGGAGCGGGCCTCGGCGTCGAGCGTGTCCGTCGCGGCGACGGCAGCCACCGTGGCCCTGACCCCGGTGGTGCCGGACGGTTTCTTCCGGTCGGTCCGCTGCCAAGCGATCACGTTGTTTCCCTCTCCGGCCCCGCCCCGGCCCCGGGCAGTGAGCGGCCCGGGGGCGGAGTGTTGTGGTCAGGCGTTACGCCTTGTGGATCTTCCAGTCGGCCACGTCGGAGTTGCTGCGGTTGTAGTAGGCGTTGGTGCACACGTCGTACTTGCCGCCCGAGGCGGTGGTGGCGCCGTTGGTCTCCAGGAAGCCGCCGTTGTCGCCGTCGAGGTTGGCCAGGTGGACGGTGTCGCCGATGTGGACGTTCTGGTCGAGGGGATTGGAGGTCTGGGCGACGATCCGCCCGGCCGGTTCCCGCGGCCCGGTCCTTGGCCTGGGAGGTGAGGACGTTGAACTTGCCGCCGGCGTTCTTCTGGTCAGCGGTGGCGTGCCCGTTGGTGTCCAGGTAGCCGCCGTCGCCGCCGTAGAGGTTGCGCAGGTAGATCAGGTCGCCGCTGACGACCTCGGTGCCGGCGGCCTTGCCGGAGGCCGAGAGGACCCTCCCAGGTGCCCGTGCCTGTGCCGCGGTGGGCGTGTCCGCGGTGGAGACCCCGTATTTGGCGCCGGCCTGCAGGTTCGCAGGCAAGGCACCCGGCAGTGATGTCCGCAGACAGGCCCCCGGCGATCTCCTGGGCCGCGCTCCTGGAGGAGATCGGCGCCGTGCCGCTGCCGCCGGAGCGGGAGGCGCCCGCAAACCGTCCAAGGCGGCCTTTGGCTGCCTTCAAGGAAGGGCGTTACGCCCCCGGCGCAGTTCCAAGGGGGCCCGCACGGGCTCCGCGAAAGACCCCAGAGCCCGCGTAGAGGCGCTGCCCGACGGGACGGAGGTGAAGCATGCCCGGCGTCACGGTGCGGGGGGTGGACGTCGGCAAGTGGCTGGCCAGGCAGCGTCGGCACACGGTGTGGGCTGCGCTGCTGGACGGACAGCGCGAACTTCTGGAGGCAGGTCAGGTTGTCTTGCGTGAGGAGAGCACCCGCAACACGAGGTCGATGAGGCGGTTCCTCGCAGTGGTGGGAGGGGGAGCAGCGGAGCGGCGAGCCCGGGAGAAGTACTCACTGCTGGATTCTTTTCCGTTTATCCACCTCTGACCGGATCCGACGATGACGCTTTCACGATCAGCCATTGCTTCCCCCAGTGTCCTTACGGTCGACATCAGGACCACTACTCACTGTATCGATTAGCTTTCCCCGTCCGCAGCATTATCACTATCCTGACGGCCAACCATTTGAGGATCTTCGCAGCTTGGCCACAGCGTGAGACGGCCTCAAGACCAGCAGGTCACGGGCACGCGCTTGGCCACGAGCGGCGAGACCCTACCCGGGCGCACCCGGTGAAGGTGCGTGTGACATCCACGCTGACACTGCTCGTCTTTCAGCACGCGCCGGGCACGGCAGGGGGAGCACACTGCCAGGAGAACGGCCTGACCGGCGCCGCGTGGTACGACCAGCGTGCCGATCATCCGGGGCCGCCATACCTTGGGGGAACACTGGGCAACGCAGCTGCCCTGGCACAGAGGCCGAATCGGACCCCCGGGTTCGCATCCTTCACCCTTCGGCCAGCCGGACGCTTCTTGCGCTCTGGCATCAACGCCGGCGCCTGTGCCAGGGCGTTCAGGCGGGGGCTCGTGTCAGCGTTCCTCTTCGAGCAGGGGGATCTCGGAGGGCGCGAGGTCGGTGCGCACGCGCATGAGCCGGACAGGGTGCCTCCACCGCCCCGACGCGTCCAAGGACACGTGACGGCGACTTCGGCGACGATGACCGGTTCCACCAGCCGCACTTGGAGCTGCTGCCGTGAGCCCCACCCCGCGGAGAACGTCCACCCGGTCCACGGATGACCGGGGCGGCCGGGCTGGAGTTCGCTGGCGAGGGTCTGGCGGGCGGCCACGTTCAGCACGGTGGTACGGCCGACGTACTGAAGCTGGCCCTCTGCGTCGAAGCGCCCGAGGAGGGCCGCGGTCGGGGCGGCCCAGATCAACACCCTTCTGGAGGCCCACCCTCTTTCCCCGGTCCTGACGCCGACGCCCGGCGTCGGCGTCAGGACCGCCGCCGTCCTGCTGGTCACCGTCGGCGACGCCACCAGCTTCCCCAGCGCCGCCCACCTGGCCTCCTACGCCGGACTTACCCCGACCACGAAGTCGTCGGGGACCTCGATCCACGGCGAACACGCCCCACGCGGCGGCAACCGCCAGCTCAAACGCGCCATGTTCCTCTCCGCCTTCGCCTGCATGAACGCCGACTCCGCCTCGCCCGCCAACGCATCAGCGTCCTGTTCGCCATGCTCCGCGACGGCACCTTCTACGAATCCCGCACGCCCACGGACATCGAAATCGCCGCATGACCCCAGCAAGACCGAATCACCCCAAACCCGACAGGGGTGCCTTGACGAAGGACATAGAGGCACCCCCCGCCGTTCGAGCCATCCTCCCGCCACCGCAAGGTCATTCGGCGACCACCGCCGAATTCGCCAACGGTGTCCTCGCAGAGAAGTAGCCCACCCGGACGGCCCGGATCCTCTGCAGCCCGGGCACCTCATCCGTCCGGGACGCGGAGGACGCAGGCGCGTTCACCACTCATGGCGCCGACGGGATGACACTGGTCACTGCGGAGGGTTGCCGTGTTTGCGGGCGGGCAGGTCGGCGTACTTCGCGTGGAGCATGGTGAGGGACCGGATCAGTGTCTCCCGGCTCTCGGCCGGGGCGATGATGTCGTCGACCAGGCCTCGCTCGGCCGCGTAGTACGGGTGCATCAGTTCGGCCCGGTACTCCTTCACCATGCGGGCGCGCATCGCCTCGGGGTCCCCGGCCTCCGCGATCCGACGGCGGAAGACGACGCCCGCGGCCGCTTCCGCACCCATGACCGCGATCTCGTTGGTCGGCCACGCGTAGGCGAGGTCGGCGCCGATGGAGCGTGAGTCCATCACGATGTACGCGCCGCCGTACGCCTTGCGCAGGATCAGGGAGACGCGCGGAACTGTGGCGTTGCAGTAGGCGTACAGCAGCTTCGCGCCGTGCCGGATGATTCCGCCGTGCTCCTGTCCGATGCCGGGGAGGAAGCCGGGGACGTCCACCAAGGTCACGAGCGGGATGCTGAACGCGTCGCACGTCTGGACGAAACGGGCGGCCTTCTCGGATGCCGCGATGTCCAGGACGCCCGCCAGGGTCTGCGGCTGGTTCGCCACTATGCCGACCACCTGACCGTCGAGGCGGGCCAGGGCGCAGATGATGTTGCGGGCCCAACGCTCGTGGACCTCCAGACAGTCGCCGTCGTCGACGATCGCCTCGATCACCTTCGCCATGTCGTACGGGTGACGCCCGTCCGCGGGGACCAGTTCCGCGAGAGACGGCGAGCGGCGGTCCGCGGGGTCGTCGCAGGGCACGGACGGCGGGAGCTCCCGGTTGTTCTGCGGGAGCATGGACAGCAGGTGGCGGACCTCGGCGAGGCAGGTTTCCTCGTCGTCGTGGACGAAGTGGCACGCGCCGGAGGTCTCGGCGTGCACATCCGCGCCGCCCAAGCCGTTCCGAGTGATCTCCTCACCGGTCACCGTCTTCACGACCCGCGGTTCAGCGACGAACATCTGGGAGGTGTCGCGAACCATGAAGACGAAGTCGGTCAAGGCGGCGCTGTAGGCCGCGCCGCCCGCGCACAGGCCGAGCATCACGCTGATCTGCGGAATCATGCCGGAGGCACGGGTGTTGCGCCGGGAGATCCCCCCGTATCCCGCCAACGCGCCGGCACCTTCCTGGATGCGGGCCCCCGCACCGTCGTTCAGGGCCACCAGCGGGGCACCGGCCGACAGGGCCATGTCCATGACCTTGTGGATCTTGGCGGCGTGTGCCTCGCCCAGCGCGCCGCCGAACACGCGGAAGTCCTGGGCGTACACGAAGACGGGACGGCCCTCCACACTCCCCCAGCCGGTGATCACACCATCCGTATGCGGATCGTTCGCTTCCATGCCGAACCCGGTCGCCCTATGCCGGCGCAACTGCTCCACCTCCCGGAAGGACCCCGGGTCCAGGAGAAGTCCGATGCGCTCCCGGGCAGTCGGCCGGCTCCCGGCGCACCGCGTCGGGGATGCGGTCGCGCCCGGGCCGCGCAGGGCCCGGGCGCGGACGGCGTGCAGGTCCGACAGCTTGTCACGGCTGTTCGGGACGCGGCTCATTCCGCGATGGCGGTCCGTGCCGTCCACTGGAACACCGGCAGTTCCTCGCCGTCGACGGTCGTGTAGTCGCCTTCGTGGACGTAGTGTTCGTAGCTCGCGCCGAACCGATACTTGATCTTCTCGCCCAGCGATTCCGTGAACTGGACCCGCTCGTCGGAAGGGAAGTAGGACAGCCCTCCGACCAGCAGGACCTTGATCTGCGACATGGTGAAACACCTCCGAGCGATTCACACGTAATTGCGCAGTTGCCGTTGGAGGGTCTTCTCGACCCGGCTCAGCGGTACGTCTCGGCGAACCCGCTCCGGGTGCCGTGGCCCTGGATCGGCCGCGGTGGGCGTCGACTCGGGGAGGTCCGCGACGCAGCACGACACCTTCCCGTAGGCCACCAGGCTCTCCCAGACCAGGCGCACACACCCGTAGGCGATCGCCTTGAGAGGACGCAACATGCGGCACCTCTCACCCGGCACTCAGTTCCCACTTGGCATCGATGGGGAACGACGGGTCGGTCAAAGACGTGATCCGGAAGTTCCGGCTTCCCGTCATACCGAGGTAGCGCCCGCTGGTGCCCTCGGCCCGGTAGCCGAGCCACTTCTGCTGGAGGACCTCGGTGCGGTCGACGAGTCCCGAAGCAGCGATCGTTCCGTCGGGCAGCGAGATCTGTTCCGAGACCTGTTCGATGAAGTGACCGGTCTCTGGGTCCTGGTAGAGGATCACCATGGACCCGACGGTCGTACCGACCACCTTTCCGTCGGCGTCGAACACATCGCACCAGTAGGTGGCCATCGTGCCCGGGCCCCACGTGTTGGGCGGGGTCGTGACGTTGAGTTCGCTCTTGGTGATCTTCTCGACGACTTCGACGACGATCTGGGGCTCCGCCGGCGCGGCGGTCGCGGACGCTGTATCTGCTGACATGGTTTGTCCTTCCTAGAGGGGGGCTTCGGACGTGGTGCGGACGGTGGCTTCGTACACGTTGTGGCCGGTGGGCAGCGGGAGGACGGACCGCACGTCGAAGCCCGCCGCGTCGAGCAGGCCGCGCATGCCCTCCTCGGTGAGGCCGTGCATGCCCTCCTCGCACGCCACCATCTGGAACAGTTCGCGGGCCGCGTCGAAGTCCTGGGTGATGGGCGGTTCGATCACCAGCAGACGCGGGACGGGAGCGTCGGTGCCGTGCTGCGCGGCCGTACTCGTCATGGCCCGGGCGACGGTGCCGAGGATGCGCTTGCCGCTCTCGAAGGCCCAGTCGTGCAGCACGTTCTTGAGCAGGTAGAGGTCACCGCCGGCCGGGACTTCCTGGAAGAAGTCCGCGGGCTCGAAGGCGAGGCGCCCGGCGAGCCCGCTGTCCGGGGACTTCGCCAGTTCGGCGGCGGCCCTCTCGCAGACGCTGCGCCGGTCGGTGCTGACGCCCTTGACGTCCGGGAGGGCCCGGAGCATGCCGCGCAGCATCGCGCCGCCGCCCCCGCCGACGTCGACGATCGTGCCGACCCCGGAGAAGTCGCGGGCCCTGAGCAGGGAGACGGCCACCGGGCGGGCCAGTTCCACCATCGCCAGGTCGAACACCCGGGCGGCCTCGGCGTCCGTCTCGAAGTGCTCGAACAACGAGGTGCCGAAGACCTTCTGGAATCCCGACTTGCCCGTCCGGACGGTGTGCAGCAGGGCGCCGAACGCGTCGTCGTAGGTTTCTGCGAACAGCATGACGGTGTGCCGGAGCGAGAGCGGGTGGTCGGTGCGCAGCTGCTGGAACGGCTCGGTGATGCCGAAGGCGCCGTCGGCGTCGCGCTCCGCGGCTCCTACGAAGACCAGGGCCCGCAGCAGCCGGAGCAGCACATCGGGGTCGGAGCCGGTGCGCTCGGCGATCTCCGTGTGCGGCAGGTGTCCGCCGTCCAGGATGTCTGCGATGCCGAGCCGGGCCGTGACGGCCAGGGCGCGGGAGAACCAGCCCCCGATGGCCAGTTGACCGACCGCCATCGCGTGTTTCTGCTCAGCTTCCATGGTCTGCGGTTCCCTTCTCTGGGACGTTGGGTGAGGTCGTGCGGGAGGGCGCGGACGGGCCGCCCGTGGCCGATGTCGTTCCGGGTACACGGCGGCGCACGAGGGTACGCAGCCGCAGGAGGGCGAGCAGGGCGGCGAGGATCGCGACGCGGATCCGGTGTCCGCCCCTGAGCCGCAGCAGGGACCGCACCACCCAGAGGCGGGACTCGGCGATGTGGTGCGGTGAGCCGTGGACGTCGTCGTTCTCCCGCACGTGCAGCCGGCGCAGATGCCGTCGCAGTACCGCGATCTCGTCCGGCGGTACGATCTCGTCGCGGCGGCTGACCAGGTAGTGCACGGGCACGGTCACCCGGTCCAGCGTCTCGCCGTCGATCGCCCACTCGGTCATGTCGTCGGTGGACCGGCCCGTCAGATGGGCGAGCGAGTCGGTGGTCAGGCGGGGAACGTCCGCCCGCCACCCGGCGTCCGTGAAGAAGGCGTCGACGGGTGCGCCCGCGGTGACGATGCCGCGGATCCGGGGGTCGTGGGCGGCGCAGTGCAGTGCGAGGTGGCCGCTGAAGCTGAGACACACGGCGTACGCCCGGCTCGCGTCGCACCGGTCGGAGACGGCGTCGAGCACATCCGAGATCATCCGCCAGCTCGTGGGCGTGTACGGGACGGTGTTCTGGCCGACCCCCGGCATCTCCGTGGCGACGGCGGCGAAGCCCTGCCGGTCGAACAGCGGCAGCAGGGGCGCCCACTGCTCCTTGATGCTCACCATGCCGCCCATGAGCACCACGACCGGGCGGCGGGCCCCGTCGGACAGGCCGGTGGTCCAGCACCTGATCTCGCCCCTCGCGCCCGGGACCGTGAGGGGCTCGATGCCGGAGTGTTCGTGCCGCCAACGGTCGAACACCGCGACGCAGTTGTCGAGGGCGCGCCTGCGCACGGGGCCGTCGACGTAGGGGAAGCGGGCGAGGTTGTAGGCGCGGCATGCGTCCAACAGCTGTCCGGCCCTTTCGTGGAGCTCGGCCTCGGCGCACCACCGGGCGGTCCAGGAGTCCGGGTCGCGTTCGTCGTCCGTGCGCACGGCGCCGACGATCCGGTGGTACTGCTCGGGTCGCATGCCCTGAACCCGTGCGTGCAGCAGCAGGTACTCCTTGAGTTCGTCGACGTCGTTCATGAGGTGACCCGCTCCGCCCGCCGCTCCGGGGCGGCATCGGCCGGCGGGGCGAAGCTCTGCAGGCGGGCCTTCAGCTCCGCCAGGACGTCCGCCGCCTCGGCGCCGTCGATCACCCGGTGGTCGAAGGTCAGGGAGAGGCGCATGATCGGCGCGACGAGGACACGGCCGTCCGGGGTGGCGACGGGGCGGTGCACGATCCGTCCGACGCCGAGGGTGACGGTCGTACCGCCCATGGAGTGGAAGCCGTCGACGACGCTGTGCCCGAGCGAGGTGACGGCGAAGGTGCCGAGCAGCCGGGTGCGGCGGCGCGGGGCGCCGACGCCGATGCGGAAGGCCGCGTTTCCCAGGAGTGCGGGCAGCCGGATCAGTTTCCACAGCGGGGCGAACTCCGGCATGTCCGCGGGGTCGTTGTCGCGGAAGCGGTCCACCTGCCGTTGGATGTCGTCGAGGCCGGCCGACTGCAGGTCGGCCAGCACGGTGGCGAGGACCATCCGCCGGCCGTTGACCGTCTTGTCGAGGGCGAGCTTGCCGTGCGCCGAGGCCGGCGTGTGGACGCGTGGCACGAGACCGCCGCGCACCAGCGAGTTGGCCTCCGGGTGCTCGGCGAGCACTCGGCCGGCCTCGTGCAGCACGTAGCTGACGACCGAATAGCGGGTGCCCGTGGCGCGCCGGCTCTCGCGGTGCTCGGTGATCCGGCTCATCTCCACCTCGGTGTCGAGGTGGACAGGGGCGGCGGACCGGATCCAGCGCAGGAAGTAGAGCGTGTGGCGGCGTTCCCGGGGCAAGCGTGCGGATCCCATGCGGCTGCTCCCAATGCTCGGCGACACCGTGTGCAACCGACCCTATGAGGGGCGGCTAAAGCGGTCCTTGGTCCCTCGGCGGCCGACCGGGCAAGAGGGGCTTTAGCACTGCGGACGACCATCCTCTGGACCGCCCGCGCGGGGCGGAAGCGGCTGTCCGAGAGGGGCGAGCATGGGCGACACGACGACCGCGAACGATGTGGTGACCGTCGAGCTGGTGGAGAAGGTGACCAAGAAGGACCTCAACGAGTCCGGCTCGATCGAGGGTTTCGGTCCGGGCATGATGGCGACCTACTGGTGCGACGTGTTCGACACCGAGGGGAAGCACATAGGCACGACCGTGGGATGCATGGACATCCTCTACGCCGATCCGGAGTCCGGACACCTGGTGGAGCACGTGGCGGAACAGATCCGGCTGCCCGACGGCACGATCATGGCGTGGGGCACGATGAACCGCTCCGACGTGCTGGCACAGAAGTGGATCACCTACCGGTGCCAGGGCACCAGCGGCCGCTACGCGGGGCTGGTCGGCACCCGCACCTGGCGCATCCAGTCGCTGGAGGACGAGTCGTACCCGATCGTCGCGAAGATGGAACTGCGCGGGGCCTGAGCACAGGCACGCACCCGGACCGGCCGTGTTCACGGCCGGTCCGGGTGCGTTGTGCGGGCGCGTCCGGGGGCTGCCGGGGGAACAGCTCACCCTGTCGGCGCGCCCGCCGACTCGGGTCAGTCCAGCCGGACGGCGCGCCCCGGGCAGAGGTCCGCGGCGCGGCGTGCGGCGTCGTGGTGCTCCGGGGCCGGGTGCGGCTCGCGCACCACGGACGTGCCGTCCTCCTCGCTCTGGTCGAAGACCTCCGGTGCACTGAGCACGCACTGGCCGGCACCGACGCAGCGCTCATGGTCGACGGTGATCCGCATGGCTCCTCCTTTCCTGACGATCGGTGGGGTCGGTGCGGTCACCAGGCCACAGGGACTTGGTTGATGCCGAAGATGTTGGCGTCGTCCTTGAACGGCAGTTCCTCCAGCGGAACCGTCAGGTGCAGGTCGGGCACCCGGTCGAAGAGCGTGGTGTACGCGATCTCCAGTTCGGCACGGGCGAGGTTCTGGCCGAGGCACTGGTGTGCTCCGTAGCCGAAGGCGACATGCTGGCGGGCGTCGCGCTGGACGTCCAGGTTGCCGGGGTCGGCGAACGCGGCGGGGTCGTGGTTGGCGGCGGCGTTGGGGATGATCACTCCGTCTCCGGCGTGGATGGTGTGGTCCCCGATGCTGATGTCCTCGACGGCGACACGGCTGGTCGCCGGGTCGGAGATGCTGAAGAAGCGCAGCAGTTCCTCGACCGCCCCGCGCATCAGTGCGGGTTCGGCGCGGAGCTTGGCCAGTTGTCCTGGGTTCTGCAGGAGGGCCACGGTGCCCAGGGAGATCATGTTGGCGGTGCTCTCATGGCCCGCGATGAGCAGCAGGATCGCCGTACCGGCCAGGTGGTTGCGTTCGTACCGGTCCGCGGCGCGGTACTTGGCGATCAGCCGGGAGACGACGTCGTCGCCCGGGTCGGTCTCCTTCTTGGTGACCAACTCGACGAGGTAGCCGCGCAGTTCAGCGAGCGCGCCGGTGCGCTGCTCGGCGTCGCAGCGGCGGTCGGCGATGGTACGGGTGCGCTGCTGGAAGAACGCGCGGTCGTCGTACGGGACACCGAGGAGATCGCAGATGACGAGGGACGGCACGGGCAGCGACACCGCCTCGACGAGGTCGGCGGGCGGGCCCTGGCGGAGCATCGCGGTGATGGCGTCGTCGGTGAACTGCTGGATGCGCGGACGCATCCCGGCAACCTTGCGGACGGTGAACTCGCCCGTGAGGAGCCTGCGGTGACCCGCGTGCTCCTCGGCGTCCATCCAGGACATGAACCCGGTGCTCTGGCTGGCGAGCTTGGCCAGGCCGGGGACCAGTTCGGGGAATCCGGGGTTGGTGCGGTTGGAGCTGAGGCGGCCGTCGGTGAGCAGCCGGCGGGCGTACGTGTGGCCGGTGATCAGCCAGGCCTTCTTGCCGTTGGGGAGCAGCACCGTCGCGATCGGGTCGGCCTCGCGCAGCTCGCCGTAGGGCGGCGGGGGCGCGAACGGGCAGGTGCGCTTCATCGGGAAGGTGGGCAGGGACTGTTCGGTGAGGTCTTCGGAGAGCATCGGGCTTCCCATCGTGTGAGTGGATGTCCAGGGCGTGGGGCGCGCGGTGGTCAGGGGGACGTTTCGGTGAGCACGCCGGCGAGGTAGTCGGCTATGCCGGTGATCGTCGGGTGGTCGTAGACCGCGGTGGGCGGTACGGCCACGCCGGTCGCCGTCTGCAGCCGGGTGCCGAGTTCGATCGCGGAGAAGGAGGAGAAGCCCATGTCGAACAGGCTGTCGGTGATGCCGACGTCGGAGCCCGCGGTCATACCGAGCACCGCGGCGGTGTGACCGCGGATCAGGTCGACCAGCGCGGTGGTACGTTCCGCATCGGTCATTCCGAGCAGCAGTTGCGGAAGCGCTTCGGGAGCGAGCCCGGTCAGAGCGCCGGCACGGTCCGTGGCACCCGTCCGCGCGACATTCTCAAGGAACCTTCCGCGGTGGTCCCGGGCGAACTTCTCCCAGTCGACGTCCGCCACGAGCAGCGTTTCGCCGTCGTGTACGGCGGTCTCCTCCAGGATGTCCAGCGCCAGGTCCACGCGTACCGGGGAGAGCCCTTCGACGGGGGTGACGGCGGTGTCGTCGGCACCCGTCCACGGACCCCACAGCACCGAGAGCACGGGGAGCTGGGCGTCGCGGCGTTCACGGACGAGGGCTTCCCGCCGTGCCGTGTCCGTCCCGGCCGGCTCGAAGAGCCCCTGCATGGGCGAGAAGACCACGAAGGCGGCCAGGGGCAGCGGCCTGGTCAGCTCGTCCAGCGCGGTGAGCGCCGCGCCGTCGGCCGTCTCGTCGACATGGATCACGGTGGTGAACGCGGCGGACGCGAGGACCGAGGCGAGCGCGTCCCGGTCCGACAGGTCGCACGGGGTCATGGTGACCTGGGCGCCGGGCAGTTCGGTGATTCCGGGAGCGGTGCCCGGACGGTGGGTGAGCACCAGGTGACGGGCTCCGTGCCGGGCGAGCCAGGCGGCCACGTGGCCACCCAGGCCGGTGGTGCCGTCGGTGACCAAGACGGGGCCCTCGCCCGGCTGCCAGGGCTCGGTGCCTGAGGGCTCCCCGAGCGGGAGCAGGCGCCTGACGAACGTACCGGTGCCGCGCAGGACCACCCGGTCCTCGTCGGCGGGGCCGCACAGGGCGGCGCGCAGTCTGCCCCGCAGCGCTTCGGTCAACTCGCCGTGCAGGTCGATGACCGGGGGCCGGAGCGGGCCTGGTGCGGGTGGCTCGGGGGCGGGCGGGGTGGCGGAGGGAGCGAGGTCCGTCGACGACCGCCGGAGCGTCCACACGGGGCAGGGCAGGTCCGCGGGCAGGGCTTCCGTGGCCGCCGGCAGCATGGACAAGATGCCTGTCGGGGCCGGGTTCCGCGCTACCGCGTCGGACAGTCGCGCGCGCAGCCCGTCCGGAGTGTCGGTCGCGGCGGCGACGGTCTCGACGACGTCCGCACCGCCCTCGGTCAGCGCCGTCCGGACGTCGTCCGACGAGCCCGCCGGGGCCACGAGGAGCCACACGCCGTCGATACGTTCGGCCCGCTCGTCGGGCAGGGCGGTCCAGGCGACGCGGTAGTGCCAGTCGCGTTGCCTGCGCCAGGCGGCGAGGGACGGGAGCAGGCCGCGCAGGGCGTGCTCCCGGTCGGCGTCGAGGCCCAGCGCGGCCGACAGGACGTCCGCGTTGCCCCTGTCCACCGCGTCCCAGAACCGGGCCTCCCGGCGCGGTGGCGCGTCCGGGCGGTCTTCGGCCTCGTGGAACCAGTACCGCTCGCGTTGGAACGGATAGGTCGGCAGGGCCACATGACGGGTCGGGGCGCCGCGGCCGGGCCAGCCGGTGCCGTGTCCGTGCACATGCAACCGGGCCAGGGCCGTCAGGACGTCCGACGGACCGCCGCGGTCGCGCCGCAGCACCGGGACGACGAGCGGGCTCCCGGGCGCGTCGCCCAGGGTCTCGGTGGTCGGCGCGGTCAGCACCGGATGCGGGCCCACCTCGACGAAGGCCGTCACACCCCGGTCGCGCAGGGTGCGCACGCCGTCCGCGTACCGCACCGTCCGGCGTGCCTGATCGGCCCAGTAGTCCGGCGAGCGGAGCCGGTCGAGGCTCGTGACGCGGCCGGTGACCCCCGAGACGACGGGTATGCGTGGCTCCCGGAATTCCAACTCGGCGGCCACTGAACGGAGTTCGTCCAGCATCGGGTCGAGGAAGGCCGAGTGGAAGGCCCGGGTGACGCGCAGCCGTGTCGTCCGGCGGCCCCGGGCGGCCCAGCGCTCGGCGATGCGTACGACGCCGCCGTCGCCCGAAAGCACCACGGACGTCGGCGAGTTCACGGCGGCGATGCTCACCCTGCCGTGCTCGGCGAGGTCCGGGAGCACCTCGTCCTCCGTGGCCTGCACGGCCACCATCCGGCCGCCCGGGGGCAGAGCCTGCATCAGCCGGCCGCGTGCGGCGACCAGCCGGGCGGCGTCCTCGGGGCAGAGCACGCCCGCGATCCGGAGGGCGGCGAGTTCGCCCACCGAGTGGCCGATCAGGTAGCCCGGGGTGACCCCGGCCGCAAGCAACGTCCCGGCCAGCGCGGTTTCCAGCGCGTACAGGGCGGGCTGGGTGTAACCGGTCTCCTCCAGCAGGCGGGCGTCCGCGCCGATCATGACGTCGCGCAGCGGACGGTCTAGGTAGGGATCGAGCAGGGCGCACTCCTCGTCCAGCGCCTCGGCGAAGCCCGGGTGTCCGGCGGCGAGTTCGCGCCCCATGCCGGGCCACTGCGCGCCCTGGCCGGAGAAGAGGAACGCGATCGGGCCGGGAGCCGCGGCGACGGATCCGGTGACCACGTTCGCCGTCGGCTCCCCGCGGGCGAAGCGGTCGAGGCCCGCCGCGAGGTCGTCGGCGCGGCCCAGCACCACGGCCCGGTGCTCGAGCCTCGCGCGGCCGCTCGCCAACGCGCGGCCGACCTCGGCCGGCGGGACGTCGCGCGAGGTGACGTACGTGTGCAGGCGCCTGGCCTGCGCCCGCAGCGCCTGCGGGGTGCGGGCCGAGATCACCCACGGCACCGTCGCGGTCGCCTCCCTCTCGCGCGGCCCGGTGTCACCGGCCTGTGCCTCGGTGTCGGGCGGAGCCTGTTCGAGGATCACGTGCGCGTTGGTGCCGCTGATCCCGAACGACGAGACCGCGGCCCGGCGCGGCCGGTCCCGTGCGGGCCAGTCGCGGGCCTCGGTGAGCAACGACACCGCTCCGGAGGACCAGTCGACGTGCGGTGAGGGTTCGCCCGAGTGCAGGCTCCGCGCGAGCAGTCCGTGGCGCAGCGCCTGCACGGTCTTGATGACGCCGGCCACGCCGGCCGCCGCCTGTGCGTGTCCGATGTTGGACTTGACGGAGCCCAGCCACAGCGGGTCCCCGGGGCCGCGCCTGCCGTAGGTGGCGAGCAGGGCCTGCGCCTCGATCGGATCGCCGAGGACCGTGCCGGTGCCGTGCGCCTCCACCGCGTCGACGTCGGCGACGGTCAGCCGGGCGTCCGCGAGGGCCTGCCGGACCACCCGTTCCTGGGCGGGCCCGCTGGGCGCGGTGAGGCCGTTGGACGCGCCGTCGGAGTTGACCGCGCTTCCCCGGATCACGGCGAGGACGGGGTGCCGGTTGGCCCGGGCGTCGGACAGCCGTTCCAGGACGAGCATGCCCGCGCCCTCGGCGAAGCCGGTGCCGTCGGCAGCCGCGCCGAAGGACTTGCACCGTCCGTCCGGGGCCAGTCCGCGCTGCCTGCTGAACTCCACGAAGATGTCCGGGGTCGCCATCACGGTCGCTCCTCCGGCGAGGGCGAGCGAGCACTCGCCCCATCGCAGGGCCCGGCAGGCCAGGTGCATCGCGGCCAGCGACGAGGAGCACGCGGTGTCGAGGCTGAGGACGGGTCCTTCCAGGCCCAGGTGGTAGGCGACCCGGCCGGAGGCGACGCTCGGCGTGGTGCCGGTGAGCAGGTGTCCGCGCAGTTCGTCGGGAGCGGTGCGCAGGCCCGGCGGGTAGCGCTGTGCGATCACCCCGGTGTAGACGCCGGTGGCGGTGCCCCGCAGACCGTGCGGGTCGATCCCGGCGTCCTCCAGGGCTTCCCAGGAGGTCTCCAGCAGCAGTCGTTGCTGGGGGTCGGTGGCCCGTGCCTCACGCGGGCTCAGGCCGAAGAAGCCCGCGTCGAAGTCGGCCGCGTCGTAGAGGAAGCCGCCCCGTCTGGTGTACGTGGTGCCCGGGTGGTCGGGGTCGGGGTGGTAGAGGGACGAGGTGGCCCAGCCGCGGTCGGCGGGAAAGTCCGCGATCGCGTCCCGGCCCTCCACCACGAGCTGCCAGAGCGCGTCCGGCGTGTCCGCGCCGCCGGGGAAGCGGCAGGCCATGCCGACGACGGCGATCGGTGCGTGGCGCTCCTCCTCGAACTCGCGCAGCCGCCCGCGGGCCCTGCGCAGATCCGTTGTCGCCCGTTCGAGATAGGTGCGGAGTTTCTGCTCGTCGGACACGACACTCACCTCGCCGATCCGGGGTGAGGACTTTCCAGTTCGTGGTCGAGCGCGTCGAACAGTTCCTCGTTCGTGGCCGAGACCAGGTCGTGGTCGAGATCGGCGGGGTCGTCGCCGAACCGGCGCAGCAGGGTGCGGAGTCGGACGACGGTGCTCTCGCGGGCCGTGGGGTTCGTGTCGTCGGAGGTGAGGAAGGCCTCCAGGCGGTCCAGGCCGGGAACCTCCTCGGACGGTTCGGGCGTCGTCTCCGGCGGGGCGAGCAGTTCGTCCAGGCGCCGGGCGAGGCCCTCGGGAGTCGGCCGGTCGAAGATCAGGGTGGCGGGCAGCCTCAGGCCGGTGGCGGCGCCGAGCCGGTTGCGGAGTTCCACCGCGGTCAGCGAGTCCAGGCCGAGTTCCTTGAAGTTGTGCTCGGCGTGCACCGTCTCCGGTCCGGCGTGGCCGAGCGCGGTCGCGGTGACCGAGCGCACCAGGTCGAGCAGGATGACCTGCCGCTGCTCGGGGGACTGGCCGGCCAGCCGGTCGACCACGGAGGCCTGCGGCGGTGTCCGCCCGGCCGAGGAGGCGCGCGGCAGCAGCGCCCGCAGGAGGCAGGGCGCGGTCAGCGGGTCGAGGGCCCGTAGGGCCGCCGGGGCGACCGGCGCGGCGACGAGGTCGGGCTCGGGCGCGGTCAGCGCGTGGGTGAGCAGGTCGAGCGCGTGCTCGGTGGTCAGCGGGGTGAGCGCGGCGCCGATGCGGCCGTGGCCGGCGGCGTCCAGATGGGACGTCATCGCGCTGGTCTGCGC
Organism: Streptomyces sp. NL15-2K; assembly: GCF_030551255.1. Taxonomy (GTDB): domain Bacteria; phylum Actinomycetota; class Actinomycetes; order Streptomycetales; family Streptomycetaceae; genus Streptomyces. The sequence continues at coordinate 70,634 of NZ_CP130630.1, forward strand.
CCACAGGCCCCAGGCCACGCTGGTGGCGGGCAGGCCCTGGTGGTGCCGGTGGACGGCGAGGGCGTCGAGGAAGGCGTTGGCGGCCGCGTAGTTCGCCTGCCCGGGCGAGCCGAGGACACCGGCCGCCGACGAGTAGAGCACGAAGGCGTCCAGCGGGAGGTGACGGGTCAGCTCGTGCAGATGCCAGGCCGCGTCCGCCTTGGGGGCCAGGACGCGGTGCAGTTGTGCGTCGCCGAGACCGCCGATCGTCGCGTCGTCGAGGACTCCGGCGGTGTGGTAGATCGCGGTCAGCGGGTGCTCGGAGGGGATCGTCCGCAGCAGCGCGTCGAGTGCGTGACGGTCGGTGACGTCACACGCCTCGACCCGGACCACCGCGCCCAGGTCGGCGAGTTCGGCCGCGAGTTCGGGTGCCTTGCCGGTGCGGGACACCAGCAGGAGGTGGCTGCCCTGGTGGGTGGCGGCCAGTCGCCGGGCGAGCAGCCCGGCGAGGGTGCCGGTGCCGCCGGTGATCAGTGTCGTGCCGGCGCCGGCGGGGGTCGCCGGCAGGGTCAGCGCGACCTTGCCGATGTGGCGTGCCTGGGCGAGGTACCGCAGGGCGTGCGGGGCGGCCCGGACGTCCCAGCTCGTCACGGGAAGGGGTCGCACGGATCCGTCGGCGAACAGCGAGCCCAGTTCGGCGAACATGGCCTGGATGCGGTCGGGGCCGTTGTCCATCGTGTCGAACGCCGTGTACACGGTGCCGTGGTGCTCGGCCGCGATCCGGTCGGCGTCGCGGTAGTCGGTCTTTCCCATCTCCACGAAGTGCCCGCCGCGCGGGAGCAGCCGCAGTGAGGCGTCGATGTACTCGCCTGTGAGGGAGTTGAGCACGACGTCGACTCCCCGGCCTTCGCTCAGCGAGGCGAACCGCTGCTCGAAGTCGAGGGTGCGGGAGGACGCCACCCTGGCGGGGTCGAGGCCCCGCTCGTGCAGGAAGGCCCACTTGTCGGGGTGTGCGGTGGCGTACACGTCGGCTCCCCGGTGCCGGGCGAGCTGAAGCGCGGCCAGCCCGACACCACCGGCGGCGGCGTGGATCAACACGGTCTGGCCGGGGCGCAGTTCGGCGATGTCGTGCAGGGCGTGGAAGGCGGTGAGGAACACGGTGGGGGCCGTGGCGGCCTCGGCGTCGCTCCATCCGTCGGGGACGGGGGCGAGGAAGCGGTGGTCGGTCACCGCGACCGGGCCGGTGCCGGTGGGGAACAGGCCCATCACGCGATCTCCGGGGCGTACGTTCGTCACGTCGTCGGCGGTCTCCAGCACCGTGCCGGCGCCCTCCCCGCCGAGCGGGCGGCTGTCGGCGACCATGCCGAGGGAGACGACGACGTCGCGGAAGTTGACGCCTGCGGCGCGCAGTGCCACGCGCACCTGGCCGGGGGCGAGTGCGTCCGGCTCCGCGAACGGTGTCAGCGCCAGGTTGTCGATGCTCCCCGAGCCGGACGACAGGGTCAGCCGCCAGTTGGGCGCCGACGGAACGGTCAACGCGGTGGTGTCGGTGCCCCGTTGCAGCCGCGCGGTGAACAGACCGCCATGGCGTACGGCCAGTTGGGGCTCGTCGGCGATCAGCGCGGCGGCCATCGCGCGTGCCGTGGCGGTGTCGTCGGGTGCGTCGGTGTCGATCAGCAGCACCCGGCCGGGGTGTTCGTTCTGGACGCTGCGCAGCAGGCCCCAGGCGGAGGCCGCCGCGAGGTCGGGGTCGGTGTCGTACGGTCCGGTCGTCACCGCCCGCCGGGTGAGGACGACGAGTCGACTGTCGTCGAACCGGCTGTCGTCGAGCCATTCCTGCACCAGCCGGGTCGTCCGGGCGGTGACCGTGTGGGCGCGGGCCGCGGGATCGCCCTCCGCGTCCGGGAGGAAGGTGACCAGGAGGTCCGGCACCGGGGCGCCGGAGGTGACGGCGTCCCTCAGCGCGGTCAGATCCTCGTGGTGCTCGCCCTGCGCCAACGGGCAACCTCCGAGTACCGCTACCTCGGTCCCAGGAGGAAGGTGCGCCCCGTCGGCCGGCTCCGGCAGCGGGGGCCAGGCGAGCCGGAGCAGGTCGCCGTCGGTGGTGCCGGTGGCGGCGGCCAGTTGAGCGGGCGTGACCTCGCGCAGACTGAGCCGCTCGATGGTGATCACGGGCGCGCCGCTGTCCGGGTCGTCGGCGGTCACGGCGAGGGTGTCGGGGCCGGTCGGTCGCAGGCGGACGCGCAGGGCGGCACCCGGGGTGCCGTGCAGGGTGACTCCGGAGCAGGAGAACGGCAGCCGCACGGGGGCGTCGGCGCCGGGCTCGGCCAGCAGCGGATGCAGTACGGCGTCGAGCAGGGCGGGATGGATACGGAAGCCCGATCGGTCGGTGCCCGGGGGGAGTTCGAGGTCCGCGCACAGGTCGTCGCCCTCCCGCCGGATCGCACGTACCCCTTGGTAGAGCGGGCCGTACTGGTAACCACGGTCCTCCAGACGGGCGTAGAGGCCGTCCGTCGGCAGCGAGGTGGCGTCCGGGGAGGGATGGGCGCGGGGGCCGGACGCGGCGGCGCCGGCGCCCAGGGTGCCGTCGGCGTGGCGGATCCAGCGGTCTTCGGTCCGGGAGTGCACGGTGATCGTGCGGTGTCCGTCGGGGTCCGGGCCGGACACGGCGACCTGGAGGTCCGTGGGCGTTCCTTCGGTGAGGACGAGCGGGGCATGCAGCGTCAGCTCCTCCACCCCAGGGCAGTCGAGGCGCGCCCCCGTGTCCAACGCGAGTTCGAGGTAGGCGGTGCCCGGCACGACGACGGTGTCCAGCACGCGATGCTCGGCGAGCCAGGGGTGCGTCTCGGTGGACAGCCGTGCCGTGGACACCAGGCCGTCGTCGGCGGCGAGCGTGACGGTGGCGCCGACCAGGGGGTGCTCGGCCGCTGTCAGTCCGACCGAGGGGAGGTCCGCCCCGCCGGGCAGTCCGGTGAGCCAGTACGTCTCGCGTTGGAAGGGGTACGTCGGCAGATCGGAGACGTAAGCGGGCTCGGCCGCCGGGAGGGCGCCGGACCAGTCCACGGGCAGGCCGTGGACGTGCGCACGGGCGACCTGCGAGGCGAACTCGCGCCAGGCGTCCCGGTCGCGGCGCAGCGAACCGACGACCAGCAGCCCGGGGTCGGTGAGGGTGTCACCGAGCGCGGGGACGAGGATCGAGTGCGGACTCGACTCGACGAAGGCGCGGTGGCCGTCGGCGTGCAGCGCGCGGGTGGTCCGCTCGAACTCGACGGGTTGGCGCAGGTTTCGGTACCAGTAGTCGGCGTCGAGTGCCGTCGTGTCGATCCGCCCGCCGGTCACCGTGGAGTAGAACGCGGCTCGGCCGGGACCGGCGGTGATGTTCTCGAACGCGCCGAGCAGTTCGGTGCGCAGCCCCTCGACGTGCGGTGAGTGGGAGGCGTACGACACCGGGATCCGGCGGCAGCGGACGCCGTCCTCCTTCAGGGACGCCAGGAGGTCGACGAGGGCGTCGGTGTCGCCGGAGACGACCGTGGCGGTCGGGCCGTTGACGGCGGCGACACCGAGACGGCCCGTCCACCGCTCCAGGCACCGGGCCGTGTCGGTGGCGGACAGGGCCACCGAGGCCATGCCGCCCGGGGGCAGGTCGACCAGTGCCCGGCTGCGGACGGCGATGATGCGCGCGGCGTCCTCAAGCGTCAGTGCCCCGGCGACATGGGCGGCGGCGATCTCGCCCTGCGAGTGGCCGGCGACCGCGTCCGGCTGGATGCCCACGGACCGCCACAGCGCCGCCAGCGCGATCATCATCGCGAAGAGCGCGGGCTGGACCACGTCCACGCGGTCCCACAGCGCCGGATCCTCGGACCCGGTGCGCAGCAGGTCCATCAGCGACCAGCCGGTGTGGGGGTCCAACGCGTCGGCGCAGGCCTCCAGCTCGCTGCGGAACACCGCGGACGTCTCCAGCAGTTGGGTGGCCATCGCGGGCCACTGCGAGCCCTGTCCGGGGAAGAGGAACACGGTCCGGCCCGGTGCCGCCGCGGTCCCGGTGACCAGCGCGGGATGGTCCGCGCCGGCGGCGAGTGCGCCGAGGGCCGCCCGTGCCTCCTGGCGGTCGTCGGTGGTGACGACGGCGCGACGACCGAAGTGCGTCCTTGCGGTGGCCAGACGGCGTGCCGCCGCGGCGAGGTCGGGCGCGGCACGGGTGTCCAGGTCGTCGCCCAGGCGCACGGCGTACTCCCGCAGGGCGGGCTCGGTCTGCGCCGAGAGCACCCAGGGCAGGACCCGCGTGGTCACCGGCGCGGGCTCGGGGTCCGTGTCGGCCTCGGCCGGCCCGGGGGCCTGCTCGACGATGACGTGCGCGTTGGTCCCGCCGACGCCGAAGGAGGAGACGGCGGCGCGGCGCGGCCGGTCGCGGTCGGGCCAGGGCCGGTCATCGGTCAGCAACGACACCGCGCCCGCCGTCCAGTCGACGTGCGTGGACGGCTGGTCGATGTGCAGCGACCGCGGCAGCACTCCGTGCCGCATGGCCTCGATCATCTTGATGATCCCGGCGACCCCGGCGGCGGCCTGGGTGTGACCGATGTTCGACTTCACCGACCCCAGCCACAACGGATCGTCCATCTCCCGGCCCTGCCCATACGTCGCCAGCAACGCCTGCGCCTCGATCGGGTCGCCGAGTGTGGTCCCCGTTCCGTGCGCCTCCACCACGTCCACATCACGCACCGACAACCGGGCGTTCGCCAGCGCCTGCCGGATCACCTTCTGCTGCGACGGACCGTTCGGCGCCGTCAGACCATTCGAGGCACCGTCCTGATTCACCGCCGAACCACGAATCACCGCAAGCACCGGATGCCCCTTGGCCCGCGCATCCGACAACCGCTCCAACAACACCAACCCCGCACCCTCACCCCAGCTGGTGCCGGCGGCGTCGTCCGCGAACGACCTGCACCGCCCGTCGGGCGCCAGACCGCGCTGCCGGCTGAACACGATGAACATGCCGGGGGCGGACATCACGGTGACGCCGCCGGCGAGGGCGAGCGAGCACTCGCGCTGCCGCAGCGCCTGGCAGGCGAGGTGCACGGCGACCAGCGACGACGAGCAGGCCGTGTCCACCGAGAAGGTGGGGCCCTCCAGCCCGAACGTGTAGGCGAGCCGCCCGCACACGACGCTGCCCGCGCTTCCGGTGCCCAGATAACCCTCGAGGTCCGCCGCCACACCGGACTTCAAGCGGGTGACGTACTCCTGCGGGATGACTCCCGTGAACGAGCCGGTATCACTCCCCCGGAGCGCGTCCGGCGGCAGTCCCGCACGCTCCATCACCTCCCAGGCCAGTTCGAGCATGATCCGCTGCTGCGGGTCGACGGCCAGGGCCTCCCGGGGGGACATCCGGAAGAACGCCGGGTCGAAGTCGGCGGCGTCGTGGAGGAAGCCGCCCTGATCGGTGTAGGTGGTGCCGCCGTGGTCGGGGTCCGGGTGGTAGAGCTTCTCCAGGTCCCACCCGCGGTTCGTCGGCAGCCCGCCGATCGCGTCCCGGCCTTCGACCGTGAGTTCCCACAGGTCCTCGGGGCCGCGGACACCGCCGGGGTAACGGCATGCGGTCGACACCACGGCGATGGGTTCGTGGTTCGCCTCTTCCGCGGCTTGCAGTCGCTCCCGCGTCGAGTAGAGATCCGCCGTTACCCACTTCAGGTAGTCGACGAGCTTTCCCTCATCGGTCATCGGTGTCACCCTCGTACGTCGCTGGTAGGGGTACGGGCACGGCCGAGGTCGTTGTCGATGAGGCTGAGCAGCTCATCGACCGAGGCCGATTCGAGCGGCGGCGCGGCGCTCTCCGAGCCGCCTGACGCTTCCGTGGTACGGCTGCGCTCCAGCCGCGCGAGCAGGCCGCGCAGCCGGCTCGCCACGACACCGGCGTCCGCGCCGTCGGCCGTGTCCGAGGCCATCTCCGCCTCCAGCCGCTCGAGTTGGTCGAGCACGGCGCTGCCGGCCGTCTTCTCTACGTCGGAGGCCAGGCGGGACCGGAGGAGTCCGGCGAGCCCACCGGGTGTCGGGTGGTCGAAGACCAACGTGGCCGGCAGGGCGAGACCGGTGTGCCCGGTGAGCCGGTTGCGGAATTCCAGCGCGGTGAGCGAGTCGAAGCCGAGTTCGGTGAAGGGTTGGTGCGGCGCGATCGCCCCAGGGTCGGGGTGGCCGAGCACGGCGGCGATGTGGGTGCGCACGAACTCCAGGAGGATCTCCTGCTGTTGCTCGGCCGACTGCCCGGCGAGCCGGTCCGCCAACGCGTCGGGGGCCTGCGCCGGTGCCGACGACTCGGGCCGGGGCACCAGATCGCGCAGCAGGACGGGGACGTGCGGGGCGGTGCGCAGTGCGACGGGGTTCAACTGGGCGGCGACGAGCGCGGGTTGTCCGCTGCCCAGGCCGTGGGCGAGCAGGTCGTGGGCGTGCTCGGCACTGAGCGGAGTGAATCCGCTGCGGCCGATGCGGTCGCGGTCGGTGGCGTCCAGGTGTCCTGTCAGCGTCGAATCGGTGGCCCACAGTCCCCAGGCGATGCTCGTGGCGGGCAGGCCCTGGTGGTGCCGGTGGACGGCGAGAGCGTCGAGGAAGCTGTTGGCGGCCGCGTAGTTCGCCTGCCCGGGCGAGCCGAGGACACCGGCCGCCGACGAGTAGAGCACGAAGGTGTCGAGCGGATGGGCCCGGGTGAGTTCGTGCAGGTTCCAGGCGGCGTCCACCTTGGGCGCCAGTACGGAGTGCAGCGCGTCCTCGTCGAGCGCGGTGATCGTGGCGTCCGACAGCACCCCGGCCGTGTGGTAGACGGCGGTGAGGGGGTGCTCGGCCGGGAGTGTGTCCAGTAGGGCGGCGAGAGCGTCGCGGTCGGCGACGTCACAGGCCTCGGCGCGGACGTGTGCGCCCAGGTCGGTGAGTTCGGCGACGAGTTCGGGCGCCTCGCCGGTGCGGGACACCAGCAGCAGGTGGCTGCCGGCAGTGGTGGCGGCGAGGTGCCGGGCCAGCAGGCGGCCCAGGGCACCGGTGCCCCCCGTGATCAGCGTCGTGCCGGTGACCGACGCCGCCGACGGCTCGGCCGGAAGGGGTGTGCGGACCAGCCGGGGCGCGTACGGGACACCCCGCCGCAGGGCCAGTTGCGGCTCCCGCACGGCCAGGGCGGTGGACACGGCCGTGTCGGCCGGCTCCTCGTCGAGGTCCACCATCAGCAGGCGGTCGGGGTGTTCGCTCTGGACACTGCGCAGCAGCCCCCACGCGGCCGAGGCGGCGAGGTCGGGAACACCGTCCTCGTCGACGATCCGGCAGGCGCGCCGTGTGAGGACCACCAGCGTGCTGCCGACGAGCCGTTCGTCGCCGAGCCAGTCCTGGACCAGGCGGGTCAAGGAGGCGGTCGCGACGTGCGTACGGCCGACCGGATCGCCCCCCTCCCCAGGCTTCAGGCCGACCACCAGGACGTCCGGCGCCGAGACACCGTCGTCCAGCGCGGAGCGGAGCGCGGCCACGCTCGCACACGTCCGCCCGCCCTCACCCGCCTGGAACGGGTACGCCAGGACGTCGTCGCCCGACCCGGGCTCGCCGGTGATGAACACCCGGTCCGCAGCCGGGGGTTCCTGTCCTTCGGCAACGGCGGCCCAGGCGATGTGGAACAAGCTGTTCCGCACGTTCGACACCCCCCGCACGGCCGCCGCGATCTGCGCGGGGCTGACGGGCCGTACGGTGAGGCGGCCGATGGTCACGACCAGTCCCCCCGTGCGGGGGTCGGTCGTGGTCACGGACAGCGTGTCGTCACCGGTCGGGTGGAGCCGCACGCGGACCGCCCGCCCGGCGGGCCCGTGCAGCGTCACATCGGTCCAGGCGAACGGCAGCCGGACCCCGCCCGTGGCCTCGGCGCCGGCGCCTCCCGTCGCGGTGAGCAGGAGTGGGTGCAGGGCCGAGTCCAACAACCCCGGGTGGATGGCGAATCCGGCGGTCTCGGCGTCGGCGGGGAGCTCGATCTCGCCGTAGAGGTCGTCGCCGTCCCGCCACATCGCACGCACCCCCTGGAACAGCGGCCCGTACTCGTATCCCTGCGCCGCCAGATGCGGGTAGAGCTCATCGGCGTCGATGGGCTCCGCCCCGACGGGCGGCCACACGGAGAGGTCGTCGTCCGGCGCGGCCACAGCCCGCGGGCCGAGGATGCCGGTGGCGTGGCGGGTCCAGTCCGCGTCCGGCTCATCGGCCGGCCGGGTGTGGAAGGTGATCGTACGAAGGCCATCGGCGTCCGGCGCCGAGACGACCCGTTGCAGGTCCACAGCACCGTCCGACGGCACGGTCAACGGCGCCTCCTGGGTGAGTTCCGCGAGCACGGGGCAGCCGACGCGGGCTCCGGCGTCGAGCGCGAGGTCGAGGTAACCGGTGCCGGGCACGATGTTCGCGCCGAAGACCCGGTGTTCGGCAAGCCACGGGTGCCGCCCGACCGAGAGTCGGGAGGTGGCGATCGAGGCCGCGTTCCCGGCGAGGGTGATCGCGGCGCCGAGCAGGGGGTGGCCGGCCGTGTCGAGACCGGCCGCGGTCAGGTCGGTGGTGCCGGTGCCGGCGGGCAGCCAGTAGTGCTCCCGCTGGAAGGGATAGGTCGGCAGGTCGGGATGTGGTGTGGGGGTGGTGGCCGGATTGACCGCCGTCCAGTCCACGATGTGTCCGTGGACGTGGAGCCGGGCCAGGGCAGTGTGCAGGGTGTGGTGTTCTGGCTGTTCCTTGCGGTGCACCGGTACGGCGAGGCTGTCGGGGCTCAGGACGCCGAGCAGGGCGGTGAGCGTGGTGTGCGGGCCGACCTCGAGATGGGTGGTGGCGTCCAGGGCGTGCACGCCGTCGGCGTAGCGGACGGTGCCGCGCACGTGGTCGGTCCAGTAGCGGGCGCTGGTCAGCAACTCCGGGCCGGCCAGGGTGCCGGTCACATTCGAGACCACCGGGATGGTCGGCGGGTGGTAGGTGACCGATTCCGCGACCGCACGGAAGTCACCCAGCATCGGATCCAGCTGCGGGGAGTGGAAGGCGTGCGAGACACGCAGGGCGGTGGCCTTGCGGCCCCGCTCCCGCCACCCCTCGGCAAGCTCGTGCACCCGGTCACGGTCACCGGAGATGACCGTCGCACGCGGCCCGTTGACCGCCGCGAGAGACACCGCCTCCTCATGGTCGGCGATCAGGGCGAGGGTTTCCTCCTCGGAAGCCTGCAACGCCACCATCGCGCCGGTGGCCGGGAGCGCCTGCATCAGCCGCGCCCGCGCCGCGATCAGGCGCGCCGCGTCCGCGAGATCGAACACACCGGCCAGGTGCGCCGCCGTCAACTCCCCCAGCGAATGCCCGATCAGCACATCAGGACGCACCCCGGCCCACGTCACCAGCCGGTAGAAGGCCACCTCCCACGCGAACAATGCCGGCTGCGTATAACCCGTCTCGTCGATCAGAGAAGCCTCCGCGCTGCCGGGCAGGGCGAGCAGGATCTCCCTGAGCGGTCGCTCCAGGTGCGGATCGAGCGCCGCGCACACCTCGTCGAGCGCGTCGGCGAACACCGGGTAACACGCAGCCAGTTCACGCCCCACACCCGGTTGCTGCGCGCCCTGGCCGGGAAAGTGGAACGCCAGATGCCCGTCATGACCCGTGTCGTGACCGGTGACGAGCCGGCGATGCTCCTGTCCTGAGGCGAGTGCCGCCAGCCCTTCACGGGCCTGCGCGATGTCGTCCGCGCTGACCACCGCACGGTGATCGAAAGCGGTGCGAGAGATCAACTGCGCGGCGACGCCCGCCAGATCGGAGTCCTGGCGGTCCTCCAGCCACTCCCCCAGCCGACCGGCCTGATCACGCAACGCCGCGCCCGACTTCGCCGACACGACCAGAGCCATCGGTCCCTCGGCCGGCCCCTGCTCCGGCACCACCGACGGGCCCTGCTCAAGAATCAAGTGCGCGTTCGTCCCGCTGACGCCGAAGGAGGAGACGGCGGCGCGGCGCGGCCGGTCGCGGCCGGGCCAGGGCCGGTCATCGGTCAGCAACGACACCGCGCCCGCCGTCCAGTCGACGTGCGTGGACGGCTGGTCGATGTGCAGCGACCGCGGCAGCAGTCCGTGCCGCATGGCCTCGATCATCTTGATGATCCCGGCCACCCCGGCCGCGGCCTGGGTATGACCGATATTCGACTTCACCGACCCCAGCCACAACGGATCGCCCGCCTCCCGGCCCTGCCCATACGTCGCCAGCAACGCCTGCGCCTCAATGGGGTCGCCAAGTGTGGTCCCCGTCCCGTGCGCCTCCACCACATCCACATCACGCACCGACAACCGGGCGTTCGCCAGCGCCTGCCGGATCACCTTCTGCTGCGACGGCCCGTTCGGCGCCGTCAGACCATTCGAGGCACCGTCCTGATTCACCGCCGAACCACGAACCACCGCAAGCACCGGATGCCCCTTGGCCCGCGCATCCGACAACCGCTCCAACAACACCAACCCCGCACCCTCACCCCACCCCGTGCCGTCCGCGGCATCCGCGAACGACCTGCACCGCCCGTCGGGCGCCAGACCGCGCTGCCGGCTGAAGACCAGGAAGGGCGACGGCGACGCCATGACGGTGACCCCTCCGGCCAGCGCCAGAGAGCATTCGCCCTGTCGTATCGCCTGGCAGGCGAGATGCACCGCGACCAGGGACGACGAGCACGCCGTGTCGATCGACATGGCCGGCCCCTCGAACCCGAACGTGTAGGCCAGCCGACCGGCGACGACACTCTGCTGGTTGCCGGTCCCCAGGTGGCTCTCCAGGTCGGCCGGTGCGTCGTAGACGCGCGGGCCGTACTCCTGTGGGATCACGCCCGCGAACGTGCCGGTGTCGCTGCCGCGGACGGTGGCCGGGTCGATACCCGCCCGCTCCAACGACTCCCACGCCAGCTCCAGCAGCAGCCGCTGCTGCGGATCGATCGCCAACGCCTCCCGCGGCGAGATCCCGAAGAAACCCGGATCGAACTCCGCCGCCTCATACAGAAACCCACCACTACGCGCATACGTCGTCCCCGCATGATCGGGATCCGGGTGATACAACCCCTCCAGATCCCAACCCCGGTCCACCGGAAACCCTTCGATCGCATCCCGGCCCCCCGCCACCAACTCCCACAAACCCTCCGGCGACCGCACACCCCCCGGAAAACGGCACGCCATCGCCACCACCGCGATCGGCTCGTCGTCCATGACCGTTCGGGCGGAGACGGATGCCCCGGGCGCGGACTTGGTCGCGGTGAGGGAGCCAAGCAGATGCTCGGCGAGCCCGTCGGGTGTCGGGTGGTCGAAGACGAGGGTGGTGGGCAGGGACAGTCCCGTGCGGGTGGCGAGACGGTTGCGGAGTTCGAGTGCGGTGAGCGAGTCGAAGCCCAGCTCGACGAACGGCCGCCCGGGTGCGACAGCCGTCGGGTCGGAGTGGCCGAGTACGGCGGCGACTTGTGTACGGACGAGGTCGAGCAGGATCGCGTGGTGCCGGCCCACCGCTTCCTTTGCCAGTCGCCGGGCCAGTTGATCCGCGGGGGTGCCCGACTGGCGGGCCGAGGTCGGCCTGGCTCCGCCACGGCGGACGTTCCGCAGCACCGCCGGAACCGACGCGTCATCCGCACTCGGGGCCAACCGGGTGGCGACTACGGCGGGCAGGCCCGAGGCGCAGCCGTGATGCAACAGGGCATGGCCCAGTGCCGCGGTCAGCGGGGCAAGCCCCGTCCGGGTGATCCGTGTGCGGTCGGCCGCGGTGAGCCCGCCGGTCATCGCGCTCGCCTCGTCCCACAGTCCCCAGGCGATGCTCGTGGCCGGCAGGCCCTGGTGGTGCCGGTGGACGGCGAGGGCGTCGAGGAAGGCGTTGGCCGCCGCGTAGTTCGCCTGTCCCGGGGAGCCGATGACACCGGCCACCGAGGAATACAGGACGAACCTCTCGACGGGATGGCTCCGGGTGAGTTCGTGGAGCCACCAGGCACTGTTCGCCTTTGTCGCGAGCACGGTGCGCAGCCGCTCCTCGTCGAGGGAGGTCACGGGCGCGTCGTCGACCATGCCGGCCAGGTGGTAGACGGCGGTGAGGGGGTGCTCCGGGGGGAGGGTGTCGAGCAGGGCCGCGAGGGCGTCGCGGTCGGTGACGTCACAGGCTTCGGCGCGGACGTGTGCGCCCAGGTCGGTGAGTTCGGCGACGAGTTCGGGCGCGTGGCCGGTGCGGGAGACCAGCAGCAGGTGGCTGCCGGCAGTGGTGGCGGCGAGGTGCCGGGCCAGCAGGCCGCCCAGGGCACCGGTGCCCCCCGTGATCAGCGTCGTGCCAGACGTGACTGTCGCCGTCGCCGTCGCCGGGAGCGTCAGGCCCACCTTGCCGGTGTGCCGGGCCTGGGCGAGGTGACGAAGGGCGTCCCGGGCGTGCCGTACGTCCCACGTGGTCACGGGGAGCGGCCGTAGCGCACCCGTCTCGAACAGTTCGCCGAGTGCGGCGAACATGGCATGGATGTGCTCCGGACCGGTATCGAGCGTGTCGAAGGTCGTGTAGCGGATGCCGGGATGCGTCTCGGCGATCAGGTCAGGGTCGCGCCGGTCGGTCTTGCCGATCTCGACGAACTCGCCGCCCCTGGGCAGCAGCCGGAGCGACGCGTCGATGAACTCGCCGGTGAGGGAGTTGAGTACGACGTCGACCCCGCGTCCCTGGGTGGTCTCCGTGAACCGTTCCTCGAACTCGAGGGTGCGGGACGACGCCAGATTCCGTACGCCGCCCTCGCGCAGCGTGTCCCACTTCTGCGGATGGGCGGTGGCGTAGACGGTGGCACCCCAGTGCTCGGCGAGTTGCAGCGCGGCCAATCCCACTCCGCCCGCCGCCGCGTGCACCAGCACGGACTGGCCGGCGCGCAGGCGGGCGACGTCGTGGAGCGCGTGGTAGGCGGTGAGGAACACCATCGGGGTGGTGGCGGCCTGGGCGTACGTCCAGCCGGTCGGGACGGGCGAGAGGTAGCGGTGGTCGGTGATCCCGCTCGGCCCCGTGCCGCCGGGGAAGAGGCCCATCACCCGGTCGCCCGGGGCGAAGTCCGTCACGTCGTCGGCCACCTCGACCACGACACCGGCGCCTTCGCCGCCGAGCGGCCGGTCGTCGGCGACCATGCCCAGGGTGAGTACGACGTCCCGGAAATTCACCCCGGCGGCGCGCAGAGCGACCCGTACCTGACCGGCGGCGAGTTCGTCGGGATCGGTGAACGGTGTCGCCGCCAGGTCGTCGACGCTCCCCGTGCCGCGCAGGGTCAGCCGCCAGTTGGGCGTCGGCGGCAGCGCCAGCCCGGTGTCGTCGGCGGTGCGGGCCATCCGTGGTGCGAGCAGCCCCGAACGGCGTACCGCCAGCTGTGGTTCCCCGCCGAGGACCGCCGCGGTCACGGCGTCGGTCAGGGAGACGTCCGCGTCCTCCCAGTCGATCAGCACCAGCCGTCCGGGGTGCTCGTTCTCCACGCTGCGCAGCAGCCCCAGCACGGCGGCCTGCGCCGGGTCGCAGTCGGTGTCGTGCGCGGCGGCGAGGGCGCCTCGCCGGGTGAGGACGACCAGACGAGCGGCGGCGAGGCGCGGTTCACCCAGCCACTCCTGCACCAGCCGGAGCATGGCCGTCGTGGCCGCGCGGGTCCGTTCGACGGGGTCTCCGGCAAGCGGTGCGACCGCGGTCACCAGCAGATCGGGAACGGATTCGGCCAGCTGGCCGAGGTCGCCTCCCCACACGGTCCCGGCGGGCAGCCGTACGCCCTCGGGCAGGTCGTCGCCGTGACCCAGGCAGGCCCATGTGGTGCCGTCCGGGAGGGCACGCGCGGGCGCCGGGACGGCGACCCATTCCAGGTGGAAGAGCCCGTCCCGCAGATTCTGTCCGGCCGTTGCGAGTTGAGCGGGGTCGACGGGACGCACGGTGAGCCGGGCGGCGGTCAGCAGAAGTGCTCCGGTGTCCGGATCACTGACGTGCACGGTGAACGCGCCCTTGCCCACGGGGCTCAGCCGGACGCGCACCGCGTGCCGGGCGGGGGCGTACCGTGCGACGCCTTCCCACGAGAACGGCAGCGCGAGGTCCCCCTCGCCGTCGGCGAGCAGCGGGTGCAGGGCCGCGTCCAACAGGGCCGGGTGGATGAGGAATCCGGTGGTGTCGGCGTCGGCGGGGAGTTCGATGTCCCCGTAGAGGTCGTCGCCGTCCCGCCAGATGGCGCGGGTTCCCTGGAACAGGGCTCCGTACTCGTAACCGCGCTCCGCGAGCTCGCCGTACAGGTGGTCGATGGGGAGCGCGACCGCGCCCGCCGGGGGCCACGCGGCGGCGAGATCGTCGTCCGGCGCGGCCACTGCCTGCGGGCCACCGAGGATGCCGGTGGCGTGGCGGATCCAGTCCGCGTCGGGTTCGCCCGCCGGCCGGGTGTGGAAGGTGATCGTACGGCGGCCTGCGGCGTCCGGCGCCGCGACCACCGCCTGGAGGTCGACGGCGCCCGAGTCCGGCAGGACCAAGGCCGCTTCCAGGACCAGCTCCGCGACGTCCGGGCTGCCGGCGCGTGCTCCGGCGTCGAGCGCGAGGTCGAGGAAGACGGTGGAGGGCACCGGGACGACGTCCATGACCCGGTGTTCGGCGAGCCATGCGTGGCTCGCCAGCGACAGTCGGGAGGTGGCGATGAAGGTGTCGTTGGCCGCGAGGGTGATCGCTGCACCGAGCAGGGGGTGTTCGGCGGTGTCGAGCCCGGCCGTGGTCAGGTCGGTGGTGCCGGTGCCGGCGGGCAGCCAGTAGTGCTCCCGCTGGAAGGGATAGGTGGGCAGGTCGGGATGCGGTGCCCCGGGAGTGGCCGGGTTGACCGCGCTCCAGTCGACGGAGTGGCCCTGGACGTGCAGGCGGGCCAGGGCAGTGTGGAAGGTGCCGGGTTCGGGCTGGTCCTTGCGGTGCACCGGTACGGCCGGCGTGTCCGGGCTCAGGACGCCGAGCAGGGCGGTGAGCGTGGTGTGCGGGCCGACCTCGAGATGGGTGGTGGCGTCCAGGGCGTGCACGCCGTCGGCGTAGCGGACGGTGCCGCGCACGTGGTCGGTCCAGTAGCGGGCGCTGGTCAGCAACTCCGGGCCGGCCAGGGTGCCGGTCACATTCGAGACCACCGGGATGGTCGGCGGATGGTAGGTGACCGATTCCGCGACCGCACGGAAGTCACCCAGCATCGGATCCAGCTGCGGGGAGTGGAAGGCGTGCGAGACACGCAGAGCGGTGGCCTTGCGGCCCCGCTCCCGCCACCCCTCGGCAAGCTGCTGCACCCGGTCACGGTCACCGGAAATGACCGTCGCACGCGGCCCGTTGACCGCCGCGAGCGACACAGCGTCCTCATGGTCGGCGATCAGGGCGAGGGTTTCCTCCTCGGTCGCCTGCAACGCCACCATCGCGCCGGTGGCCGGGAGCGCCTGCATCAGCCGCGCCCGCGCCGCGATCAGGCGCGCCGCGTCCGCGAGATCGAACACACCGGCCAGGTGCGCCGCCGTCAACTCCCCCAGCGAATGCCCGATCAGCACATCAGGACGCACCCCGGCCCACGTCACCAGCCGGTAGAAGGCCACCTCCCACGCGAACAATGCCGGCTGCGTATAACCCGTCTCGTCGATCAGAGAAGCCTCCGCGCTGCCGGGCAGGGCGAGCAGGATCTCCCTGAGCGGTCGCTCCAGGTGCGGATCGAGCGCCGCGCACACCTCGTCGAGCGCGTCGGCGAACACCGGGTAACACGCGGCCAGTTCACGCCCCACACCCGGTTGCTGCGCGCCCTGGCCGGGAAAGTGGAACGCCAGTCCGCCCACCGCGGAGGGGCACTCGCCGGTGACGAGACGGGCGTGTTCCTCTCCCGAGGCAAGTGCGGCCAGACCCGCACGCGCCTGATCGACGTCGTCCGCGCCGACCACCCCCCGGTGGTCGAAAACGACCCGCGAAGACAACTGCCCCGCAGCACCTGCCAGTTCGGACAGTGACCGGCCCTCCAGCCACTCCCCCAGCCGACCGGCCTGATCACGCAACGCCGCGCCCGACTTCGCCGACACGACCAGAGCCATCGGTCCCTCGGCCGGCCCCTGCTCCGGCACCACCGACGGGCCCTGCTCAAGAATCAAGTGCGCGTTCGTCCCGCTGACGCCGAAGGAGGAGACGGCGGCGCGGCGCGGCCGGTCGCGGCCGGGCCAGGGCCGGTCATCGGTCAGCAACGACACCGCGCCCGCCGTCCAGTCGACGTGCGTGGACGGCTGGTCGATGTGCAGCGACCGCGGCAGCAGTCCGTGCCGCATGGCCTCGATCATCTTGATGATCCCGGCGACCCCGGCGGCGGCCTGGGTATGACCGATATTCGACTTCACCGACCCCAGCCACAACGGATCGCCCGCCTCCCGGCCCTGCCCATACGTCGCCAGCAACGCCTGCGCCTCAATGGGGTCGCCAAGTGTGGTCCCCGTCCCGTGCGCCTCCACCACATCCACATCACGCACCGACAACCGGGCGTTCGCCAGCGCCTGCCGGATCACCTTCTGCTGCGACGGCCCGTTCGGCGCCGTCAGACCATTCGAGGCACCGTCCTGATTCACCGCCGAACCACGAACCACCGCAAGCACCGGATGCCCCTTGGCCCGCGCATCCGACAACCGCTCCAACAACACCAACCCCGCACCCTCACCCCACCCCGTGCCGGCCGCGGCATCCGCGAACGACCTGCACCGCCCGTCGGGCGCCAGACCGCGCTGCCGGCTGAACTCGACGAACATCGTGGGTGTGGCCATGACGGTGACGCCGCCGGCGAGAGCGAGGGAGCACTCGCCTTGCCGTATGGCCTGGCAGGCGAGGTGCACGGAGACCAGCGACGACGAGCACGCCGTGTCCACCGAGACCGCCGGGCCCTCCAGCCCGAAGGTGTAGGCAAGGCGGCCGGAGACGACGCTGGCCGCACTGCCGGTGCCCAGGTATCCCTCGAGGTCCGGCGGTGCCTGGTCGTGCCGTGCGCCGTAGTCGTCGTACATCACCCCGGCGAAGACGCCGGTGTCGCTGCCGCGGACGGTGGCCGGGTCGATACCCGCCCGCTCCAACGACTCCCACGCCAGCTCCAGCAGCAGCCGCTGCTGCGGATCGATCGCCAACGCCTCCCGCGGCGAGATCCCGAAGAAACCCGGATCGAACTCCGCCGCCTCATACAGAAACCCACCACTACGCGCATACGTCGTCCCCGCATGATCGGGATCCGGGTGATACAACCCCTCCAGATCCCAACCCCGGTCCACCGGAAACCCGTCGATCGCATCCCTGCCCCCCGCAACCAACTCCCACAAACCCTCCGGCGACCGCACACCCCCCGGAAAACGGCACGCCATCGCCACCACCGCGATCGGCTCGTGGTGGGAGTCCTCCACCTGCTCCAGCCGTCGCCTGGTCGCGAGCAGGTCAGCCGTCGTCCGCCTGAGGTAGTCGCGGAGCTTCGCCTCGTTACTCATGCTGGATCAGTCACCTCTGATCGACTATGGCCCACCGACGTCCGCCGCGGCCTTCTGACGTGCAGGGACGCTGTTCAGCCTGCTCGTGCGTCCTTAACAGGCACTTGCCGCGGCCTAAAGCTGGTCCTGGTCCGGCATCCCGAGCCGATCGTCGAGCAGCTCGAACAACTCCTCGTCGCTTGCCGAGTCGAGGTGTCCGAGGTCCTCGTCGGGTCCCAGGTCCTCGTCGGCCCGGCCGCCGCTCAACTCGTCCCACCGGGACGCCAGCGCCTTCATGCGCGTGCCGATGGCCAGCAGTTCGGCCTGGTGGGGTGCGGCTTCGCCCACCTCCGTCGGGCCCAGGGAGCTCAGCGTGGCTTCCAGCCGTTCCAGCTCCGCCAGCAGTCTGTTCCCCCGTTCCGGGCGCGCGAGTTGTTCGTACAGGTGCCCGGCCACCGCCTCGGGGGACGGCCGGTCGAAGACCAGGGTCGGCGGCAGGCGCAGACCGGTGGCCGCGCTGAGGCCGTTGCGCAGTTCCACGGCGGTGAGTGAGTCGAAGCCCAGGTCCTTGAAGGCCCGTTGCGCGCCGATGGCCGCCGGGTCGGGGTGTCCCAGCACGAGTGCCGCCCGGCCGCGGACCAGGTCGAGGAGCATCGCACGCTGTTCGTCGGGTGAGTGCCCGGCGAGTTTGGCGGTCAGCCCTCCCTCGGGGTCCGCGGGAGCCGTGGCCCGGGTGCGGGTGCGGGTGCGGACCAGGCCGCGCAGGGGTGGCGCGAGAGTGCCGGAGTGCGCGGCGGAACGCAGCGCGGCCGGGTCCAGCGAGGCCGCGACGAGGGCCGGTACGTCGGTGCCGAGGGCGGCGCTGAACAGCGCGAGCGCGTCGAGGGTCGCCATCGGACGGATGCCTGCCGTACGCAGGCGGGCAAGGTCCTTCTCGTCGAGGTGCGCGGTCATGGTGCTGGACTCCGCCCAGTGTCCCCAGATCACGGAGTGCGCCGGCCGCCCCTCGGCGTGGCGGTGGGCCGCCAGCGCGTCCAGGAAGGCGTTGGCCGCCGCGTAGTTCGCCTGCCCGGGGCCGCCGAGGGTGCCGGCGAGGGAGGAGAACAACACGAACGCGGTCAGGGGTGCGTCCCGGGTCAGTTCGTGCAGGTGCCAGGCCGCGTCGGCCTTGGGCCGCAGGACGGTGTCCAGCTGCTCGGGGGTCATCGAGTCGAGCGTGGAGTCGTCGATCACGCCGGCGGCGTGGACGACCGCGGTGAGCGGGTGTTCCGCCGGGATCGTGGCCAGCAGTTCGGCCAGTGCCGCTCGGTCGGCGGTGTCGCAGGAGACGATGTCGGCATGCGCGCCGAGGCCGGCGAGTTCGGCCACGAGCCGCTCCGCGCCGGAGTGTTGTGGACCGCGGCGGCCGACGAGCAGCAGTCGCCTCGCCCCGTGCGCGGTGACGAGGTGGCGGGCGACCGCGGAACCCAGCGTGCCGGTGCCGCCGGTCACCAGTACCGTGCCGGTCAGCTCCGCTACGGAGGAGGCGGCTTGACGGGCCCGGGTGAGCAGGGGACGGAGCGGGGTGCCGGCCCGCACCGCCACTTGGGGTTCGCCGGTCGCGAGAGCCGCACCGACCGCGTCGGCGGACGGCACGTCGGTGTCGAGCAGGACGATCCGGCCGGGCCGTTCGGTCTGTGCGGTGCGGACCAGGCCCCACACGGCCGCAGCGGCGGGCTGGGTGACCGGCTCGCCGGGCACGGCCTGGACCGCGCCACTGGTCATCACCACCACACGCGCGTCGCCGCCCTCGTCGTCCAGGAGGGCGCGCAGAGTCGTCAGGGTTCGCCGGGTCACGTCGTGAACGTCTGCGGCGGTGTCGCCGGAGGCGGCCGTGCAGGGCACGACGACTATGTCGGCGGTCACCCTTTCGCCCGCCGGATGGCCGGGCAGGCCGAGGTCGTCGTGGCCGAGTACGACCGTCCGTCCCGGCTCCGGCGGCACGCCGGCGGGGCGTGGCACGGGCTCCCAGACCGTCTCGTAGAGCCCCTCGGTCGCGGTGCCGGTGAGCGTCTGCGGTGCGACCGGCCGCGTGGTGAGTTCCTCGACGGTGAGTACGGGGGTGCCCGCGCCGTCCGTGGCGGCCAGGTGTACGCCGCCGGACGGGGTCGTCGACAGCCGTACCCGCAGTTCACCGGAGCACGGGCCGTGCACGGTGACGCCGGTCCAGGAGAACGGCAGGGCGAGGCCGTCGTCGTTCCGGTCCGGCGCGCCGAGCAGGCCCAGCACGAGGGGGTGCAGGGCGGCGTCGAGCAGCGCGGGATGCAGTCCGAAGCCGGCTGTGTCGGTCTCCGGGTTCAGGGCGACCTCGGCGTACACCTCGTCGCCGACGTGCCAGGCGGCCCTGAGCCCCTGGAAGACGGGGCCGTAGTCGTATCCGCGCTCGGCGAGGGCCGCGTAGCCGTCGGCGAGGTCGGCGGAAGTGCCCGGCGGTGGCCAGGCGACGGGCTCCGCGACGCCTGCCTCCTCGGCGAGAGTGCCGGTGGCGTGGCGTGTCCACGCCTCGTCGCCGCCGACGGGCCGCGAGTGGACGGTGAGCCGGCGGTCGGTGTCCACCATGACCTGAACGGTCACTTCCTTGTCGTCCGGCAGGATCAGGGGCTGTTCCAGGGTGAGTTCGGCGATGGCGGCGCAGCCGGAGAGTGCGGCGGCGTGCCGGGCGAGTTCGACGAACGCGGTGCCGGGCAGGAGCGGGGTAGCGAGGACCGCGTGGTCGGCCAGCCAGGGCTGCAGCCGCACGGAGAGCACTCCGGTGAGCACCAGCCCGCGGTCGTCGCCCAGTTCGACCACCGCGCCGGCCAGCGGGTGGTTCGCGGCCGCCACTCCCAGGCGGTCGGGGCGGCCGCCGGCATCGGCCGCGTCCAGCCAGTACCGCTGGCGTTCGAACGGATACGTCGGCAGCTCGACCGGGCGGGGCCGGGAGTCGAACGCGGCGGTCCAGTCGACGTCCGCGCCATGGACGTACGCCTCGGCCAGCGACCACAGGAACCGGCGCGGCCCGCCGTCGGCGCGGCGCAGCGTGCCGATCGCGGCCACGGGGGCGCCGTCGGCCTCCGCGGTCTCCTGCACCGCGGTCGTCAGCACCGGATGCGGGCTCGCCTCGACGAACAGGTCGTGGCCCAGTGCCAGGGCCGCGCGGGTGGTCTCGTCGAATCGGACACAGCCGCGCAGGTTGCGGTACCAGTAGTCGGCGTCGAGCTCCGCGGTGTTCAGCGGGGCGGCGGTGACGGCGGACAGGAACGTCACGTCGTCCGTCTCGCGCGGTCGGACCGGTTCGAGCAGCCGTAGGACGTCATCGCGGATCCGCTCGACCTCTGGCGAGTGGGAGGCGTAGTCGACCGGGATGATCCGCGCCCGGTGTCCTGCGGCGACGAGCTCCGTGTGCAGGGCGGCGAGCACGTCGGCCGCGCCGGACACGACCGTCGAACGCGCGCCGTTGACCGCGGCGATCGACAGGCCCAGCGGGTCGAGGCGTCCGGCGAGTTCGGCGGCGGGCAGGGCGACGGACATCATGCCGCCGGGTCCGGCGATGGCCCGCAGTGCGCGGCTGCGCAGCGCGACCACCCGGGCGCCGTCCTCCAGGGACAGCCCGCCCGCGACGGTCGCGGCGGCAATCTCACCCTGCGAGTGCCCCATGACCGCGCTGGGCCTCACGCCCCGGGAGCGCCACAGCTCGGCGAGCGAGACCATCACCGCCCACAGGGCCGGCTGGACGATGTCCACCCGGTCCAGGTGCCCTGCGTCACCGTCCGCGAGGACGTCCGGCAGGGACCAGTCGGTGAACGGCGCGAGGGCGGTGGCGCACTCGGCGATCCGCGCTGC
This sequence comes from Streptomyces sp. NL15-2K, assembly GCF_030551255.1. Classification (GTDB taxonomy): domain Bacteria; phylum Actinomycetota; class Actinomycetes; order Streptomycetales; family Streptomycetaceae; genus Streptomyces. The sequence goes on from NZ_CP130630.1 coordinate 91,921, forward strand.
GAAGACCGGCTCGGTCGCCAGGAGGCCGGTGGCCATGCCGGCCCACTGGGAGCCCTGGCCCGGGAAGACGAAGACGGGGCGGGCGGGAACCCGGGTCACTCCGGTGACGAGGTTCTGTGCGGCGTCACCGCGCGCCAGGGCGGACAGCGCGGCCTCGTCCCCGCCCAGCAGGACGGCACGGTGGTCGAAGACGGAGCGGCCGGTCGCCAGCGCGTACCCCACCTCGTCGGGCCTCAGGTCCTCCTGTCCGGCGACGACGTCCCGCAACCGGGCGGCCCGCGCCCGCAGGGCGTTGTCGGTCTTCGCGGAGAGCACCCAGGGCGCCGGACGGGACGTCGCGGGCCGCGACGGCTCCGCGTCCGTGGTCCCGTCGGCCTCCGGTACGGCGGCAGGCTGTTCGAGGATGAGGTGCGCGTTGGTGCCGCTCACCCCGAACGACGAGATGGCCGCCCGGCGGGGCCGGTCGCGTTCCGGCCACTCACGGGCCTCGGTGAGCAGGCTCACCGCTCCCGTGGACCAGTCGACGTGCGGCGACGGCTCGTCCACGTGCAGCGTCCGCGGCAGCGTGCCGTGCCGCATCGCCTGGATCATCTTGATCACGCCCGCGACCCCGGACGCGGCCTGGGTGTGGCCGATGTTTGACTTCACCGACCCCAGCCACACCGGGTCGGCACCCTCGCGGCCCCGGCCGTAGGTGGCCAGCAGCGCCTGGGCCTCGATGGGGTCGCCCAGCGTGGTTCCCGTCCCGTGTGCCTCGACGGCGTCGATGTCGGCCGTGGACAACCGGGCGTCGGCGAGGGCCTGTTGGATGACGCGTTGCTGTGCCGGGCCGTTCGGGGCGGTCAGGCCGTTGGAGGCACCGTCGGAGTTGACGGCCGAACCGCGGATCACCGCGAGCACACGGTGGCCGTGGGCGACGGCGTCGGACAGCCGTTCCAGTACGAGCATGCCGACGCCCTCGGCCCAGGCCGCGCCGTCGGCGGCGGCCGCGAACGGCTTGCATCGGCCGTCCGGCGCGAGCCCGCGCTGCCGGCTGAACTCCACGAACACGGCGGGCGTGGCCATCACGGCGACGCCGCCCGCCAGGGCCAGCCCGCACTCTCCCCCGCGCAGCGACCGCACGGCCAGGTGCATCGCCACCAGGGACGAGGAACAGGCGGTGTCCACGGTGATCGCGGGGCCCTCGAAGCCGAAGGTGTAGGCGACGCGGCCGGAGGCGACGCTGCCCGCGCTGCCGCTGACGAGATAGCCCTCGTAGTCCGTCGGGGCGGTGGCCAGGCGTGCGCCGTAGTCGTCGTACATCACTCCGGCGAACACGCCCGTGGTGCTACCCCGCAAGGTGGCGGGGTCGAGGCCGGCGCGCTCCACCGCCTCCCACGACGTCTCCAGCAGGAGTCGCTGCTGTGGGTCGGTGGTCAGCGCCTCGCGGGGGCTCATCCCGAAGAAGGCGGGGTCGAAGTGGGCGGCGTCGTCGAGGAAGCCGCCGTGGCGGACGTAACTGGTTCCCAGGTGCTCGGGGTCGGGGTCGTACAGTCCGGCCAGGTCCCAGCCGCGGTCGGTCGGGAACTCCCCGATGGCGTCGGTCTCGGTGCGGACGAGCCGCCACAGGTCCTCGGGCCCGGTCACGCCGCCGGGGAAGCGGCAGGCCATGCCGACGACGGCGATCGGCTCGGCCTGGTCGGCCGGCACCTGCGTGGTGGGGGCGTGGGCGGAGGTGGGCGTGCCGGTCAGCTCGGCGCGCAGGTGGTCGGCGAGGGCGTCGGGGGTGGGGTGGTCGAAGACCAGGGTGGCGGGCAGTCGCCGGCCGGCGATCGTGCCCAGCCGGTTGCGCAGTTCCACCGCGGTCAGGGAGTCGAAGCCGGCCTCCTTGAAGGTCCGGGCCGGGTCGACGGCGTCCGGGCCGTCGTGGCCGAGGACCGCCGCGGCGGCCGAGCGTACGGCGTCCAGCAGCAGTCGGCTGCCTGCTTCCGGTGACAGCCCGGCCAGCCGGTCGGCCAGGCCGGACGCCGGGGTTCCGGCCGCCGAGGCGGTGGGGCGGGGCGTGGCGCGGGCGAGACCGCGCAGGATCGGCGGGACCTGCTCGCCGGCCCGCAGGGCCGCGTGGTCCAGCTTCGCCGGGACGACGTCGGGGAGGTCCTGGCCGATTGCGGCATCGAACAGCGCCAGCCCTTCCGCGGCGGACATGGGGGCCAGACCGGTGCGGGCCAGCCGACCGACGTCCGGTGCCGCGAGGTGTCCGGTCATGCCACTGGCCTGCGACCACAGTCCCCAGGCCAGGGCGGTGGCGGGCAGTCCTGCGGCCCGGCGCCGAACGGCGAGGGCGTCGAGGAAGGCGTTGGCGGCGGCGTAGTTGGCCTGTCCGGCGGTGCCCAGCACGCCGGCGGCCGAGGAGAACAGCACGAACGCCGCCGGTTCCGACTCGCGGGTGAGCTCGTGCAGGTGCCAGGCGGCCTGGGCCTTCACCCGCATGACCGCCTCCACCTGGTCCGGCGTCAGGTTGGCCACGGTCGCGTCCGCGAGGGTCCCGGCCGCGTGGATCACTCCGGTGAGCGGGTGTGCCGCGGGGATGCCCTCCAGCAGAGCGGCCAGGGCCGCGCGGTCGGCGACGTCGCACGCCGCCACCGTGACGTCGGCGCCCAACGCGACGAGTTCCTCGACCAGTTCACGCGCTCCGGGCGCGGTCGGCCCACGGCGTCCGGCCAGCAGGAGGCGGCGGACACCGTGCCGGGTCACCAGGTGCCGGGCGAGCAGGGTGCCGAGGGTGCCGGTGCCGCCGGTGACGAGGACCGTGCCCTCCGGCGCGAACGCCGTCCGGCCGGAGCCTTCCTGAGTCCGGGTGAGCCGTGGCACCAGGAAGCGGTCGCCTCGTACGGCGATCTGCGGCTCGCCCAGGGCGAGCGCCGCGCCGATCGCGGAGGGTGACGGCACGTCGGTGTCGACGAGCACGAAGCGGCTCGGGTGTTCGGACTGCGCCGAGCGGAGCAGCCCCCACAGCGGTGCTGTGACCGGGTCGATGGTTCCGGCTGTTCCGGCGGCTTCAGCGGCTTCAGCGGCTTCAGCAGTTTCGACGGCTACGGCGTGCCGGGTGAGGACCGCCAGGCGGGTGTCCGAGAGCCGTTCCTGGGCCAGCACGTCCTGGAGCTGCTCCAGGACCCGGTGAACGGTCGCCGTCGCCCGGGCAGGCACCGTCTCGCCGTCCGCGCCGGTGAAGGCCGGCAGCAGCAGGACCTCGGCGGGGGCGTCCGGGTCGTGGGCGGGGTATCCGTCGAGTTCGCCCAGCACCGCGCAACTCGGCGGTGCGGCGGCCGGCCGGGGCGCCGGCTGCCACGCCACCCGGTACAGCGGTCCGTGTGCCGAGGGTGCGCTCACCGGCATGTCCCGCAGAGTCACGGCGTCCACCGTGAGCACGGCGTCCCCCGCCGGTCCGGTGGCGGTCAGCGAGAAGCGCTCGGGGCCGGCGGGGCGCAGCCGGACACGCAGCGTCGTCGCGCCCACGGCATGCACGGTGACGCCCGCGAAGGCGAAGGGCAGCGCACCCGGTGTCCGCTCGTCCAGCAGAACCGTCTGCAGGGCGGCGTCGAACAGGGCCGGGTGGATGCCGAAGGCGTCGGCCGGCTCCTCGTCCAGGGAGACCTCCGCGCAGATCTCCTCCCCGACGTGCCAGGCCCTGCGCAGGCCCTGGAATGCCGGTCCGTAGTCGTAGCCTCGCTCGGCGAGCCGCGGGTAGAGGCCGTCCAGGTCGACCGGGACCGCGCCGGGCGGCGGCCAGGCCCGCTCCGGCGGGGGCTCGGCGCCGGCCGCGGCGGTGCCCAGCAGACCTGTGGCATGGCAGATCCACGGGTCGTCGGATCCGTCGGGCCGCGCGTACACCGCGGTGGAGCGGCGTCCGTCCGCGTCGGCGGCCCCGACGGTGACCTGGACCTGCACCGCCCGGTCGTCGTCGAGGGGCAGCGGTGCGGCCAGCGTCAGATCCTCGACCACGTCCCGGCCCAGCGACTGCCCGGCGTGCCGTACGAGTTCGACGAACCCGGCGCCCGGGAACAGTGCCTGTCCGCGCACGGCGTGGTCGGCCAGCCAGGGGTGACCGCGCGGGGACAGCCGACCGGTGAACACGCGGCCGTCGCCGTCGGCCAGGTCGAGGGTGGCGCCGAGCAGGGGATGGTCCGTCGTCCCCAGCCCGGCCGCCGACATGTCGCCGGGGGCCTCCGGCGCGTCCAGCCAGTAGCGCCGGTGCTGGAAGGCGTAGGTGGGGAGGGCGACCTGCCGGGCCCCGGCGGGGAACGGCCAGCTGACGGCCAGGCCGTGCACGTGGGCGGTGGCGGCGGAGGCCAGGAACCGGTCGAGGCCGCCCTCGTCGCGGCGCAGCGACGGCACCACGACGGCGTCGGGTGCCGTCTCCTGCAACGGGAGGGCCAGCACGGGGTGCGGGCTGACCTCGACGAACACGCCGTGCCCGCGGTCGGCCAGGCCGCGGGCCGCCTCCTCGAAGCGCACGGTCCGGCGCAGGTTCTCGTACCAGTACTCCGCGTCGAGCGGTACATCCGGTGCGAGGCCGTCGACGGTGGAGTGGAAGGGGATGCGCGGGGAACGGGGGCGGATCGGCGCGAGGGCCTCCAGCAGCCGGTCGCGAAGGATCTCCACGTGCCCGGAGTGCGAGGCGTAGTCGACGGGAACGACCCGGGTCCGCACGTTCTCCGTGGCGCACTGCGCGACCAGTTCCCGAAGCGCCTCGGGATCGCCGGACACGACGACCGAGCCCGGTCCGTTGATTGCGGCGACCGCGAGCCTGCGCTCCCAGCGGGCGATCCGCTCGGCGGCGACGTCGGCGGGCAGTGCCACCGACACCATCCCGCCGGTGCCCGCCAGTTCGCGGATCGCCCGACTGCGCAGGGTCACCACTCGGGCGGCGTCCTCCAGGGTCAGTGCCCCGGCGACGCAGGCGGCCGCGATCTCTCCCTGCGAGTGGCCGATCACCGCGTCGGGCCGTACACCGAGCGACTCCCACAGCGCCGCCAGGGAGACCATCAGCGCGAACAGCGCGGGCTGGACGACGTCCACCCGGTCCAGGGGTGGTGCGTCCGGGGCTTCGCGCAGGACGTCGAGCAAGGACCAGTCGGTGTGTTCGCCCACCGCGGCCGCGCATTCCCGCATGCGCTCCGCGAACACCGGTGAGGACTCCATGAGGGACAGCCCCATCCCGGCCCACTGCGAGCCCTGCCCGGGGAAGACGAACACCGTCCGGCCGGGGGCACCGGCGGTTCCGGTCACCACGGTGGCGCTGGGCCGCCCCTCGGCGATCGCGTCGAGTCCGCGCAGCGGGTCGTCGCCGAGCACGACCGCGCGTCGCGGCAGCGCGGCCCGGGTGGTGGACAGGGACAGGCCGATGTCGGTGGGACGCAGGTGCGGGTGTGCGGCCAGGTGCTCGAGCAGCCGCCGCGCCTGGTCGCGCAGAGCGTCCTCGTCCCGCGCCGACAGGACCCACGGCACCGTGCCGGACTCCGCGGCCGAATCGTCCGACGGCGCACCGGAGCCCGCGGAACCCGTGCCGGAGTCACCGGACCGGGCGGCGACGTCCTCCAAGTCCGCGGCCTGCGAGGGCCGTTCGAGGATGATGTGGGCGTTGGTGCCGCTGATGCCGAACGACGACACCGCCGCACGCCGGGCGCGGCCGCGATCCGGCCAGGGCACCGCGTCGGTGAGCAGCGCCACGGTGCCGTCCGACCAGTCGACGTGCGGGGACGGAGCGTCGACGTGCAGGGTCGCGGGCAGTACTCCGTGCCGCATCGCCTCGACCAGCTTGATGACTCCGGCGACTCCGGCAGCGGCCTGGGTGTGGCCGATGTTCGACTTCACGGAGCCGAGCCACAGGGGCGCGTCCGGCCCGCGCTCGGCCCCGTAGGTGGCGAGCAGAGCCTGTGCCTCGATGGGATCGCCCAGCCTGGTGCCGGTGCCGTGCGCCTCGACGGCGTCGACGTCGGAGGCGGACAGTCCGGCGTTGCGCAGCGCCTGCCGTATCACCCGTTGCTGCGAAGGCCCGTTCGGGGCGGTCAGGCCGTTCGACGCGCCATCCTGGTTCACGGCCGAGCCCCGGACGACCGCGAGCACGGGGTGTCCGTTGCGTCGGGCGTCGGACAGCCGTTCCGTCAGCAGCAGGCCGACGCCCTCGCTCCAGCCCGTACCGTCGGCGGCGGCCGCGAACGGCTTGCACCGGCCGTCCGGCGCGAGCCCGCGCTGCCGGCTGAACTCGACGAACGTCTCCGGGGTCGCCATCACGGCCACCCCGCCGGCCAGTGCCAGGGAGCACTCCCCGCCGCGCAGCGACTGGGCCGCCAGGTGCAGGGCGACCAGCGACGACGAGCACGCCGTGTCGACCGTGACCGCGGGCCCTTCGAAACCGAAGGTGTAGGACACACGTCCGGAGGCCACGCTGGCCTGGTTCCCGGCCAGCAGGAACCCTTCCAGCTCCTCGGGCGCGCGCCGCAGCCGGGACGCGTAGTCGTGGTACATCACGCCCGTGAACACGCCGGTGTCGCTGCCGCGCAGGAACTCCGGGTCGATCCCGGCCGCCTCGAGCGCCTCCCACGAGCTCTCCAGCAGCAGCCGGTGCTGGGGATCGGTCGCGAGGGCCTCGCGCGGGCTGACACCGAAGAATCCCGCGTCGAACTCCGCGGCGTCGTGGAGGAATCCGCCGTACCGCGTGGTGACCTTGCCCACCGCGTCCGGATCGGGGTCGTACAGGCCTGCCAGGTCCCAGCCGCGGTCGGCCGGGAACTCCCCCATGGCGTCGCCGGCCTCGGCGAGCAGTCGCCACAGGTCGGCGGGCGAGCGGACACCGCCGGGGAAGCGGCAGCTCATGCCGATGATGGCGATCGGCTCGTCCGCGGCAACAGTGGCGGGTGTCGGCGCGGCGTGGGCGCCTGCGGCTGCCGGGGTCCCGTGGAGCAGCTCGCCGAGATGGCCGACCAGGGCGGCGGAGGTCGGATGGTCGAAGATCAGGGTGGCGGGCAGCCGCAGGCCTGTGGCCGCGCCGAGGCGGTTGCGCAGTTCCACCGCGGTCAGCGAGTCGAACCCGAGATCCTTGAACGTCCGCCGGGCGTCGATGGTGCCGGCCGTGGCGTGTCCGAGGACGGTCGCCACCTGCGTGCGCACCACGTCGAGGAGGGCTTCGTCGCGGTCCCCGGGCGGCAGGGAGGCCAGCCGCGCGGCCGGTGACTCCGCGAGGGGAGCGGAGGCCCTGCGGGCCGGCAGGCGGACCACTGAACCGAAGACCGGCGGCAGTGACCGGGCGGCGGCCAGGGAGCGGAGCGCGGCGAAGTCGAGGCGGGCGGGCACGACGTGCGCGCGACCGGCGGCCAGGGCGGCGTCGAAAAGCGCCAGGCCCTGGTCGGTGGCGAGTTCCGCGATGCCGGAGCGGCCGAGCCGGGCGAGGTCGGACGCGCCGAGATGGCCGGTCATCCCGGTGGCAGTGGCCCACAGGCCCCAGCCCAGCGAGGTGGCGGTCAGTCCGCGGGCGCGGCGGTGCGCGGCGAGCCCGTCGAGGAACGCGTTGGCCGCGGCGTAGTTGCCCTGGCCCGCGCTGCCGACGGTGCCGACGACCGAGGAGAAGAGCACGAACGCGGTCAGATCGAGATCCGCGGTGAGCTCGTGCAGGTGCCAGGCGCCGTCCACCTTCGGGGTCAGGACCGCGTCGAGAGCCTCGGGGGAGAGCGTCTCCACGGTGGCGTCGTCGAGCACGCCGGCGGTGTGGATCACGGCGGTCAGCGGGTGCTCGGACGGTATGCCGGCCAGCAGCCCGGCCACGGCCCGGCGGTCGCCGACGTCGCAGGAGGCTACGGCTACGTCCGCGCCCCAGGCGGTGAGTTCGGCGGTGAGTTCGATGGCGTTCGGGGCGTCGGCGCCCCGGCGGCTCACCAGCAGCAGGTGCCGCACGCGGTGTTCGGCCACCAGATGCCGGGCCACCGTGGCGCCGAGCGTCCCGGTCGCTCCGGTGACGAGGACGGTTCCCTCGGGGTCGAACGTGGGGGCGTCCGGCTCTTCGGGGCGGTGCAGGCGGATGAGCCGGGGCGCGCGCAACATGCCGGTACGCAAGGCGAGTTGGGGTTCGTCCGCGCAGTGCACGGGGCCGTCGCCGTCGTCCAGGTCGAGGAGCCCGAACCGGCCGGGCTGCTCGCTCTGCGCGGTGCGGACCAGGCCCCACACCGCGCTGCCCGCCAAGTCCCGTACCTCGTCGTCCGATTCGGCCGCGACCGCGCCGCGGGTGACGACCACCAGCCGGCCCTGGGTGAACCGCTCATCGGCGAGCCACGCCCGCAGCAGGGCGAGCGTCGTTGCCACCCGTTCGTGCACGGCGGCGGGCGAGTCCTGCGGCCCGCTGACCAGGGCGTGGACGGTGTCGGGGAGGTCGGGTTGTGCGGCGAGTGCGGCCAGGTCGGGGACGACGAGCGGGTCGGCCCGGCGCAGCGCGGGCGGCAACTCGGCGTCCGGGGCGGCGATCACCACCGTGCGACCGCCGTGGGCACTGGTGGGGACGGCCGTCCATTCCACGCCGTACAGGGCACCGGCAGGTCCGCCCGACGGCCCGTCGGCCGCGTCGGACTGCCACGGGCGCAGCGCCAGCGCGTCGACCGAGGCGACCGGTTCGCCCGTGCCGTCGGTCAGCCGCAGCCGGGCGCTGTCCCGACCGGTGGGCGTGAGGTGTACCCGCAGGCTGTCGGCGCCGGCCAGCCGCAGCCGGACACCGCTCCAGGAGAACGGCAGCAGCGGCGGCCGCGCCGGGTCCGGGTCCGCCGCGCCGGTCAGCCCGAGCACCAGCGGGTGCAGGGCCGCGTCGAGCAGCGCGGGATGCAGCACGAAACCGTCGGTTCCCGCTTCCTGGCCGCTGTCGCCGCGGGCCACCTCGGCGAACGCCTCGTCGCCGCGCCGCCACATCGCTCGCAGCCCCTGGAAAGCCGGTCCGTACTGGTAGCCGCGCTCGGCGAGGCGGTCGTAGACGCCGGCGATGTCGACCGACTCGGCGCCGGGAGGCGGCCAGGCATCGTCGGCAGGCGGCTCGACCGTGCCGGCGTCCGAGGACAGCAGCCCGGTGGCGTGCCGGGTCCACGGTGTCCCGTCGAACTCCGACTCACCGCGCGGTCGCGAGTGGACGGTGAAGGCGTGCACGCCGTCGTCCTCACCACCGACCTCGACCTGGATCTGGACCGCGGCGGTGCCGGGCAGCACCAGCGGTGTCTCGATCGTCAGCTCGTCGACCCGGACGCAGCCGATCCGGTCGCCCGCCGCGAGCGCGAGTTCGACCAGCACGGTGCCCGGCACGAGGACGGTGTCCAGCACCGCGTGGTCGGCCAGCCAGGGGTGCGTCCGCGTGGAGAGCGTCGAGGTGAGCAGGAAACCGTCGCCCTCGGCGAGGCTGACCGCCGCGCCGAGCAGCGGGTGGTCCGTGGCGGTGAGCCCCAGGCCGCCGATGCCGGTACGAGGCGGTGGGGACGGCAGCCAGTAGCGGTCGCGTTCGAAGGGGTACGTCGGCAGGTCCACGGTCCGGCACCCGGCGCCCTCGAAGAACGTCGCCCAGGAGACGACCGCGCCCATCGCGTGGGCCTCGGCGAAGGACTTCAGGAAGCGGTCCCAGCCCCCGTGGTCCCGGCGGAGCGATCCGACCGTCGCGGCGGCCACGCCCCTCTGCTCCAGGGTCTCCGCGATGCCCACCGTGAGCACCGGGTGGGCGCTGGACTCGACGAACACCCGGTAGCCGTCCTCCACCAGCGTCCTGACCGTCTGTTCGAACCGGACGGGGTTGCGCAGGTTCTCGTACCAGTACTCCCCGTCCAGCGAGGCGTCGTACCGGCCGCCGTGCACCGTCGAGTAGAAGGCGACGGCGGGCCGGCGCGGCTCCAAGCCCGCGAGTGCCGTCCGCAGTCGTTCGCGCAGCCGCTCCACGTGGTGGGTGTGCGAGGCGTAGTCCACCGCGATCCGGCGGCAGCGCACGCCGTCCGCCGCACACGAGTCGACGAAGGCGTCGAGCGCCGCCGCGTCCCCCGCCACGACGGTGACGGACGGTCCGTTCTCGGCGGCGACGCCGATCCGGTCCGGCCAGGGTGCCAGGCGGACCCGGGTCTCGGCGGCCGGGAGCGGCACGGAGACCATGCCGCCGGTGCCGGCCAGTTCGGCCACCGCACGGCTGCGCAGGGCCACCACCTTGGCGGCGTCCGTGAGGGACAGGGCACCGGCGACGTACGCCGCCGCGACCTCGCCCTGCGAGTGCCCGATCACCGCGTCCGGCTCGATGCCGAGGGAACGCCACAGGGCGGCCAGCGCAACCATCACCGCCCACAGGGCGGGCTGCACGACGTCGACGCGGTCGAGTCCGGGTGCCTCGGCCGACTCCCGCAGGACCGCGGTCAACGACCAGTCGACGTACGGGGTCAGTGCCTGCTCGCAGGCATCGATCTCGGCGGCGAAGACCGGTGAGGTGTCGAGGAGTTCGCGGGCCATGCCGCTCCACTGCGAGCCCTGGCCGGGGAAGACGAACACGGTCCTGGCCCCGCTCCCCCGGCCGGTCACGACGTGCGGGGCCGGAGCGCCCTCGGTGAGCGCCTCCAGGCCGCGCAGCAGATCGGCGCGGTCCTCGCCGACGACGGCGGCGCGATGTTCGAACGCCGTCCGGGTGACGGCCAGCGAGTACGCGAGGTCACCGGGGGCCGCTCCGTGGTCGTCGGCGGCGACCCGGTCGTGCAACGCGGCCGCCGCCGTGCGCAGGGCGGACTCCGTCCGTGCGGACAGCGGCCACACCCATGGCCGGGCCGGCGCAGGGTCGCGGGGCTCGGGGCGGTCGGGCGTGGGCGGCTCCTCGATGATGACGTGGGCGTTCGTACCGCTGATGCCGAACGAGGAGATACCGGCCCGGCGTGGCCGGTCCGAAGCCGGCCAGTCCATGGCCTCGGTGAGCAGCGACACCGCGCCGGACGACCAGTCGACGTGCGGGGAGGCTTCGTCGACGTGCAGCGTCCGGGGCAGCAGGCCGTGCCGCAGGGCCTGCACCATCTTGATCACTCCGCCGACACCGGCGGCGGCCTGCGCATGGCCGATGTTCGACTTCAACGAGCCGAGGAGCAGGGGCCGTTCGGGATGGCGATCCCGGCCATACGTCGCCAGCAGGGCATCGGCCTCTATGGGGTCGCCCAGCCGGGTACCGGTACCGTGCGCCTCCACGGCGTCGACGTCGGCCGCCGTCAGCCGGGCGGCGGTGAGTGCCTGCCGTATGACGCGCTCCTGTGACGGGCCGTTCGGCGCCGTTAGGCCGTTGCTCGCGCCGTCGGAGTTGACGGCGCTGCCGCGCAGCACGGCGAGCACCGGGTGCCCCGCACGCCGGGCGTCGGACAGCCGTTCCAGTACGAGCATGCCGGCGCCCTCCGCCCACGCCGTGCCGTCGGCGGCCGCGGCGAACGCCTTGCAGCGGCCGTCGGGAGCGAGCCCCCGCTGGGTGCTGAACTCCACGAACATGCCGGGGTTGGCGAGCACGGCGGCCCCGCCGGCCAGGGCGAGCGTGCACTCCCCCTGCCCCAGCGCCTGCGCCGCCAGGTGCAGGGCGACCAGCGAGGACGAGCAGGCCGTGTCCACGGTGACCGCAGGGCCCTCGAAGCCGAGGACGTAGGAGATCCGGCCGGAGGCCACACTCGCCGTGGTCCCGGTGAGCAGGTAGCCCTCGTGTCCGCCGCCCTCCTCGTGCAGGCGGGGCCCGTAGTCCTGGGACATCATCCCGACGAACACGCCGACGGGTCGGCCGCGCAGCCCGCTGGGGTCGATCCCGGCGCGTTCGAGCGCTTCCCACGACGTCTCCAGCAGCAGGCGCTGCTGGGGGTCCATGGCGGTGGCCTCACGCGGGTTGATCCCGAAGAAGCCGGGGTCGAACAGGTCGGCGTCGTGCAGGAATCCGCCCTGGTCCACATAGCTGGTGCCGGGACGGCGGCGCTGCGGGTCGTGGAGGGCGTCGAGGTCCCATCCCCGGTTGTCCGGGAAGCCGGAGACGGCGTCGGCACCGTGGGAGACCAGCTCCCACAGGTCCTCGGGCGAGCGGACGCCTCCGGGGTAGCGGCAGCTCATCGCCACCACGGCGATCGGTTCGTCCACCGCCGGGCGGCCGGTCGTGGGCTCGTTGGCAACGCGGCCGGTACTGAGCAGTTCGTCGCGCAGGTACGCGGCGAGCGCCGTGGGCGTGGGGTGGTTGAACAGCAGGGCGGCCGGCAGGGCGAGCCCGGTCGTGGCGGCCAGCTGCTCGCGCATCTCGACGGCCGCCAGCGAGTCGAAGCCGAGCTGCTTGAACGTCGTGGACGGGTCGACCGTTTCGGGTCCCACGTGCCCGAGCACGATGGCTACGCCGGTGCGGACCAGCTCCAGTACGGTGTGCAGTTGCTCGGCCTCGCCGAGACCGGCCAGCCGGCGGGCGAACCCGTGCGTGGCCTCGGTCGTCTCGGCCTCGGTCCTCTCGGCCTCGGGCGCCGCGGGTGACTCGGCCGGCGTGTCCGCGGGGCGGGCCGCCCGGCCGACAGGGGCGCCGATCCAGTGGCTGCGGCGCTGGAAGGCGTAGGTGGGCACCGGGACGGTGCGGGCCCCGGCGCCGAACAGTGCCTGCCAGTCGACCTCGGCCCCGTGGACGTGCAGTGCGGCCAGGGCGGAGGTCATCGACTGGTTCTCGGCGCCGTCGCGCAGCCCGGCCAGGAAGGCGCCGTCGGGTACACATCCGCGCAGGGCGGCGGTCAGCGCGCGGCCGGGGCCGAGCTCGGCGAAGGTCCGGGCACCGCGGGCATGGGCGGCGACCGCGGCGTCGGCGAACCGTACCGGGCGGCGCACGTGCTCGATCCAGTAGTCGGGCCGGTTCATCTCGTCGGTGACCTCGGCGCCCAGGACGGTCGACACGATCGGCAGCCGGGGCGGCGCGAGGGCGAGGTCCGAGACGACGGAGCGGAAGTCGTCGAGCATGGGGGCCATCAGCGGAGAGTGGAAGGCGTGGCTCACCGCCAGTCGCCTGGTCCTGCGGCCGGCCTCGCGGAAGTAGGCGGCCACCGGTTCCAGGGCGTCCGCGGCGCCCGAGAGAACGACGGCCAACGGCCCGTTGACCGCCGCGATGCCGATGTCCGCACGGCCGGTCAGGTCCAGTCGGGCCCGTGCCTCCGCCTCGTCCGCCTCGACGGCGAGCATGGCGCCGCCGGCGGGCAGGGCCTGCATGAGCCGGCCGCGCGCGGTGATGAGCGTCGCCGCGTCCGCCGCAGAGAGCACTCCGGCGACGTGCGCGGCGGCGACCTCGCCGATGGAGTGCCCGAGCAGCACACCGGACCGGACTCCCCAGTGCTCCATCAGCCCGTGGAGCGCGACTTCCAGGGCGAACAGCGCGGGTTGTGTGTACTGCGTCTGGTCGAGCAGCGCGGCCTCGGCGGTGCCCTCGTCGGCCCACAGGACGGCACGCAGGGGAAGGGGGAGGTGCCGGTCGAGATGGACGCAGATGTCGTCGAGGGCGGCCGCGAACGCCGGTTGTGCCGCGTACAGTTCGCGGCCCGTGCCGAGCCGCTGCGCCCCCTGGCCGGGGAAGACGAATGCCACGTCGCCGCCGTCGGCCACGCCGCGCCGCAGTTGTGCGGCGGGCTCGCCCTGGGCGAGCGCCGTGAGCCCGGCGAGCAGGGCCGTGCGGTCCGCCCCGGTCACGGCGGCGCGGTGCTTGAACGAGGTGCGGGTGGTGGCCAGGGAGAGGCCGATGTCCGCAGTTTCGAGGCCCTGGTTCCGCCGTACGTGGTCGGCCAGCCGCGCGGCCTGGGCGGCCAGGGCGGCCTCGGTACGGCCCGAGAGCACCCATGGCACCAGGTCCGGCGTCGGAGTGGCGGGGGCGGTCGGGCCGGTGTGTTCCCGCATCTGTTCCCGTACGGGTTCCCGCACGTGTTCCCGCACCACCACATGGCAGTTGGTGCCGCCCATGCCGAAGGAGCTGACTCCGGCCAGCGGCCGTTCCTCCGGCCAGGGCGCCCGCTCCGTCTGCACGCGCAGCCGGAGGTCCTCCAGGGGGATGTCGGGGGGCGGCTCGGTGAAGTGGAGACTCGGCGGGATCTCCCGGTGCGCGATGCTCAGGGCGACCTTGAGCAGGCCGACGATTCCGGCCGCGCCCTCCAGGTGTCCGACGTTGGTCTTGGCCGACCCCACCGGAAGGGGATCACCGGGGCTCCGGTGCCCGGTGAACACGCCCCCGAGCGCCGCCGCCTCGACCGGGTCGCCGACCTTGGTGCCGGTGCCGTGCAGTTCGACGTACGCGACGTCCGCGAGGTCGGCTCCGGCACGCTCGTACGCCGTGCGCAGCACATCCCGCTGACCCGCTGCGCTGGGCACGGTGAGGCTCTCGGTGGCGCCGTCGTTGTTCATCGCGGAGCCCGCGATGACGCAGTACACGCGGTCGCCGTCGGCGAGCGCGGCCGGCAGCGGCTTGAGGACCACCACACCGCCGCCCTCGCCGCGGACGTAACCGTTGGCCCGCACGTCGAAGGTGTGGCAGCGTCCGTCCGGGGACAGACCACCGAACTTCAGCGCTCCCATGGTGCTTTCGGGCAGCAGGTTCAGATTGACTCCGCCGGCGACGGCGAGCGTGGACTCGCCCCGGATGAGGCTTTCGCACGCCATGTGCACGGCGGCCAGCGAGGAGGACTGCCCCGTGTCCACCGCCAGGCTCGGTCCGCGCAGGCCGAGCAGATAGGACACCCGGTTGGCGATGATGCTGCGCTGTGATCCGGTGAGGGTGTGCCGGTCGATCGCCTCGATGCCGTGCCGGCTCATCAGTGCCGCGTAGTCGTCCCAGATGGCACCGGCGAACACACCGGCGCGGCTGCCGTGCAGCGAACCGGGCACGATGCCCGCGTCCTCCAGCGCCTCCCAGCTCAGTTCCAGCATGAGCCGCTGCTGCGGGTCCATCGTGACCGCCTCGCGGGGCGACACTCCGAAGAACTCCGCGTCGAAGCCGTCCACTTGGTCGAGGAATCCGCCGAACCGGTGCGGCAGCAGATCGCTGTCCCAACGACCCGGGGGTGCCTCGGTGACGGCGTCCACACCGTCCCGCAGCACCCGCCAGAAGCTCTGCGGATCCGGCGCGCCGGGCAGTCGGCAGGCCAGTCCGACGACGGCTATCTCCAGTGCGCTCATCGGTTGCTCCCCTCCCGTGCGACGGGCCGCGACACGGCTGCGCCGACGCGGGCCGCGAACCGCCGGCTCGCCGCGCCGACCAGGAAGAAGTGACCCCCCGGCAGCCTGTGCAGACCGAACTCCCCGTTGCTGTGCTCGGCCCAGGCGGCCGCCTCGCTCTCGGCGACCAGCGGGTCGCCGGCACCGTGGAACGCCTCGACCGGCCATGGCACGGGACCGGCCGGCGTATGCACCCTGCTCGCGCACAGGCGCAGATCCCCTCGGGTGAGGGTGAGCGCGGCCTCGACCCAGTCGGGGTAGGCGAGCATGTCCTCGGACAGACCGCCGCACGAGAGCATCTGCGCGCGCAGCACCCCGTCGGGCTGCGCGTGTGCCGCGGCGAAGGCGGCCGGCAGATGGGGTGCGCGGCACGCGCCGGTGAGCAGCCGACGCGGCGTACTGGCCCCGCGTTCGGCCCGCCGGACCGCGAGATCGTGGGCGACGAGGGCGCCCATGCTGTGGCCGTAGAGGGCGTACGGACGGTCGAGATACGGGTCGAGTTGGGTGTCGAGGTCCGCCACGAGCGCGGCCATGTCCATGGGCAGCGGATCGTGCAGTCGCCGCTCTCGGCCGGGCAGTTGCACCGGTACGACGTTGACCCGGTCCGCCAGCACGTTGCGCAGCACGGTGAAGACGGACGCGGAACCTCCCGCGTGGGGGAAGCAGAACAGCCGCGGACGGGCGTCGGTGGCCGGCCGTACGGAGAGGTAGGGCGTGAGCCTGCCCGTTTCGTGTCGCTGGGCCGACGGGACCTCGAGTCGCTTCTCAAGCACTTGCCGCCTCCGGAGGGGTGGGGTCGCGTCATCGTCGCGACCGTCGCCAAACCCGCCCTAAGGCGGGACCAGTCCGGAGCCTGGACGACTTCACGACACTCGAAAGATTAGATACGCTGAGTTCCCTAGATTAGATACGGAACGTTTCCTATGGCAGGGGGAGTCGCAACATGTCAGAGACCCGGTCCAAGGACCGTCTCGATCCGGCGCTGCTCAAGCTCGCCGGCATTCTCGTGATCGGCGGCCTGGCGCCGCTGCTCGACACCACGATCGTCAACGTCGCCCTCGACGGGCTCAGCCGGCAGCTCGACAGCACGGTGACCACGGTGCAGTGGGTCAGCACCGGCTACCTGCTGGCCTTCGCCATGTCGATTCCGGCCACCGGATGGGCCGCGGACCGGTTCGGCGCCAAGCGGGTCTGGATGTGGTCGCTGGCCCTGTTCATGGTCACCTCGGCGGCGGCCGGAGCGGCCTGGAACATCGAGAGCCTCATCGCCATCCGCGTGCTGCAGGGCATCGCGGGTGGTTTCATGCAGCCCGTGCTGCAGATCATGCTGGTCCGCTCCGCGGGACCGCGCCGGCTGGGCCGCATCCTGACCGTGGTCACCCTGGCCGCGGTCGTCGCGCCCATCCTCGGGCCGGTGCTCGGCGGCCTCATCGTCAGCAACACCAGCTGGCGCTGGATCTTCTACGTCAACGTGCCCCTGTGCCTGATCGCGCTGCTGCTCGCCTGGCGTCACCTGCCCGCCCAGGAGGCACGGACCACCAAGCGCCTGGACGTCGCGGGCATCGCCCTGCTGTCACCGGCGCTGGCCGGCGTCGTCTACGGCCTCACGGAGGTCGGGCGGTACGGCGGGTTCGGGAGGGCTCAGGCCATCGTGCCGCTGATCGGCGGCCTGGTGCTCCTGACGGCCTTCCTGCTGTACAGCCTGCGCAGGCGGGACGCCGTTCTGGATGTGCGCCTCTTCCGGGTGCGGTCGTTCTCGATGAGCGCGGTGCTGCTCTTCCTCGCGGGTTTCTCGTTGTACGGCGCGATCCTGCTGCTGCCCCTGTATTACCAGCAGGTGCGAGGAGACACGGCGTTGACCGCCGGTCTCCTGCTGGCTCCCCAGGGTCTCGGCGCTCTTCTCACCCGCTGGGCGGGCGGTCTCACCGACCGGATCGGAGCGAAGCCGATCGTCGTGTCCGGCATGCTGCTCGCGCTGGTGGGCACGCTGGCGTACACCCAGGTCGGCACGGACACCAACGAGTGGTACCTCGGCATCGCCCTGGTCGTCCGCGGCGCCGGGCTCGGCGCGGCGACGGTGGCCATCGTGACCGGGGCCTACGTCGACCTGACCCCGGACGACATCCCGAACGCGACCACCGTGATCCGCATCATGCAGCAGCTCGGCGGTTCGTTCGGCACGGCCGCGCTGGTGGTGATCCTGGAGCACGCGACGTCGGGCAGCGGGCTGGGCGACCGGGCCGCCGGGTTCGGGACGGCGTTCTGGTGGGTGACGGGCTTCAGCGTCCTGGCCCTGGTCCCGGCACTGCTTCTGCCGTCCCGCAGGACGGGCCCGGCCGCTCAGAAGGCGGCGGCTTCGGGAACGAGCGGCCGGCCCGTCCCCACGAAGTGACCGCCGGGCTCCGTAGGCGGTTCCCGGCGGTGCCGCGGCACCGGCGGGAACCGCCTACGGAGCCCTCGGCGTTCAGGAAGCGGCCACCTGCGGGAGCGCGGCCGTGCGGATGCTCTCGGCGAGCGTCACCGGCGTGGGTGCCGCGAACAGATCCGCCAGTTTCAGTGTCACGCCGGTGCTCTGCTCGAGCCGCTGGAGCAACTGGGCACCCAGCAGCGAGTGCCCACCATGGGCGAAGAAGTTGGTTTCCGGACCGACGTCGTCCCGGTCGAGCAGCTCGCGCCACAGCTCCACGAGGTCCCGCACCGCGTCGTCGGCCACCTCTTCGGCGGCTGTTCCCGGCGTCCGCACCGCCGTACGTCCGCCCGCGGCCAGTGCCTCCAGCGCGACGTAATCGGTCTTCTCGTTGGCACTGACCGGCAGGGCGTCCAGGACGACGAAGTCCTGCGGCAGCGCGGCCCTCGGCAGTTCGGCCCGGGCGTAGGTCCACAGGTCGTCCGCCACGTCCCGCTCTTCGGTGGTCTCCACGAAGGCGACCAGGTGCGCGTCGGCGCTGCGGTCGCCGACCACGACCACCGCCGCCGCCCGGACCAGTGGATGTCCGAGCAGGATGGCTTCGACCTCACCCAGTTCGATGCGATTGCCGCGCAGCTTGACCTGCCGGTCCGCCCTGCCGAACAGCTCCAGCGTGCCGTCGGCCCGCCAACGCCCCAGGTCGCCGGTCCGGTAGTAGCGGCCGTGCACGGCGTGCACTCCGAAGCGCTCATCGGTCAGCTCAGGCCGGTTGTGGTAGCCCAGCGCGACGCCGGCACCGGCCACCCACAGTTCGCCGCGCACGCCCACGGGCAGCTCCCGGCCGTCGGGGGCGACCACCATGACCCGGGTGTTGCGGATCGGCACGCCGATGTCGAGCCGTTCCTCGGGCACGTGTGCGGCCTCGCGCAGGACCGACCAGGTGCACCAGGTGACGGTCTCGGTCGGCCCATAGGCGTGGTGCACCTCGCTGCCGGCCGCCAGCAACCGCCGTATCAGCTCCACCGGAACGGTCTCGCCGCCGGTCACGACACGGCGACCGGCGAGCAGGGGAGCGACATGGTCCAGCACCAGGCGCCAGGTGGTGGGCGTGGCCTGGAGGACGTCGGGCTCATATCGCTCGATGGTGTCGAGCAGCACCTGCCCGTCGACGCGCGCCTCGTCCGGGGCGATCGCGATGCGCCCTCCCGACCAGAGCGGGGTGTACAGCTCCAGGTTGGCCATGTCGAACGCGAACGTCGTCATCCACAGCGTGACGTCGTGTGCGGTCGCGTTCAGCCGGACCGTGTAGTCGACGGCGATGTTGGCGATGCTGCGATGCGTGATCAGCGCGCCCTTCGGCTTGCCACTGGTTCCCGAGGTGTAGATCAGGTAGGCGCACCCGGAAGCCTCCACCGGCGCGGTGAACTCACCGAGCGGCGTGTCCGAGGGCGCTTCGGGGATCGGGGTGAGTGCCAGCTTCGGGAGGTCCAGCTCGGCGGGTATCTCCAGGTCGCGGTCGGTGACCAGCGCTTTCGCGCACGAGTCGGCGAGGAGCTGGTGCACGCGCTGCGCGGGGTGTTCCGGATCGACCGGCAGGTAGGCGGCCCCGGCCAGCCATGTGCCGAGCGCCGTCGCGATCAGCTCCGGAGTGCGCGCCGCCGCGATCGCGACGATGTCACCGGGTCCCACTCCCCTGGCCACCAGGGCGTCACGCGCGGCCGTCGCACCGTCCCACAGCCTGCGGTACGTCACCGAGCGGTCCTGATACTGGACGGCCACCGCGTCGGGGGCGGAAGCGACCCGCGCGTGCAGCGCGGCGGGCAGCGTGTCCGGATGTACGTCGCCGTCGGTGTCGTTGGCCGCGTCGATCACCTTCCGGTCGGCGTCGCTCCACACCCGCAGGTCCCCGGTCGGCAGGTCGAGCGCCCCGGGGAGCGCTTCGAGCAGGGCCTCGTAACGCAGCAGCAGCGCCTCGGCGTCGTCGTGCGAGAGGTGGTCCGTGCAGTACCGGGCGATGACCCGGAGAGTGTCCGGCGCCGAGGCGACGAAGAACTCCAGGTCGAACTTGTTGAAGCCGTTCTCCACCAGGACCGACCGGGCGGGTACGCCACCGAGCACGAAGTCCGGCAGGCCCAGGCCCGGGAAGTAGTTGAACAGGTGGCGGTACATGCGGTTCCGCCACGAGGAGCCGGCTCGCGGTACGAGATCCGGAACGCTGTCCACTGGTACGTCCAGGTGCGCGAGCGCGCCGAAGTAGACGTCCCGCACCTTGAGCACCAGCGTCCGGAAACTCTCCCCGGGGTCGGCGAGCAAACGCAGCGGCAGCACGTTCGTGTGATGACCGACCGCACGCGGATCCTCACGCGGCCGCACGCTCACCGGGGAGCCCACGGTGATGTCGGGTCCGGCGCCGTGCGCGGCGAGCAGCACGTAGTAGGCCGTCAGCAGGACCACCGCCTCAGGTGCCCGGAGTTCCCCCTGCAGGCGCCGCACCGTGGACCGTGCCGTGTCCGACAGCACCCGCGTGATCTGGTCGCCGACCAGCGTGGTCTCCCCCGTGTCGGGAGTGCCGCACCACAGAGCCAGCCCGGACGGGTCGAAGCCGGTCATCCGGTCGCGCCAGAACTCCAGGCTCTCCGGTGTCGGTTCCGGCTCCGTGTACGGGGCGAGGCGCACGAGCAGTTCCGGCGGCACCGGCTCGCCGGCGACCAGGCGGTTGTAGGCCGCCACCAGTTCCTCGAGGATGCGGGTCGCGGAGATGATGTCGTAGACGAGGTGGTGGAAGGCGATGCAGAAGATGTCGCCGCCGGCCCGCCGGAACACCGCGCCGCGCAGCAGGGGCCGCCCGTCGAGCGGGAACCGCCGGTTGACGAACGGCCGCAGCCCGCGCTCCAGATCATCGGCGTCGGCGACGAAGGTCGTGGCTTCCTCGACCTCGACCACAAACCGATCGGACGGCAGCACGGTCTTCATCAGGTCGGCCCCGGTGGCGAAGTACACCGTGCGCAGCACCTCGTGACGGTTCACCACAACGGTCAGCGCGGCACGCAGCGCGTCGGCGTCCAGGGTGCCGTCGGCCTGGAACGCCAGCGAGAGGTTGTTGGGCGACGCGTCGGGGACCAGCCGCTCCAGCAGCCACATGGCCTCTTCCTTGCGCGTGGCCGCGGAAAGGTCACGCGGGGTGCCGAGTGCGGTTCCGGAATCGCTTGGAGAACTCAACGGATTTCCCTCCCAGTACGGTGACGAACCTGCCGTGACACCAGCAGCCTTTTCGGCGAAGGTACAAGGAAATGATGTCGACGCACGCCCGTGCCTTCTCGATGAGGGGCCGACTAGGGGTTCTCAGGGGTTTCTGGGAGCGGTCCGGCGGAATATCGTTCCGACAGCAGACCAGAATCCGTTGTACGGCTGAGGAGTTGCCGAATGACCCCGTCCCGTGCGTGGACAACGTTGATGCCCGGTGACGCGTCGCCGGCGAAGGTGCTCGCTGTGGACTTCGACGCCACGGGCCGGGCAGAGGCCCGTTTCTCCGACCTCGCCCGCAACCTCAAGACGGATCACGGCTTCTGGGAAACCGTGCCACCGCCGCTGACCGGCGGGCCGGAGCCGACGGCGGCCGCCTACGTCGAGCGCTGGGCACGCCGGATCGAGGAGGAGCGGATCCAGGTGCGTGCCGTGTTCGGCTACTGCGCCGGGGCGGTCTACGCGGCAGCCCTCGCCGACCGCATCGGCGGCCGGCAGCGGACCGAGCCGCTGCTGGTGCTCTTCGACCCGGAACTGTCCGTGCCGCAGACCCTGGTCTGGCAGTTCTACAAGGTGGTCGGCCTGATGGCGGGGCAGCTCACCCAGGCCGAGACGGCCGCCGTGAGGGAAGCGGGCCGGCTGGCCCACGAGCGTCACGAGGACATCGTCGAACTGCAGGCCGAGCTGGTCGCGTTGGTACGCACGACGGGTGAGACCGCGCTCGCCGGGGCCGGTCTGGACGCGTCACGCCGTGCCGAACTCTTCGATGTCTTCGAGTCCTTCCTGCGCTTCCTCGCTCTGGCCGGTGAGTTGTCACCGCTCGAACGGTGGCGCTCGGCCGTGGCGTTCAGTTCGACCAGTCCCATGAGCGGGCTGCGGGGCATGCGCGCGGCCGGACAGGCCGTCACAGTGGCGCGCGAGATCGAGGTGGATGTCGAACACGGCGGTCTGCTGGCCGACTCGGAGGTCGCCGCGACGGTCTCCGATCTGCTGGCCGGCTAGGGCCCTTCCATCAGAAGGGCCCTAGCCCACCGACACTCATCCGAAGGGGCAGGAACCGACGCATGACGGAACCGAATTGGGTGCGCATTTTCCACCGGCGTCCGGAAGCGGTCTGCCGATTGGTGTGTTTCCCGCACGCCGGCGGGTCGGCGTCCTATTACTACGCGTTCTCCGAACTCCTCGGCCCGGACATCGAATTGCTCGCGATCCAGTACCCGGGAAGGCAGGACCGGTGCGCGGAGAAAACCGCCGGGAGCATCGCGGAACTCGCCGAGGCGATATGCGAAGCGCTCACCGGTGAACTCGACGGGCCATTCGCCTTCTTCGGCCACAGCATGGGCGCCGTCGCCGCATTCGAGGTGGCCAGACGATTCCAGCAGCGGACCCAACCGGCCCCAAGCCGGCTGTTCGCGTCGGGCTACCCGGCGCCCTCACGGCTGCGCGGCGGTACCGTGCACCGGCGGGACGACGCGGGGCTCGTGGCCGAACTGCGCCTGCTCGGCGGCATCGATCCCCGGTGGCTGGACGACCCGGACCTGCTCGCCACCGTCCTCCCGCCGCTGCGCGCCGACTACCACGCGATCGAGACCCACCCCCGCACCGCCGAACAACTGCGGGGCACGACCGTCACCATGTTCACCGGGGACGCCGATCCCCACACCACCTTGGAGGAAGGGCGGGCGTGGGCGGGCGCCACGACCGGCCCGTTCGAGTTCCACGTCTTCCGAGGCGGACACTTCTACCTCGACGACTGCCTGCCCCGACTCGCCCGGCACGTGACCGACAGCGTCGGCCGAAGCACCCGCTGACCGCTCGGTCACCGGACCGGCGCGGGTTCCGGCCGGGCCCGGTACTCGGCCAGCAGCGCGGCCACCAGCGTGTGTTCCACGTTGCCACCGGAAAGCAGCACACCTATGTCGGTCAGGCGGCCACGGCTCGCGCGGGCGATCCGGAGAGCGGCGGCCAGTGCGGTCGCCGCGGCGGGTTCCACCAGCAGCCGCGCACCGGTCGCCACGGTGCACAGCGCCTCCCGGATCTCGGATTCGGTCACCGTCTCCACCGTGCGCACCCGGTCCCGGACCAGCGAGAAGGGGAGCGCGCCGACCCGGTCGGGACGCAGTCCGTCGGCCAGCGTGGGTCCCACCGGCACCGTCACCGGCGCTCCCGCTCGCAGGGCCGCGCTCAGTGAGGGCACGGCGGCCGGCTCGGCGCCGATCACCTCGACGTCGGTACCGCGCGTGGCGAGACTGGCGCCGGCGACCGCGCTTCCACCGCCCACTGGCAGTACCACCGCGTCGAGCCGGCCTCCGGCCGCAGCGACCTGGGCGAGCAACTCGGCCGTCGCCGTGCCCTGCCCGGCCACCACGTCCGGATCCTGATAGGGGTCGATCACGTCGAAGCCGCGCCGTACCCGGGTCTCCTCGGCCACCGCCACCCGCTCGGCCAGCAGGGAGCCGGCGAGCACGAGCTCGGCGCCGGCCGCGCGGATGCGGCGCTGTTTGGCGACGGGCGCGTCCGTCGGCAGTACGAGCACCGCCGGCAGTCCTCTGCCGACTGCGGCCAGCGCGACGGCGATCGCGTGATTGCCCGTGCTCTGCGCGACCACGCCGCGGCTGCCCGCGGCGGCCAGACGGTCCACGGCGAGCGCCGCGCCGCGTACCTTGAAGGACCCGCCACGCTGCAGATTCTCCGCCTTGAGCCACAGGCGGGCGCCCGCGAGAAAGTCCAGCTCCTCACTGCGCACGACCGGCGTGGTGAGCACTCTGTCTGTCAGCCCCCGCTGGGCCCGATCGATGTCGTCCGGGCTCATCTCCGGCAGACGGGTGCGGCCGGACACGGCCTCCGTCCAGGTGTGTGACATCGGCTTCGTCCTCCGGTCGGCGTCCTGTCCCAGGCATCCTCGACAGCGGGGCTAAGGCACCTCTAACTCGTGCCTAACGTGGGGGCTTCGCCACCCCCTCGTGCCTCAACGCGGGCGCCTCGCCCGTTCGCCGGCGGCCCGGATCCAGGCGAAGGGCGGGCTGTGTTCCCCGTATGCGTCGAGGTACCGCCGCAGAGCGGCGCCGACGCCGGGGGCGGCGGGGCTGTTCCACGCGGCGGGCTCGGCGCCGACGGCGAAGAAGATCTCCACCAGGTCGGGCCACGGAACGGCGGCCGGTGTCCGGTGCAGGGCGATCCGCCGCTGTCCGGCCAGCCAGGTGCGCACCGCGGGGTGCCGGCCTGCGTCGTACCCGTCGACCACCAGGTGCAGCCGCTCCTGCTCGTGTGCTCCGGCTACGGACCTCAGGAAGCGGAGGAGCGCGTCGTCGCGGTGGCGCTCGGTGGCCGGCATTGTGGGCGCTGTTTCCAGGGCCGTGATCAGGGCGGCGGCACTGTGGCTCGTCTCGTCGTGTCTCCCGGCCGGGCCGAGACGTGAGCGCGCGTTGCCCTCCGGGGCCGGGATGCCTCCGGCCCCGTCCGTGCGGACCACCACGGCCTTCTCCGGCGGAGCGAGATACAGCCCCAGCACGTCGCGGGCTGTCTTCTCCAGCACTGGTTCGGTGGGAAAGTCGATTTCCCCGTGGCGCCACGGCTGGATCTGCCACTTGCGCCACACTTTGGCCACCGCCACGTTGGAGACGCCGAGTTCGGCCGCGAGCAGCCGGGACGACCAGCGCCTCGCACCGAGATCTTCCGGTGGACCTTGCAAGGTGCGCACCACGACCCGGACCTCGTCGACCGCGGCCGGGCGCCCGGAGCGGGGCCTGTCCCGCAACCCGGCCGTCCCGGACGAACGGTAACGGCCCCGCCAGGTGACGACGGTCTGCCGGGACACCCCGAGTCGTCGTGCGATCTCGGAGTTCGACAGCCCGTCGGCCGCCAGCAGGACGATCCGCGCCCGCGTCGCCAGCTCCGCGGCGACCGGGACCGAGGCCAGCCAGGCACGCAAGACGTCACGGTCCACGGCGGGAACGACCAGCGGCGCTGCGACAGGCATGCGTCATTGAACCGCGCAACCGAGCCCCTGTCCAAGCACTTTGTGCACAGGGTGCTAGGGGTAACCAGGGGTTATCCCGGCTTCAGGGCGCGCTTAGTGTCAGCAGCATCGCACCGCTGATAGGACAGACGACAGGGGGCTTTGTGGTGTTGCAAAGCGATATTCTGCCGAAGCGCCGAGTCAGGTACGAAATTCTCGGTCCGCTGCGGATCTCCGTCGAGGAGCGCAGCGCGGCGATCAGCGCGCACAAGGTCGAGCTGCTGCTCGCGGTCCTGCTCATCCGCGCCGACCACATCGTCACCGCGGGGCAGTTGATCGACGAGCTCTGGGGAGGCCGGCCGCCGGGCCGGGCCACCGCCGGCCTGCACGTCTATGTCTCGGAACTGCGTAAATTCCTCGACCGGCAGAATATTTCCGACCGTCCGATCGAGACCTGTTCGCCCGGTTACCTGCTCCGGCAGGATTCCGCCGAGATCGATTTCCAGACTTTTCTGACACTTCTCCGGAGTGGTCGCAAAGCCGCCGCGGAATGCCGGAACGAAGAGGCAATTGATTTTCTGGAAAGAGCTCTTTCACTGTGGCGCGGCCCGGTTCTGGGCGGTTTCGCGGAGGGCCCCATCGTCAGCAACTTCATCACGTGGCTCAACGAGGAGCAAACCGAGTGCCTCGAACTGCTCGTCGAGTCACAGCTGCAGCTCGGCCGCCATCGGGAGGTGGTGGGGATGCTGTTCTCGCTCATCGCGGAGAGCCCGTTGCACGAGGCGTTCTATCGCCAGCTGATGCTCGCCCTGTACCGCTCGGAAAGAAAGGCCGACGCACTGCGCGTCTATCAGAAGGCGCGGGGAATTCTCAGTGACGAGTTGGGGCTTGACCCCTGCCGCACACTGCAATCCATGCAACGCTCAATACTCCTCGACGAGGAATCACTTCTGCACGCTTCCCTGTCCGCATGAGACAGAGGCGCCCGAAGCGCCGCGGCCCTTGGAGGGCCGCGGCGCTTCGCCGTGATGATCCAAATCCGCCCGGAGACCGAGGAACGAGGTCGGGCCCCGGCAGGACGCCCGTCCCTGCCTCAGGTCAATAGTTTTCCAGCTCCTGACACCATATCGGCAAAGGACGCCCAAAAAAGCCAGCTTGACCAGCAGCAATGGCCGCCCTCGACAGCGCCACTAGATACCTTGCGTTTCTTACGGCAAGCGGGTTACGCTGACCGCGGTCGCTCGATGTTGATTTTCATGGCGGCCTATTTTACGCACAGAGGACCATTAAATCAGTGCGGCAGTGACCGTTTCCTTTGTCTTCGGATTCATCGGACTTCGTCCGTTCTGAGTGGTTCACCGTCACTCATGAAGATGGATTCAAAGAGAACATCACGGTACGGGGGCGAGCATGAGGCAGCTGGCCAGACGGGAAAGCGAACTGAACGAGCTCCAGGACGCCTTGGACGAGGCAGCGGCGGGCTGGGGGCAGCTGGTGGTGGTGAGCGGCCCGGTGGGCATCGGGAAGACCGCCCTGCTTCACGCGTTCGGCGACGAGGCGGCGAAGGGCGGTGCTCGTGTGCTCCGCGCCTGTGTGCTCGACAAGGCGCGCACTTCGCACTCAGTGCTCGAACATCTTCCTGGCGACGTGGCATCCCCCTTCGCCGATGACGGTTCACGACCCGTGGACCGCTTCGCCTCCGAACTGCTCGACTTCAGCGCGTCGGCACCCATCGTGCTCCTCATCGACGATCTGGACGACGTCGACGTCGAATCACCGGGCTGCCTCGGCGGGCTGCTGGCGAGGATCTGGTCCGCGCGCATACTCGTGGTGGCCAGCGAGGCCACCGGGGCAGCGGAAGGGACGGGCATCCGGTGGACCAACGTCGTCCACCCGGCCCCATGCCGATTCCTTCCGCTCGGACCGCTGACGCCGGCCGCCGTGTCCGAGATGCTGGCCGAGAGTTCGGGCTTCCTGCCCACCACGCGCATCGCCGAGCGCTGCCTGGAGATAACCGGGGGCAGCCCGGCCCTGTTACGCGCGCTGGTCCGGGACATGAACGCCGGTCCCTACACGGCCGGGACGGAACCACTGGTCGGCGGCCACTTCTCCCGGGTGGTGGTCTCCTGTCTGCATCGCTGCGCGCCGGACGTAGCGCACATCGCACGGGCCGTCGCCGTTCTCGGCGACGACGCCTCCCCGCCGATCGTCGCCATGCTCGCCCGTCGGAACCAGGACGCCGTGAACCGTGCGGTCGCCGTACTCACCGACATGGGACTTCTGAGCAACGGCCGGTTCCGGCACGCGGGCGCACGGGCGGCCGTGCTCAACGACATGACCGACGAGGAACGGTCCACGCTGCACGGACGGGCCGCTCGCCTGCTGTACGACGAGGGGGCGTCTGCCACCGTGGTGGCCGGCCACCTCGCGGCCACCCACCAGATCGAGGGCGCCTGGAGTGTTTCGGCCCTGGCCGAGTCCGCGCAGCATGCCCTGGAGGGAGGGGACGTCACGCTCGCGACCAGCTGCCTTCGGCTGGCACGGGAGGCGTGCTCGGGCAAAGCGGAGTGTGCGCGACTGACTGCCGCCCTGATGCGGGTCCAGTGGTGGGTCAACCCGGCCGCGGCCCGTCGTCATCTGTCGGGTCTGCTGGAGGAACTGTGGGCCGGCTACCTCGAACCACGGGACGCCCTCACCGTTTTCGGCGGCCTCTTCTGGACCGGCCAGGTGGCCGAGGCGGAACGGGCCCTGGAGCTGCTCTCGGCGGGCGGAACGCCGCCGCAGGACCATGCGTGGCTGTCCGCCTGGTTCTCCGCCTGGTACCCGAGGCACGCGCCGGCCCTTTCGACCGCATCGCAGCAGGGCACGGTCTCGTCGTCGCTGATGGGGCACCTGTGGCAGCGGCGGACGACGGAGGGTGCCCTGGCGGGCATGGACGACTTTCTGAGTGGCTCCACCGCGGACGATGTGGCCCTGCGGGAGGTGGTGACGGCGTTCACCGCGCTCGTCCACAGCGATCCGGCGGACGACGTGGTGGCACGATGCTACGCACTCGAGCCGCAGGTCGACGGTGACGCACCCGTCGCAGCGCAGGCGCTTTACCAGGCCTGCCGGGCGCTGGTGGCGCTACGCACCGGGGACACCGAGGAGGCTCTGGCACACGCGGAGGCCGCGCTGGGCCTGATGCCTGCGGAGAGTTGGGGCGTGGCGCTCGCGGTGCCCCTGGCCTGCGCGGTGACCGCGACGACCGTGATGGGACGCTACGAGGAGGGAGCGAATCACTTGGCCCGCGCTCTGCCCGAGGCGGCCTTCGACACCCCTTTCGGGCTGCTGTATCTCCAGGCGCGCGGGCAGTTCTATCTGGCGACCGGGCGACCGCGCAACGGGCTGAGCGACCTGGAAGAGTGCGAGCAACGCCTGGCGACCTGGAGGGTTGCCCTGCCTGGACTGGCCACATGGCGGTCGCAGGCGGCACAGGCCCTGGTCGAACTCGGCGAGGTGCGCAAGGCCCGTCGGATGGTGGATCTCCAGCTGTCCACCCTGTCCAGGGAACAGGTTCGACTGCGGGGAACGACGTTGCGGATCCGGGCGGCGACGGAGCCGCCGGACCGTCGCACACCGTTGTTGAGCAAGGCGATCGGCCTGCTCCAGCAGAGCGGGGATCGGCTCGAACTCGCGCGGGCCTTCGCGGACCTGGCGCGAACGCACACCGTCCTGGGCGAACAGGCACTGGCCCGGACAGCCGCACAAAGGTGCGCCGTCCTGGCGGAGCAGTGCGCGGCCCAGCCGTTGCTGGAGCGGATGATCCGCGCCTTCCCGGAACTACGGGCCGAAGAGGCGATCTCCCCCAATAACCCGGACGCCCCGATCCTCAGCACCTCTGAACGCAAGGTCGCAGTGCTCGCCTCGCAGGGCCACACCAACCGCCAGATCGCGAAGAAGCTACACGTCACCGTCAGCACGGTGGAGCAGCACCTCACCCGGGTGTACCGGAAACTGCAGATCCGCCGACGCTCCGAACTGACCCTGCGGCTGGCCCTCGGCGAGATGGGGCATGCCGGTCCGCGAGGTCTGCTGCCGAGTACGGCGCCGTTGTGGTGCGGCCGCACGGCCCGCGACCCCGACAGATGTCTCGAGCTCGGATGAGTCCCGCCTTGCCCCTCGTTCCACTCCCGACGCGAGGGCGACCCGCTCGGTTCCCGGCCGTTGTCTCAGATCAAGGTGACGTAGATACGCAACTCATAGTCATGCTGATCGAGCGCGATGTCGCCGTGCTGGTGGAACGAGATGTCCTGGATGAACGTCTCGCTGTCGTTCTCCGCCATCCACCGGGCGGCGGCGTCGAGGACGTCCACCTCCCGCCGGCCGATAATGTGGACCACGGCCGAGTTCTCGGCCTGGCCCTCGTTCTCATAGACGCGCACGACGACATGCGTCGGGGATGGGCTGCCTGACTCGGCCTCGTCTATGCCACCGGCCTGGAAAGAGACATTCACCGTGTTCCTCTCAGGGCTGACATTCACCGAGACCCTTGGCAGCCCGGCAGACCCAGCGGGCTCCTGGGTCCCGTCCACAGCTTCGTTCTCCACGAGGTAACCCCTCACCCTCAGGTGCGAGCCGATGTCGACGTTGCGGGTCGCGTAGCCTCGGACACATGCGTGGCCCCGCCTCCGGGCCGCTCCCCTCGGGTCGGCTCTTCAAGCCTCGCCGACTATTAGATACTCTACGTTTCTAAAGCAGGCTTGGCAAGACGGCAGAGTCATACGCATTGTTGCTGAAGGAGCACACATGGCAACGGCGAGCAGAGATGTGAGCGGGAGCCCGACCACCGCCTCCGGTCGGCCGAAGGCATCCCGTCGGCGTGGCGCGGCACTAGAGGCGGCCATCCTCAAGGCCGCCTGGGACGAGGTGAATGCCGTGGGCATGGCCGGGCTGACCATGGACGGCATCGCGGAGCGAGCGGGCACCAGCAAGGCCGTGCTCTACCGACGGTGGCCGAACAGGGTGGCCCTGGTCATCGCCGCCATCCGGCGGGAGGGATCGTTCGCCGACGAGGTGCCGGACAGCGGCTCGCTCCGCGAGGACGTACTCCTGCTCCTGCGCAGAATGTCCAAGCGCTTCGCGGGCGCAGAGCGCGAAATCGTCCTGGGCCTGCTCGCCGAGTACTTCCGCAGTCCGGAAGTGGCGGGCTATCTGCGGGGGCAGTTCTTCGGCGCGGAGACCATGATGTCCATCCTGGAACGTGCCGACGGGCGCGGTGAAGTTCAACTCAACCGCATCACGTCCCGCGTGGCCTCACTGCCGGTCGATCTGGTACGCCACGAACTCTTCCGTACGCAGGCGCCCGTACCTGAGGAGACGCTGGAGGAGATCGTCGACGGGGTCTTCCTCCCACTCCTCCACCCGTGAACGCGCAGACACCTCCTGACCTGCGCGGTCCAGGGTGTACCGCCCCCACGTAACCTCGGGCGGCAAGGCCTTGCTCGCGGCACCGCCGACGGACCGGCTCCGGGCCCTCAACCCCAACGGGCTCCCCGGGGACAGGGACAGGGCCAAGGCTCCGGAGGACGGTGAGCGCCTGCTGACCGAACCGGTGTTCCGCCGCCACGGCTACGCCTGCCTGGCTAGGTGTGCTGTTCCGGGACGTTGGTGACAGGCGACACGCCTTGAGTGGTCCTTAAAAGGGGGCCTCTGGGTTCGGTGTGGATTGCGAGATCTACAACCGGCAGCCAGGAGGCCCTCGTTGTCCCACCGCAATGCCCCGCTGAATCCGACCGGCACGGCTCATCACACCCTGACCTCCCAGGCCACCGACGTGGCCATCGACACCTCCTGCTCAGCAGTGACGACAAGGATCGTCATCCAGACGGCCACTACGCCCTCGCTATCGCCGGATGATCTGCTGCTGCGACACCGAGCTGCCTTCCGCAGCCACGGTGTTATCTTCCGCAGGGCCGCGCACGAATGGAACAAGAACCGGCCCGAAGGCACGGAGAAGCACACGTGCGGTCCGGCGAGGCTCGTGACCGAGGCCCGGAAGATAACCCGACGTCGCCAGGCACTTGTCCCACATCCAGTGGCAGCATTCCCACTGCGGTCAGGAGCGCCTGCTCGGTGCCAGCGGACACGGGAACACGGTAGGTGTACCGGGGTGGCCGGCCGTTCCCACTCGTCTTCGCTTCTGCCGTCATGATCAGCAACTTATCTGGTAGGTATGGCAGTTGAGAGAGCCCTGCAGGCCGTGGCCTGCCTCACCACTGTGCGGTGCTGGACGCCGGATCGCCCTGACGGCGATCCGGCTGTTCCTGCCCTGCGCCGCAGGAGTCCGAGTCCTCCCCGGCGGCGCACCGAGCGGCCATCTGCGAGGCGACCGGCATCCCCTCGCGCCAACGTGGCTGTGATGTTGTTCAGCGGCACTTCGAGGCGTCCTCGAGCGGACCCCAGCGTCTGTGATCTCGGTTGTGGCAAGATCGGCTGATGGCTGTTGATCCGTTGCTGAAGCAGGCCCAGGGCGTATGGGAAACGCTGGCTGCTGTGCCGGTTTCGTTTCCCCAGGGCGGGGGCCTGAACGTAGTCACGTCGCCCTCCTCGCAGTTGGCTCCGCCGTCGTGGGCAGGGATTGTGGTGCTGGGTGACTCGGCGATCGTCACGGCGCCGACCGACAGGGCTGCGCAGGTTCTGCATCGGGTCCTGGCCAGGATGCCGACCAGCTCGCTGACATCTCCTGAAGCTGTTCACGCCGTATTGCCTGCGAATGAGGTGCTGGGTCCGGCGGTTCTGGGATACGTATCACGTGACGGCTTCCGCCTGGTGCCGGCTGACCGTTCCGTTGAACGGCTTGCCCCCGGACATCAGGACCTGATGACGTTGGTGAGGTCGGCGCCGCCCGGGGACGCCGGCGAGAGCGGGATGGACGAGATCACCTCTGCTGCGTTCGTCGTGCGAAAGGGCGCGGACGTGGCAGCCGCAGCGGGGTTTCAAGCCTGGCCCGCGGCAACCGCCCATCTCTGTGTGCTCACCGCTCCAGGGGAAAGAGGTCGCGGGTTGGCGCGGCAGGTCGCTTCCGCAGCGGTGGCGCAGGCACTCGCCGAGGGTTTGCTTCCGCAGTGGCGTGCTCGCCCGATGGCCTCCCGTAAAGTCGCAAGGGCACTCGGGTTTCGCGAGTTGGGAAGCCAGCTCAGCCTCCGCTTGAACCAGGCGGAGCTTCACTTGGAAGGCTGACCAAGGCGAGTCACCCTGCAGCTGCATTCTTCTCGGCTTTGGGGCGAGCCATCCGCAGGCATCGTCCGCCAGGAGATCCCGTCCGCGACCAGGTAGCGGATCGCGTCCAGCATCCGGCGGTGGCAGTAGTCCTCGGGCTGCCCGCCCCGTCCCTGAAGCCAGGCCCGCAGCGGCGACAAAGGCCGAAGGGCCGCCGCTTCGCATCCGTGATGCCCGACGGATGCCGCGCACCCGATCGAGATGGCCGGCCGCCTTCCCGTCACAACGTATGGCTTTGTAACCGAGGGAGGGAGTCGTTTCGACGTGACTGTGGGGAGTCACCTTCTGACCGAGTTTGCGATGTCGGCTTGTTCTGATGCCAGCCAGGGACTCGCGGTGGGAAGGTGGGGTGTGCTTCTGCCACAGGGGGCTCGATGGGGACCTCTCAGTCGAAGGTTGATCTATACGCCGTGATCACCCGGGAGGGACTGTCCCAGCGGGCGTTGCAGCGCAAGCACGACGTCACCTGGCGGACGGTGCGGCGGGCTTTGGACGGGCAGTGGCCGGAGGAGCGCAAGAAGGCGCGGCGGCGGGAGTCGCGGCTGGATCCCTGCAAAGCGCTGAAAGCCCTGGTCGGGACGAAGGCCGCCAAGAGATACGACCACGCCTATGGCCTGGTCGATCACCGCATGCGAAACCACAGCTTCCTGAAGCTGGCCGATCTGTCGTGGCCGGTACGGCCTGCCCGATGCCACTTCACAGCTGGTACGGGTCGGTGAGGCCGGTCACCGGGACACCGGAACGCCGGGAGATCAGTCTGGCGAGCTCATGTACGTCGCTGTACGTGGTGTTGAACCTCCACACAGCTTCGTGGCCGGTTACCCGCGCCGCGAACGCCACCTCGTAGGCGAAAGCGCTGCCCGCGGGAAGCGAGCCAATGGCGAACTGCGTCTTCTCACCCTCTATCGACCGGATTTCCGACCACGCCACGCTGACCACGCGCCTGCCGGCAGCGTCGACGAAACCGTCCGAGAAGAGGTAGAGCCCACCACGCGTACGTTGAAACCAGACATAGCCCCATGTAACGACGACCAGCGGGCCGACCACCACAACGCCGCGGCCCCACGCGTTCTCCGGCCCGTTGGCCAGGAAGTTCATGACGACGACGAGGATCACCAGACACGCCGCCGCCCCGCCGAGGCCGGGGCGGCGGCGCACCCGCTGCTTGAACTTGCCAAGGTTATCGCGGGCGGCGCGGGCCAGCACGCGGGGCCCTGGCGTGTTGGTTGGCTTGCTCGTCCCGGCCATCGGGCCATGGTAGCGAGCCAATCGCTCTCGACCGCCAGGCCCGCGCCCGGCACCGCGACGAACTGAATGCCGCCGACCGCCGCAACTCCACCCAACGGTCCACGCCGCACACCGGACACACCGTCTTGTCCCCGCGCTGTATCGCCACCACCTGCCTACGCACGTGCTGCAGAGCCCGCCACCGCCTCGACCTTCGCCTACCGAACAGAACACCGCTGACGACGACTTCGTCGCCGACAGCAGCACCCCACGCTCCCGGCAATACCTTCGAACCACCTCACCCGACGCCCCCCAGAATCCAGACCACCGGTTCCCTCCACCAGAGCCCCTGACGGGCTGGCGCAGCGGCACAGTGACATCAATTCGCATCGACATTGATCACGAAAAAGCGCGCCATGTGACTCCCGAACTCACGTCGAAATGACGTCCACTGAAATTGACACAGCCAAACGTACGAAGGCAATCACCCGACCAGGCGGGCGAGTTGAAGTCACGGGCATGGGCACCTACAACAACGCTGGCACTGGCGCTCCGCAGCCGCAAGACAGGTGCGCGAGCAGGCCAACTGGGGGATACCGGGACGCTGATGAACCTGGCATGCTGCTGCAATTCTTCGACGGAGAGGATTCAGCAGATGGCGCAGAAGCCCAACCCTGCCGCACAGATCTTCGCCCGCTACGTGAAAGACGCGGCCAGGAGGGCTGGATACGCCATCGGCCAGCGCGGCGACGACGGCGAGGCCAAACTCACCGAAGACGCACAGATGTCGCAAGCCGACATCACCGCGATCCTCAACGGCCAGTATGAGGCGCCGCTGAACCTGCTCAAACCCCTGGCGACCGCCCTGGGAGTAGAGCAGAAAGTGCTGCTGCGGAAGGCCGGAATATTGGAGGGCAGGACTGCAGCCTCCCACCAGGGCACCTGCTCCCGGGAACGGGACGGGACTGGGCCGGGTCATAGCCCGTACGGCTGTGTGCACTGCCACGGCCAGTGACGGGAGCAAGTCCCTCCCGTCGTTGGCTATTTTCCGTCGTGGCCGAATTTCGGGAGGCATAGCGGTAACAGTGCATGTCGCTGCATGCTGTGCGTTCAGGCGTGTGGAGGGGGTTTGGTGCGGGGCAGGAGTGCGCAGCGCGGGTCGTTTGTTGCAGGGGCCGGGGCGGCAGTCATGGTGGCGTTGGCGGTGGTGACGAACTATGTCACCGCATCGCTGCCGGGATGGGCTGAGGATCCGCGGTTGGTATGGGGTGTCTTCGGCGGGCTGACTGTCGTCGCACTCGTGCTGCAGTTCTGGGGGCGGCGTTTGGACACGGATCAAGCCGGTGCGTCAGGCGGGCGGCCGGTTGCTGTGAGCAGGATCGTGAGCGATGCGGCTGAGTCGCTTCGTCCCCCCAGCATCGACAGGCCCGTCCGAGGTCGCGAAGCCACCATCAGCGACCTGCAGCGGCTTCTTCGGCGTTCCCGGGTGGCGAACCGAATCGCAGTGGTGACGGGCACAGGCGGTATGGGCAAGACGACGGTGGCTGCCGCTTTGGCCAAGAAGGCTCAGGAGAAGGGGACTCCAGTCTTCTGGATTCCTGCTCGGAACGCGTCGGAGCTCGCTGAGCACATGGTCAGAGTTGCGGTGGCATGCGGCCTGCAAGAGGAAGCACTGGAATCAGCCCGAGCCGGCCGAGTCAGCTTGGCGGACGCCGTGTGGGAACAACTGGCCAAGACCAAACGGTGGCTCATCGTCCTCGACAATCTTGATGATCCCGACATTGCCAGGTCCGGCTCCGGTCCGCTGCATGACCACCGCGGCTGGGTGCGATGCCCCGAGCCGGGGGGTCTGCTGCTGATCACCAGCAGGGTGGCTGACGGGGGGACATGGGGCGGCGGATCCACTGTCATGAGACTGGCGCCCCTGCCCGACCATGACGGTGCCCAAGTCCTCCTCGACGGTGCCCCTCAGGCCGGGAGCCAGGCAGAGGCCGAACTGCTGGCGCAGCGCTTGGGCGGCCTGCCGCTCGCGCTCCGCGCGGCAGCCAAGTACGTCGCAGCGCCGAGCAGTCGGCACCCCACTTTTGCGGGCTACTGCCGCGCTCTTGGAACGGAACTCGCGTCCCTCATCGGAGCCGAAAGCCCGCAGGCGTCCGACCCTGAAACGGCGCGCACGGTTGTCCGGCATACGTGGGACTTGTCTCTGGACCATCTCGCAGACAACGGCATTGTCCTCGCCCGTCCGGTTCTCCGACTGCTGTCGTTTCTTGCCTGGGGGCCTGTGCCCGTCTCATTTGTCACCCCCGAGCTTGTCGCGCAGGCGACTGGCCTGCCGGCCACTCAGTCCGGCGTGGATGCCGCCTTCAATGGCTTGTCCGTCTACGGCTTGCTGGAGGTGGCCACTGATGCGAGCGGAGCCCCCGTGCCAGGGCTCGTCGACCTGCACCCGCTCGTCCGTGAGATCACGGCCCTTGATCTGACTCAACGCACCGACACTCTGCAAGCCTGGCACGCGGCGCTCGCGCGCCGCATTAGCCAGGCGATCGCGGATGTCGCGGGGGCAGAATTGAGCGACCGCTCTGTCGCGCGGCACTTGTTCCCTCACCTGCTCGTGATCGCAGCTCTGGGCGAGAACCGCGGGAACCTGAATCTGGCACAGGCAGTGGCCACCTTGGCGAACGTGCTGCATCATGAGCGTGATCACGAGCACGTGCTGATCCTCAGCGAAATGCTGGCGGGAGCCTCGGCCGAAGGGATCGGACCTGATCACCCGGACACCCTTACTGCTGTCCACAACGTGGCGATCACCCTCGGATACCTGTCGCAGCACCAGGACGCCGTCGAGATGCACCGGCAGAACCTTGGTGCACGGCTGCGTGTCCTGGGACCTGATCATGCCGACACCCTGGCCAGCCGGGATGGTCTAGCCGTCTCCCTTGGGGCGGCCGGAGAGCTGGACGAAGCCTTCTCCCTCCTTGAGCAGAACCACCAAGCGGCTGTCCGGCTGTTCGGACGCGACCACGACCAAACTCTCCTCAGCCGGCACAACCTTGCGGGAGGGTTCGAAGACCTAGGGGATGTCCAGCGTGCAGCTGCTCTGTTCCGAGAAAACCTTCATGAGTGCACCCGTGTTCTCGGTACGGACCATCCTTACGCGCTTGCCAGTCAGTCCGGTTTGGCCTCTGCGCTGAGTGGGCTGGGCGATCAGGACGGGGCCATCGCGCTCCGCCGGCAGAGTCTCGACGCTTGCCTGCGTGTCTTCGGCTCTGAGCATCCCGACACCTTTGTCGCGCGCAGCGATCTGGCGTACGAGCTCGAAGAACTTGGGGAGTACGTGGAAGCCATTGGCCTCCATGAGCGAAACCTCACCGACCGCCTTCGTGTTCTGGGCGCCGACCATCCGGACACACGTGCCAGCCAGGACGCACTCGTACACGCGCAAGCGGTTCTGCAGCCGGGTGGGGTCTTCGGGAACTTGTTCCGGAGAGTGCGTTCCGGTGGGTCGCCAAACCCTTGACATGTGGGTCGGCGTGGCGAGGACGAGGCCAACATTGAGCAAGGCGGCTGCGGTGAGTCCTTCGCGTGCGTCGCGGACGCCACATGGCCGCTGGTGGTCCTCGGCGCCGCCTTGTGCTCGGACGGCCTCGGAGTTGCGCATAGCGATCCCCAGGCGAAGCACTGTGCTGGGCCACGGTCCGGCTGCCCAGCAGGTCAACTTGCTGGGCAGCCGGCACGCGAGAACGAAAATGCTGTCTGGGGAGTACGAGCGGGTACGCGACGAGTCGCAACGATCTGGTCACCTTCACGGCCGAGTCGGGCGGCGTCGTCTGGTTGGGCCGCACCAAGACCGGCGACGTGGCCGCGATCGTAGTGCGATGGGCGGGCGCACGATGCCGCTTACCGGTGCAGTGCGCACCGCGCCGTTCGGTTCATCCCTGGCGGCGCTTGCGGTAGCGGGCGGGCTGCCACGGCGGGTTCGGTTTGCCTACGGGGTACTGCCGCGTTCGGCGACGGCGCTGCGGCGGCTTCGGAGGCGGGTACAGCGCCGCTTGGCGCCGTCGGCTCTCCTCAACGAACTGTCGGATCTGTTGCAGCCGCTCGGGCGAGAGCTGGCGCCCGGTCAGGTCCATCATTCGGGTCCTCCGCCTTCAAGGGGGTCGGTCCCTGCACCCTGGCCGCCGCCCGACGGCTCCGGGGCCCGCCTGCCGGTCGCGTCCCGACAGCCCCGTTACCTTTTTCGTGGCCCCGCAATGGGGCGCCTGGCCCCCGGGTCCGGTATGGCTGTGTGCCCCCTGTCGTACGGATGACCTGGGGGGTGTTGCCGCCGGGCTTCGGGGCACCGCTTGACCGCTGATGAGGGGCCTGACGACCGCCTGGTCCGGCGCAATGCCGGGCCGTTTCACTGGTGGCATGTCTGCGTAACGTGGTTGCCGGCGTGTGGTGCCGCAGGGACGGCCGGGAGTTGAGGAGACGAGTGGCGAGGGGCACGCGTACATGGTCGACACGACCGCGATAGATCTTTTCCTCGGCCTGGACCTGGGCAAGGAGTTCCACCACGCCCACGGCCGGACCGAAGACGGCAGAACCGTGCACGACAAGCGGCTGCCCAACACCGAGCCGAAACTGCTGGAGCTGTTCACCAGGCTGGTGGCGAAGTTCGGCACTGTCCTGGTGATCGTGGACCAGGTCGCCAACATCGGCGCGCTGCCGCTGACGGTGGCCCGCGCGGCCGGCTGCCGGGTGGCCTACCTGCCCGGGCTGTCGATGCGGCGGGCCGCCGACCTGCACCCGGGCGAGGCCAAGACCGACGCCCGCGACGCGTTCGTGATCGCCGAGACCGCCCGCACCATGCCGCAC
The DNA here is from genome assembly GCF_030551255.1 of Streptomyces sp. NL15-2K. GTDB lineage: Bacteria > Actinomycetota > Actinomycetes > Streptomycetales > Streptomycetaceae > Streptomyces. The sequence continues at coordinate 130,080 of NZ_CP130630.1, forward strand.
ACCCTGCGCGCGGTGGACCGCGACGACGAGGTGCTGGCCGAGCTGACCATGCTCACCGGCTACGACAACGACCTGGCCGGCGAGGTCAACCGCGCCACCAACCGGCTGCGCGGCCTGCTCTCTCAGATCCACCCCTCTCTCGAGCGTGTGCTCGGCCCGCGCCTGGCCTACCCCTATATCCAGGCGCTCCTCCAACGGCACGGCTCCCCGGCGAGACTGAGGAAACTGGGCCGGGCCCGCTGCGAGGCCCTGCTCAAGGTGCACGGTTCGCGCAAGGCCCACCACCTGACCGCAGAGATCTTCGACGCGCTCGCCGAGCAGACCCTTGTCGTGCCGGGCACCGAGGCATCCGCGCTGATCGTGCCGGGACTCGCCGCCCAGCTCGCCGCCGCCCACACCCAGCGCCGCCAGGCCGAGCAGGAGATCGCCGCCCTGCTGGAGGCCCTCCCTCTTTTCCACCTCCTGACCTCCCTGCCCGGCCTGGGCGTCAGGACCACAGCGGCCGTGATCGTCGCGATCGGCGACGGCACCGGCTTCCCCACCGCCGGACACCTCGCCTCCTACGCCGGACTCGCCCCCGCCACGAAGTCCTCGGGCACCTCCATCCGCGGCGAGCACGCACCCCACCGCGGCAACCGGCTCCTCAAACGCGCCCTGTTCCAGGCCGCGTTCGCCGCGATCGGCTGCAAAGCCGACCCGTCCTCCCGGATCTACTACGACCGGCAACGCGCACGCGGCAAGACCCACACCCAGGCGATCCTCCGCCTGGCCCGCCAGCGCGTGAACGTCATCCACGCCATGATCCGCACCGGGGCCCTCTACGAAGCACGCACCCCGAACGACGTCGACCTCGCCGCCTGACGACTCCACCGCCCCTACCCTCCAAGCCCCATCACGCCCGCGCACCGGCACGGCCACTCCGGCCCTGCCGGCCACCGGGATGCCCATCAGCCACCCGATCCGCCAGGAACATCCCGCTTCGCGGGACGTTCCCGAAAACCACGATCAACCCCTACAAGCCGACCCCCCGGGGTTGACGAAACAGATAGGGGCACCCCCCTCCCGCAGTACGGATTCCACCGCACTCTCCTTGAGCCGCACCGTGCGCACGGCGGTCACGTCTGCTGGCCCGGCCCAGGGCCGTGTCCGCGCTCCGGGCCGGGCTGCTGGTGCTGCTGCTGGCTGCCCGGATCGGCGGCCGCGGGCTTCTGCTCCCAGTCCTGGTCGGCGATAGCGCGGCGGCGGGCGTCAGCCTCGCGCTTGATGGCGGCGAACCGGGCGAGGTTCTCCGGCGTACGCAACCACGTCGCGGGATCAGTCGTCCGGCCCTCCAGTAGCTCCGGCTTCGCGGCCTGCTGATGGGCGTGGACGGCGGCGGCCCGCTGCGCCGGATGGCCAGCGTGCTCGCCTTCGAGACGCCGGGCCCACTTATCTCCACCACGGCTCTGGGGCTTGATCGGGTTACGCTGCTGCGTCCATCGATCGCGAGGTGGGCGACGGCGAGGAAATCGTCCGCTGGGAGCACGGGGTGAAAAGCCAGGATGCGGACCACAGGTTGTTCGGCGAAGGGACCGCCGGGCGACAGCAGGTCCTCGGCTGGGGCGACGAGGCTCGGGACCTCCCTGTGCACCTTCGGAAAACCCGGCTCCTGATGGAAGGTGCACGTCTGCTCCACCGCGTACACGGTGCCCGGCGCTGCGTCCCGCAAGCGGTTGATGGCGTCCAGCGCGTTGTCCCGTGGCAGCTCCCGTACTTTCAGGAGCCGTTGGCCGCTGCTGCGCAGATCGACCACGGTCGAGCCGTTGCCGCAGATCGCCACGCCGGGACCGTAAACATGCCCGGCGATGACATCCATCCAGCGTGCCCGGCGGCCGGTGACGAAGAGGACTTCGACGCCGGCTTCCGCGGCGGAGGCTAGAGCCGTGGCCGTGCGGCGGGAGACCGACTTGTCGTCACGCAGCAAGGTGCCGTCGAGGTCGGTGGCAATGAGCCGCGTCGAACGGATGGCAGCAGCAGGGACTGTCTGCCTGTGTCTCGGGTCTGTCCCCGCACTGCTGTGGTGGGCGCCCATTCTCATTCCCCGCTTTCCTGAATAGCTCACGTGGTTGTGCTGACGCTCTCGACTTACTAGTGCTGCACCGACTGAGCATCCGGATGATTGCCAAACCCGTCCGCCCCCTGCCGCGGCCTGCTGGCGCGGGAAAGCACGAAGCCGATCCCGATGGCCGCTGCCGCCGAGATCCCGCCACCTACAGCCAGGGCGACTCGGGCGCCGTACGCGTCGGCGATCCAGCCGGCCATGGGGGCGCCGATCGGGGAACTACCGAGGAAGACCACCATGTACAGCGCCATCACCCGGCCGCGCATGGCTGGAGCGGTGCCAGTCTGGACACAGGTATTCGCGGTGACGTTGATCGTCACGCCGAACAGTCCAATCAGGGCCGTGAATAGCGTGAACAGCCACTGTGACGGCGCTGCTGACGCGACGACCTCTGTCGCGCCGAAAGCGAACGCTGATCCGACCACTACTCGCTTCACGGCGGAGCCACGGCGCGCCGCGATCAGGGCGCCAGCCAAGGATCCGACGCCCATCATGGTGTTGAAAAGGCTGTAGGAGCCGACACCGGTGTGGAAGACGTCGTCTGCGAAGGCTGAAAGGTAGACCGGGAAGTTGAAGCCGAAGGTGCCGACAAGGCCGACCAGCACGAGCGTCCACAGTAGATCCGATCGGCCGGCGACGTAACGCAAGACCTCGCGCAACTGTCCCTTGGTGCGAGAAGTACGTTCAACGCAGTGCAGCTCACTTGCGCGCATGAGCATGAGACCTGCCAGCGGCGCGACGAATGACAGGCCGTTGAGGAGAAAGGCGGTACCGGCATTCGTGCTGGCGAGCATCACACCGGCGAGGGCAGGACCGAGCAGGCGGGCGAACTGGAAGTTCGCCGCGTCGAGACTCACCGCGTTCTGTAGCTGGCTGTTGTCAACGATCTCGGATACGAACGCCTGACGTGCCGGATTGTCGACGACTGTGGTCAGACCGACGACGAAGGCGGCAAGCCAGACGTGCCAGACCTGGACCTCGCCGGAAAAGATCAGCGTCGCGAGTGTGAGAGCGGTGAGAGCCAACCAGGCTTGCGTGGCGAGGAGTGTGCGGCGCTTGTTCCAGCGATCGACGAAGACTCCGCCATAGAGGCCGAAGCACAGCATCGGGAGCGACTGGAGCGCAACGGTGACACCGACAGCGGTCGCCGAACCGGTGAGGCTGAGAACCAGCCAGTCCTGTGCGGTGCTCTGCGCCCAGGTGCCGATGTTCGAGACGATCTGTCCAATGAGGAACAGGCGGTAGTTACGGACCGATAGCGAGCTGAACATCGTTGATCGTGAAAGCATGTCCCGCCGGGCATGGGAGGTGTGCACTGGGCTGCTACCGAGGTCTCGGGTCAATCGACCAGGACGGGTTCGACTGAGTAGCGACTGCGTGGACGGGCGAGTCCGTAGTGCTCTCGCAGCGTTGTGCCGGAGTACTCGGTGCGGAACAGGCCGCGAGCCTGCAGGATCGGCAGCACAAACTCGGCGAACAGCGCGAAGTCCGTCGGCAGTTGGTGTGGCATCACGTTGAATCCGTCTGCCGCACCGTCTTTGAACCACAGCTCGATGTTGTCGGCAACCTGTTCGGGTGTCCCGACGAGCGCCCAGTGTCCTCTGGCGTGGGCGAGGCGCTGCATGAGCTGGCGGGCGGTGAGCCGCTCGCGTCGCACGAGGTCGACGATGACCTGTACCCGGCCACTCGCGCCGCGTTCGCCCGTCATGTCCAGCGAGTCGACCGGGAACGGTCGATCGAGGTCCGCCGCGGTCAGCTCGACGCCTAGGGTCTTGTTCCACGTCCCCAGCATGTGCTCAGGCTGGATCAGCTCGTCCAGCTCGCGTTGTCTCGCTTTTGCTTCGGCTTCCGTCGAGCCGATGACGGGACTCATGCCCGGAAGGATCAACACCTCGTCCGGGCTGCGGCCGGCCCTAGCTGCGAGCCTCTTGATGTCGGCGTAGAAGGCCTTGGCGCCACCGAAGTGAGGTTGTGCGGTGAAGACCGCTTCGGCATGGCGGGCCGCGAAGGCGCGCCCGTCGTCCGAGGAACCCGCCTGGACGTACACCGGTCGGCCCTGCGGCGTCCTCGGTGTGTTGAGCGGGCCCGCTACCGAGAAGAACTCGCCACTGTACTCGATCCCGTGGATCCGGTCGGTGTCGGCGAACATGCCGGACACGGAATCCACGACCAGGGCCTCGTCTTCCCAGCTGTCCCAGAGTTTCGAGACGACGTCGATGAACTCCGTGGCACGACGGTAGCGGTCGGAGTGCGGGGGATGTGCGGGAAGCCCGAAGTTGCCGGCCGCCTCGACGTGCTGGGTGGTGACGATGTTCCACCCAGCACGACCTTTGCTCAGGTGGTCGAGCGAGGCGAACAGCCGAGCAAGGTTGTACGGCTCGGAATAGGTGGTCGACGCCGTCGCGATCAGGCCGACCCGGCTTGTAGTCGCAGCGATCGCGGAGAGCCAGGTCAGGGGCTCGATCTGTAGCCGGCTCGCGAATCGGACGGTCTTCGGCAGATCTACCGAATCAGCAAAAAAGATCGCGTCGAACCGAGCAGCCTCCACCTGCCGGGCAAAGGAGATGTAGTAGTCGATGTCCATGAGCCGATGCGGCTCGCTGTCCGGGTGCCGCCACGCAGCCTCATGATGACCACATGGACAGAAGAACATGTTCAGATGCAATTGTCGTTTCACTGTGCTGCACCAAAGATTCTTTGAGGGTTCCCGCGCTGAGTCGATGTCGCAAGATCGCAGTGACGGCGCTGATGCAGAGCTCGGCGATGAATTTCAGAGGACGGCCCGAAGAGTCGGGGAAAAGAGCGTGTGCTGCAGGCTCATGCCAAGCGAGACACTCGCCGGACCGGCTCCTATGCTGACACAATCAGTCTCCGGCTCAAAACAGCCAGTGCATCTATCGATGCATAAATCCGTAGTCGGTGGTGCAGCGAACGACGTCATCAAGCAGCAGTTCAGGAGCGTCGCCACGAAGGTAGGCGGCAGTCGCAGAAAGCTTCTCCGACCACTGCGCCTCGTCCAGCGCCACTCCCTCTTCCTTGATGTCGGGATTCGCCTGATGAAAATCGGCCATTGCCGACGATATGTACGCGTTCGGCTTGACCGTTGCCTCGGACTGCAAGAACAGCGTGATCGCTGGTTTGTGCGACGCAGTCGTACGATCGATCTCGACATCGTGCACAGCATTCGTCGACAGGAAATAGCTGTCGCCTGCACTGAGCAGAAGGCGATTCTCCAGCGCTCGAAGATGGGCGCTCTCTCGGTCGTGATGAGGAGGCCAGACCCCGTCCACCCTGTTCAACGCAGTTCCGGCGTAGCGGGCGTTGATCTCATGGTGGACCTCATCTACTCCGGCGGTCTCACGGTAGATCGACTGCCTCAACGTGCCGATCGACACGTATGAGACGAAGTCGAACGGATGTGAGTGCGGGGGCTCGACCACCGTTGCGGCGTCGATGGTCTTCGTTGCCTGGAACCCCACAGCCCCGGGATTCGGCTGCCAGATGTGGATTGTCAAAGCCCATTGGGCCGGCGGGTAGCCGAGGAACTCGTCCACGTTGTGCGCGGGCGAAGTCGTACCGGAGGTAGCGTCCTCCCCGGAGGCGAGAACCAGGGTCTGACCGGCCCAACCGTAGATGCAGTGCGTTCGGCCGCCACGTGACCTTGTCGCGGCCGCAGCCTCGGATGAGACCGTGCTGCCCAGAGAGCCACGTAGGACGTCCAGGAGCAGAGCCAGGTTCTCGGCCTTGCCGAGTGTCCTGACCAGAGTATTCATTTTACGGATTCGAGCTGCCCCACGCGGCACCCGCCGAATCTCCTCGAGTAGATCGGTGAGCTCTTCGATCGGAGCGGCCCGCCGCTCAGGATGTTGAAGCCAGTTCGTGGTCAATTCACCGACGCGAGCGTCGGTGAATCCTCTCGTGAGCAGGTCCCGGCTCGCTTCCAGCGTGAGTTCGTCAATGTCGACTTCTTTTTCGGGAACCACGTTCTTCTCCTTCAGTGCCTACCTCGTGAAATCGCTTCTCGGCTGCCCATGTCGTGCATCCCATCCCGTCACAGGGATGCCGGCACACCCTTCAAGCGCGGCATCACATGCATGTCCCGGATGTCGCCGTGCTGCAGCGCCCACATCAGGTACCGTTCCAGGCCCATCCCAAAGCCGGCCGTCTCCAGGGGATGAGTGCGCTTCATTTCTAAGTACCATGAGTAGTCATCGGGATCGACTGCATGCACTGCGAGCGCCGAGAGAGTGTCGTCAGCAGTGCCGTGTCGAGCACCGCATCCGACCACTTCACCAAGCCCGGCCAACAGGTCCGCGCAATCGGCGCGGCCGTTTGGTGCGAACTTCTGGTAGAACGGGACAGAAAGATGCGGGGGATGAGTAAGCCATACGGGTCCGTCGAACCTTTTGATCAATTCCTGCTCTCCGGCGCGATTGATCGTCGGCGCATCCGGTACCTCGAATTTGAAGTAGCTGGATCCGAGCATCTCCATGGCCGCGTCAAAAGTTATGCGGGGAAATTCGTCCTTCTCTGTGACTACTTGCAGGTGCGCGAGTGAGCCAGAGAATTTCTCCATGGAGCTATGGACAGGATGCTCAAGTAGTCCTCGAGCGAGCGCACGGAAGTAGTCCTCGACCAACGTCATGACGTCGGTAAGGCCGCCCGATATCTCGGCCTCGGAATGAAAGAACTGATTGAGATGAGTCGCGTCCGGATCTTCGCCGCGAAAGGTCGGCATCACGTAGTAAGCGCCGACAGGGCCATGCCTCAAGATAAACTCGAGTTGGAACTGCATCGAATCCGCAAGATACGTTTGATCACCCAGGATGTTGACCGACACCGGCAGACTGTCGCTGCCGAGACCCATTGGGCTCGAAACCGAAGAAACGGTAATCGGCATCAGGACGGGCATGATCGACAATCTGCGGTAGAAATCCACGGTGGTTTCGAACAGCGCGCCGTAGATCGTGGTGAGCATCTGGTACCAGCCCGAGTCCGCCGCGATGGCTCGATGTGCCTCGGGGGCGGCCCACAGATTCGGCGGTGTCAGGTCGTTTTCAGTTGCCGAGAGGAAGTTCAAGATGAAACTCCTACCTGCGAGTTCTGACATTGTTTACAGTGTGAATAAGCGTCGACGATTCCGCTGGCTTGGCAAAAATTGAGTGGCCGCTTGTCGGCGCTGCCGTGAGGGTCGAGTCGCTCAATCTCGCGGTCACTTAAAAATGTTATAGAGGCTGGTTGAGTGCGGGCTTGAACCACAGCGCCATGTCACTGGAACCTGTGCGCCAACGGTGCGTCGACGTGCAGGTAGCAGCAGGAAGGAGGGCAATGACGCATCTCTCCTGTGCAGCGACGCATAGGCTTCACGTCCTCCAAGAGAAGTCGGCCTCGACCACACGCAGGCCCGCCACTACCGCTCCTGGCGCCGGCACGTCGTGCTCGCGATGGCCGCCCTCGCCCTGCTCGCCGTGATCGCCAGCCTGGACCGACGCACCCATCCCGACCCGGTCCTGCCTGTCGACGGCAATGCGGCCCCGCCCGAGCACTTCGGCCAGATCGCCCTGACCGTCACCGAGGCCCGCCGCCTGTTCCAACTGTTCACTGCCCTGCTACGGGACCTGCCCACCGCCGTGGCCACCCGCCGGATGGCCTTCCACCTGCAATGGTCCAGCTGGCGACACCGCCACCAAGCCCGCTCCCGCTGGCACCACTACAAGCGCCGCCTGGCCGCCCTTGCCTGACTACTCACCTCGACCACCCGTCAGATCACGAAGTGCGACTGGAGTACTATGCCGTGCGCACGGGAGTTGTTGGCGCGGGAAGTACATCTGTGCGAGGCCGCCGGCCGCGATCTGCTGGAGCTGCTGCTCGGCGGCGCCCTGCTCCCGCGCAGTGAACAGCCGGTCCGCAAAGACGGGCCACAGGGCCTGGGTGATGCCGTGGATCCGGCGTCGTCTGGCTCGGCGGTGAACCCTGACCTCGCGCGCGTGGAGACGACCAGGTCGTCCGAGGACGCCGCCTTCTTGCGGGCGTGGCGAGGTTATTGCGGGCGCGGAGGGTGTCCAACACCATCGGCCCTGATCTGTGCGCGCTGCTCCGTTAAGTCGGTGTGGAGCGTCCCGAAGCGTCTACCAGCGTCGGCGGCCGCCGCCACTGAGCCGGAGGGGGGAGGTCTCGCCTGGCCTTGCGGGATCCGGCGGGCAGCGCACACTCGGCGTCGGGTTTGGCAGGGACACACGACTGACAGCCATGCGCTGGACGGCACGACCGTGCCCAGCGAGTCGACGGTGGTCGCGCCGGCACGCGCGTTGGGCGGGGGAAAACGCCGTGTGAGGCGCAGCGGAGCGTCATGCCGTGTTGGCGGGCCGGCGGCACCCTGGTCGCCCGGGTGAATTCTCCATCGTCATCGCCGGCCTATTTCCTCTCGTACAGGGATGAGGCAGGTCAGGGGCGGGAGTTCGGGGCCGGGAGGCAGGACAGTGCAGACGCCGTGGACGGCGCGGGGCTGAGTGACGTGACGCATGGCTTTCGTTGCCTTTCTTCGCAGAACGGGAGCAGTAGATTCGCGGCCCGGACCTCTTCAGTGCGAGCGACGAACCGTCGAGCGACAGCCTTGCGCGCACGTGTTGGGACGACCTTGCGCCGTTCGCCGGTCCCGGAGGGGCCTGCATCCGTCAGCAACGCGAGTGGGCGCCCGGCGTATGGCCGAAGGTGCTCCGGAAGACGTCGATGAACGCGCTGGCGGACGACCAACCACACAGGTGCGCTACCGCAGTCACCGGCATGTTCTCGGCAAGTAGGACCAACGCTTGTTGGAGCCGCAACTGGGTGCGCCACTGTGGGAAGGTCATGCCGAGATCGCTGCGGAACAGCCGGGACAGAGTGCGGTCGCTCGCCCCGACCTCACGGCCCAGTTCGGCGAGAGTGCGACTGTCGGCCGGATCAGCGCGCAAGATGTCGCACAGCGTCTGCAGCAGGGGCGTTGCGGGTGTGGGCAGGTGCAGTGGCTGCTTTGGCGAGGCCCGCAGTTGATCGAGCAGCACGGCTCGTAGGCGGGCGCGTTCGGGACTGTTGTCGTCCTGGGTCGACGTATAGGCGACGATCAGTTCGCGCAGCAGCGGGCCCACTGCGAGCACGGTCGGCGTCTCCAGGGCGAGCGGGTTCTCGGTCGCTGGCAGCCCTACCAGGTGCAGTTCGAGCTCGCCGTGGGCCTGGTGAGCGTGCACGGTGCCAGCAGGTACCCAGATGGCACGGGTACCCGGGGCGACCCACGAGCCTGTGCTGGTGGTGACGGCCAGCACTCCGCGGCCGGCGTAGACGATCTGGTGGTCGTCATGGTGGTGGGCATCTATGGCGGCACCGGGCGCCAGCGACTGAGTGCGGGTCGGGGCAACCGGCTCATGGCGGATCTGCGTCATTGTCTGGCAGTTTATCGGAAGTGCGACACCGTCGTCGGCGCCGACCATGACGGGGTGCGAAGAAATGCGTCCATCACACTGTTGTCCGTCGGGCACGCTTGCGTCGACATTTACCAGGGCGCCGTGGCGTCCCTCGTACCGTTCTTCGTCGCCGAACGCGCCTACAGCTACGCCGCTGTCTCTGGCATCGTGCTCGCCGCCTCCCTGCTGTCGTCGGTGGCGCAACCAGTGTTCGGTGCACTCACCGACCGCTGGGCGATGCCCTGGCTGCTCCCGGTCAGCACGCTGCTGGGTGGTCTAGGTATCGCGCTCAGCGGCGTGAGCGGCTCCTACGCGCTGACCCTCGTGTTCGTGGCGGTGTCCGGGGTAGGCGTGGCCGCATATCATCCCGAGTCCGCCCGGGTCGCCCGGCTCGCAAGTCGGGGCAGTCACAGTTCGATGGGCTGGTTTTCGCTGGGCGGCAACCTCGGCTTCGCAGTGGCCCCGCTCATGGTCGCCGCAGTTGTTGCCACCGGAGGTCTGCACCTGACGCCGCTGCTGGTACTGCCGGCGCTCGTGGGTGCCGTACTGTGCTTGCCAGTGCTGCGCGCGCTGGAGCGGCAGCAGTCCGCCGGGTCCGGTACAGCCGTGACGGCCGGGAGCGACGACAAAGCGTCGTTTGTGAAGCTGTCGCTTGCCGTGGTGTGTCGATCGATCGTCTTTATCGGCCTGAGTACCTTCATCGCGCTTTTCGCCAAGGAGCGCATGGGCGACAGCACGGCGGCGGGCACCGCAGCCCTGTTCGTGCTCTACCTCGGCGGCGCGGTGGGCTCCGTGCTGGGTGGAACGCTAGCCAACCGCTGGGACCGGGTCACCGTTGCGCGCTGGTCGTACCTGCTCACGGCCGGATCAGTCGCGGGTGTGGTGTTCGTTCCCGGCCCGGCCCTGTACTTGTTCGTGGCTTTGACCTCAGCCGGCCTGTACGTCCCATTCTCGCTGCAGGTCACGCTCGGACAAGACTACCTGCCCTCGCGCGTGGGCACCGCCAGCGGGATCACACTCGGTCTGACCGTCAGCATCGGCGGCCTGGTGAGCCCTCTCATCGGGAGCGTCGCCGACAGAACATCCCTACAAACGGCCCTGGCGCCACTGGTCTTGATGCCCGTACTGAGCTGGCTGCTGTTCCGCGCTCTACCCGAACCCACCATGCCGCAGCCCGGGGCTGCCCCACATCTGAAGGGAGACGACACCGATGCCGCGCTCTCTCCCGTCCGGCCCGATCACCGCTGACCAGCCCACACCACCAGTCTGCCGCGCCTCCGAGGTGAATGACCCGCCAGACTCTGCGACCCAGGAACTCTGCCCGCTACAGGAGTGGGGCTGCACTACCGTTCTGCGCCAGCCATCCTGGCAAGTGCTGTCCAGCCACTCGATATCAGACGGCGAGGTGGAGTACTGCAAGTGCAGTTGCAACGCCATCGAACGGGCGACCGGTGCCGGTGTGTGGCGGATGCTGGTGAGGTGAGGCCCATCTACAACAGCTGGGAGATCCGAGCCTGGTCCTGGGCGGTGGCGGTGAAGGTGACCAGTTTCCGCTCGGGATCGTCGGCGAGTTGGAGCACAACGTGCTCCAACTCGATCTCCCCGAGGACGGGATGACGCAGCCGCTTGGTGCCGGAGCTCAGGGGGACGACTCTGTACTGGGGCCACCAGCTCCTCACCTCGGGGCTCGCCCCGTGCAGACGCTCGAGCAACGTGCTGAAGCCGGGGTCGCCTGGGTGTCGTGCCGCGGCCGTGCGGAATCGGCCGAGCAGTGCGGATGCTTCGGCCGGCCAGTCGACCATCACCTGACGGGCGCCCGGGTCGGTGAACATCCACCAGAGCAGGTTGCGGGCTTCCGGTGGCCGGGCGGGCCAGTCGGTCCACAATGCGCGGGCGGCCCGGTTGGAGGCCAGCACGTCCCAGCATCGGCCGGTGACATAGGCCGGGCATGGGTCGAGCCGGTCGACGAGCGAGACGACGGCAGGTGAGAGCGTTTCAGCGACGGCGGGTGTTTCGGCGGGTGGGGCTCCGTGGATGAGTTGGTGGATATGACTCCTCTCGGTGGCGTCGAGCCGCAGGGCCGCTGAGAGGGAGTCGAGCACCTGGCGGGAGGGACGCACGTCGCGGCCCTGCTCCAGGTAGGTGTAGTACGTCGAGGAAATGGCCGCGAGTTGGGCCACCTCTTCCCGGCGCAGACCGCGGGTCCGGCGCCGAGTCCCCGTGGGCAGACCGACATCCGCTGGCTGAAGCCGCTCCCGGCGGGAGCGGAGCAGCTCTCCCAGCTCCCTGGCCCGGACCGTGGACTGGGGCATCCTGGTACTTCCATTACTAGGAAAAACGTCCTGTGGATACCAGTCCAGGCCCTGGCTAGGTTGGCGCCATGAACCTCAGGAACACAAACGTCGGCATAACCGGGCCGTACGCCATCCGCACCGAACACGTCGACATCCCGGTGGGCAACGGGCCGCCGATGGGGGCCTACATCGCCCGGCCAACGGCTCCCGGCCCGTTCCCGGGCGTCCTGGTGGGCATGGAGCTCTTCGGCGTCGATGCCGGTGTCCGCGACGTCTGCGACCAACTCGCGGGACTTGGGTTCGTGACACTCGCGCCGGACTTCCACCACCGAACCGCCCCCGGAAGCGAACTGCCCCGGGACCCCGCGGGGCGGGAGCGAGGCTTCGAACTGCTGGGGCTGATGACGCGCACCACGGTTCTCAGCGACGTGCGCGCCGCCATGGACCACCTTCACGCAGCCGGCAGCGAACGCGTCAGCATGGTCGGGCTGAGCCTCGGCGGTCACATCGCCTACGTCGCGGCCACGGAGTTGGACCTCGCCGCAGTAGTCGTCTTCTACGGCGGCTGGCTGCCGAGCACCGACATCTCGATCAGCCGCCCCGAGCCGACGCTGTCACTGACCCCAAAGATCACCGGGCGTGTCCTCTTCCTCGTCGGCGAGGAGGACCACGTCGTCCCGCCCGCACAGCAACGCGAGATCACACAGGCGCTGCGCGAGGCCGGCATCCGTCACGAGATGGTCGTCTACCCCGGTATCGGACACGGATTCCTCGGCACCGATCGCACCACGTCAGCCGACGCATGGCGCCGCGTCCACGCACTACTGCAGACCAGCGCCGAAAACTGACCACCGAGACTTCCGGGGCGTGCCGGTGAGGGAAGCCGGCCCGTGGCTCACGTTCACCGCCTCCGGAGAGATGGGCCGCCCTCCTTCCATGCCCGATTGCTCCGCCGCGCCCGTGGAACTGACCGCTTCCGAGCGCCACCGGCTCAAGGAGATGGCCTACGGCCACAAGACCCCGCACCAGGCACGCCAGCGGGCGACGATCGTGCTCCTGGCGGCACGAGGCCGCGCGAACGCCCGGCACCGACTTCACCGGCCACGCCCTGCCCTCGCAGAACGGCTTCAAGGCCGTCATGGCCATCGGCGCCGGAGCAGCCCTCCTCGCCCTCGCCCTCGCCACCTTCATCCCCCGGCACCGCGCCGCCGCACAGCCGACCGCCGACCGCCGACCGCCCGGAACGGCCGGTGGTGGTCACCGGCGCGAGGGCGTAAGACCCCGGCGCTCGCCTGCTGCCCCACCGGGCGCCGCCGCGCGGCACGAGGAAACCCCAGGTCGAAGATGTGCCGGCCCGGGGTCTCTGCCAGCCGCTACGGCCACCGGGGTTCAAGCTCAGTGGGCGGCCACGTTCGCCGTCCATGCGGCCACCGCGTCGTCCAGCACGGCCATCGGCAGGGCTCCGCCGCCCAGGACGAGGTCGTGAAAGGCTCGGACGTCGAAGGCCGCGCCCAGTTCCCGCTCGGCCCGGGCCCGAAGCCGTTGGATCTCCAGCCGCCCGATCATGTAGGACAGTGCCTGGCCGGGCATCTCGATGTAGCGGTCGGTTTCGGACTGAATCTCCACCTCTGCCATCACCGTGTTGGTCCGCAGATACTCCACCACCCGCCGGCGACTCCAACCGAATGCGTGCACTCCGGTGTCCACCACCAGTCGGGCCGCCCGGGTCGAATCCATCGCGAGCATGCCGAGCCGCGCGATGTCGTCGGAATACAGGCCCATCTCTTCGGCCAGCCGCTCGGCGTACAACCCCCAGCCCTCGCTGTAGGAGTTGATCAACACCAAGCGCCGAAGCTGCGGCAGTTCCGCCAGCTCCTGAGCGACCGTGATCTGGAAGTGGTGTCCGGGCACCGCCTCGTGGAAGGTGAGGGCCTCCGACACGTACCGGTCCCGCTCGGTCGCGCGGTAGGTGTTGACGAGGTACGTGCCCGGTCGCGAGCCGTCCAGCGCCGCCGGGCTGTACCAGGCGGCGGCCGCATTGGGCGCGTCCGCCTCCGGGGTGGGCTCCACGACGCATCCGTGCGAGGGCATCAGGCCGAACCACTGCGGCGCCGCCTTCTCCGCGCGCTCCACCGCGGACCGCGCTGCCGCCACCAACTCCTGCGCACTGCCCCAGCGCAACGCGGTGTCCGTGCGCAACCGGTGGTGCACCTCGGCAACCGTACGCACCCCGAAGACTCTGGAGCCGATCGCCACGTACTCCTCGGCCAGCTGCTCGATCAGGTCGAGGCCGATCTGATGCAACTGCTCGGGGGTACGGTCGGTCGTCGTGTGCATCCGCGCGAGGGCGGCGTAACTGGCGTCCCCGTCCGGCAGCCAGCACAGGCCGGCCCGTTCCGGGGAACGGCCGTGCGGTGCGATGTCGGTGTCGAGTGCTTGCCGGTAGGCGGCGAACGCCGGCCGGACCACGTCCTCGATCAGACGATCCCGCTCGGCCACCCGAGAACCACTCAGTAGCGGCTGGCGTAACGGGTCACCCGCCGCGTCCGCGAGATAACCGTCCAGGCGGGTTATCGCATAGCGCGCCCGTTCCCCGACCGGGAGCCGGCCGGCGGCCACCCCGCTGCGGTGGCGGGCCGTGACCTTCGCGAGGTAGTCGGGAATCGTGGCCAGCCGCGTGAGGTAACTGCGTTCCTGCTCCACGGTGATCGGTCGAGCGAGAGGCACCATGGTGAGGAGCCGGGCGATCGGTGAGACCAGGTAGTCGGCCATCGTGTGCTCGACCAGCCGGGCGTCGATCCGGTCCACCACTGCCGCGGCCTGCTGCGTCACCACCGCCTGGGTCGCCCAGTCCGGCTCCGCCGGATCGAGTTCACCCGCGGCGGCGGCGATGTCCGCCGCCCGGTCCCGCAATCGCGCCTCCGCCGCCTCGTCGTGGTCGCTCAGCAGATGGTCGTAACCCGGCAGGCCCTGGATGAACTCGTTGAGAGGATCCTCTTGGGCAATGACGTCGAGTAGCTCGTCGGCAAGCTTGGCCGTGGTGCTCATGCAATCAATCCCTCTGTTCCAGTACTGCAACGGGCGAGGACGAGATCCGGAGCGCTGGAAGACCTCATGTCTCCGAATATGTACACAGTTCTTCGAGCGCTTTGGCCAGCCGACGGACCCCTTCCGCTATCAGCCGGTCGTCAGGGCTCAAGCTGAGCCGGAAGCACCGGGTCCCGTGCGTGCGTAGGAACGGCGATTCCAGCGGGGCGACGAAGAAGTGGCGACCCGGGACGATGAACATCCCGTTCCGCTTGAGGAGTCGGTAGAGCTGGAGGTCGTCGAACCAGTCGTGGTCCACGTTCAGCCAACAGAACATGCCGCCGTCGCTGCTGTGCAGCCGCCAGTCGATGTGTTCCGGGAGGGCCTCGGCGAGCAGCTGCTCCGCCATCGTGCGTTTGGCCCTGTAGTAAGGCTTGATGTGCTGTGCCGTCAGTACATCGATGTGCCGTTCCGAGAGAGCTCGTGCGGCCGTGGCCTGCACCAGTTGTGGGGCGTGCAGCGTCGCATTCGCCATGAAGGACACCATGGGGTCGATGAGCGGCGCAGGACCTATCGCAAAAGCAATTCGCTCTCCGGGCAGACCCGCCTTCGACAGGGTGAACAGATTGATCACCCGGGAGTGGATGACAGGCGCAAGGTGGGTGTGCACGATGCCGGGGAAAGGCTGCCCGTACGCGTGGTCGATGACCAGGGGGGCGTCGTGGTACTCGGCCAGCTCGATCAGTACATCGAGTTCATCGGCATCGATGGTGCTGCCCGTGGGGTTGGCCGGGTTGGACAGCAGCATCATGCCCATGTTGTCGAGCCGGCGCAGTGCCTCCACATCGACGCGGTACCGGAAGGACCGCTCCCCGTTCCCGACGACTCGCGGTTCCACTCCGATGATTCCGCCCGAGTCCAGGCCGAGCCCCTGGTAGCCCGTGTAGTCGGGCAGGCGCGGCAGGACCAGGCGCCGCAGCCGGTCGTTGCCGTCCGGCCCGGTGAACAGCGTTGTCGCGATGAAGGCCAGCATCTGGCTTCCGGGTCCGACGACAACGTTCGCGGGCTCGATCGACCAGCCGTAGGCCGAATTGAAGTACTCGACGATGGCTTCGACCAGGACATGTGTGCCCCGCGAAGGGCCGTAGCAAGTGCTGGTCTCGACGAACTGCGCGTCCAGGGTCTCCCTGGTGAGCCGTTGCCATGCAGCGACGACCTCGGGGATGTACGAAGGATTCCCGGGGCTGAGATTGATCCATTCGTCTCCACCGGCGCTGTCCCCCGCTGCGGCGATATCCTCCATGATGCTCCGGATGCCTGACAGCCCTGATATCTGCTGGCCGCGACTCGATAGCTGCACTGCCTGAACCTTCTGTAGGAGTGAAACGTCCGGGCGATCAGTCGGCTGACAGGGCTGCTCCGATGTGCTCGGAGATCTCCTTGACAGTGGACTTACGGAAGAGGAGATCCATCGGAACGGCCACACCGATCTCGGCGTGGATCTCGCGCTGAATTCTGGTCATGGTCAGTGAGTTACCGCCGAGGATGAAGAAATTGTCGTCGTCGGAAAAATCATCGCGATTGAGAGCGCGGCCCCATATTGCGTGGACCTTCGAAGTGATCACTGGTGATACTCTCCCCATTCTTTGAACATCAGGCCGCGACCATGGCTGCCAGTGCCCGGCGGTCCGTCTTCCCGTTCGCGTTGAGCGGGAAGGCCTCCACAGCGACGAACTGCTGCGGGATCATGTTGTGAGGCAGCACACGCAGCAGGTCCGCGTACAGGCTCCGGGTGTCGAGAGGGCTCACCGCCGGCAGCACATAGGCCACCAGGCGCGGCTCCCCTGCCTGATCGGGCAGGGCGAGCACGACGACGTCCTCCACGAACTCGTGGCTGCGCACACCGTGCTCCACATCACCGAGATCCATCCGCATGCCGCGGATCTTCACCTGGGCATCGGCCCGGCCGACCACCACCAGTTCTCCGTCCGCGGTGACATAGCCCCGGTCACCGGTCCGGTAGATGCGCATCGGACCGTCCGCGACGGGCAGTTCGGTGAAGCGCCGGGTGTCGGCCGGCGAGGCGTTGAGGTACCCCGCGCTGACGCTCAGGCCCGAGATGCAGACCTCCCCCGTGGTGCCGTCCGGGACCTCTGACAGGTCTGAGTCCAGGATTCGGATTTCGGTGTTGTACACCGGGGGGCCCACAGGCGTCGCCGACCCGTCATAGCGGGGATAGTCGGTCAATGTGTGGGAGCTGGCCACGTCAGTGCATTCGGCCACCCCGTACTGGTGCAGCAGGACACAGGTGTTGTTCTCCCGGGTGGCCCATTCCTCGACCCGTGACACGGACAGTGGTTCACCGCCGATGAAGACATGGCCTACCTGGGTCAGAGCGCTGCCTGCCACGGCAAGCTCGTGCTCGATCAGCACATAGAGGGTGCTCGGCGCGCAGTGGAGTTGTCTGACGCGCTTCTCCTCGATGATCTGATAGGCCATGACCGGATCGAATGTGCGGCTGGGCAGCAGATGGATGGCGGCTCCGCAGAACAGCGGCGCCATCAGACCGCGCTGACTTATGTCGAAGCCGAATGAGCTGACGGTCAGCCCGTCGGCACTGTCGTCCAGCCGGTACTCCAGGCGCAGCCATTCCAGCAGGTTGTACCAGCCCTCATGGCGAATGGCCGTCGCCTTGGGTGTTCCGGTCGAGCCCGAGGTGAATACCACGTAGCACAGGTCGTCGTTGCCGAGGTCGACGTTCGGGTTCGACGCGGGCTCCGCTGCGAGAGCGTCGGTCAGCTCCTCGACGAGTACCAGTTCACCGGTTGCCTGGCCGAGCAGGTCGCGGGTGTCCGCAGAGACGATGTTCAGCTTGTTCTGATCGAGCTGGGACACCATCAGCCCCAACCGCTCAGCCGGGTAGGTGGGATCCAACGGCACGTAGGCCGCGCCGGCCTTCATGATCCCGAGAATGCTGACGACAAGCTCCGGTGTCCGGTCCAGGCATACGCCGATGACCGAGCCTCGACCCGCACCACGCGAGATCAGGTGGTGGGCGAAGCGATTCGCCCGCTCGTTGAGTTCCGCGTAGGTGAGTTCTGAACCGCCACAGGTCAAAGCGGTCCGCTCCGGGGTCCGCCGCGCATGGGACTCGAATACCCGATGGACAAGCAGGTCTTCGGGAAGGGAGACGTGCCGGCCTTTGAGAACCATGAGAAGTGGTTCCTCTCAAGAGTCATGTGACGGGTCAGGAAGCCAGGGCTCGACAGACGGCGGAGGTCACGGCGTTGAGCCGGGCGGCGTCCCGATCAGCGGCAAGTCCGGCCCCGTACCAGGACTCCCCGTTCAGGCTGAGCAACGCATAGGCGGCGAAGCCGTTGCCGAGAGTTTCACCGACGGTGTGTTCCGTCAGTTCTAGGAGTTCACATATGAAACCGGCGTCCAGAAGTGCGTCCACATAGGCGGCAGCAGTGTCGGCTCCGGTTCCGCTCAGCCGTACCTCCGCACCGTTGCCCACAACCACGAGGGCCTCGACGTGCGTCGTGGATTCCTCGCGGATGACGCGGAAGTCCTTGAGCAGAAGTGCCGACTGCGCGAAATCGAGGTACTCCTCGGTGAAGATCGCGCGGAGATCCCGGGACGTCAGCTCCGAGCCACGGTCGTCGGCGACACGTTGCACCCGCTTGGCGTACTCCACCCGGAGCCCGCGCGGCAGGTCCAGCCCATAAGCGCTCATGAGCAGGTGCGCCACACCACTCTTGCCGGACTGGCTGTTGACTCTGACGACTGATTCGTAGGCCCGCCCCACGTCCTTGGGGTCGAGGGGCAGGTAGGGGACGTCCCAGGGCACCTCGCTCCAAGCGATGTCGGCTGCGAGGGCTTGGCGTTCGATCGCGGCGAGGCCTTTTGCGATGGCGTCCTGGTGAGTTCCCGAGAACGCGGTATAGACGAGGTCGCCGGCATAGGGGTGACGGGGAGAGGTGGGGAGCCGATTGGCGAACTCGACCGTGCGGCGGATCTCGTCGATGTCGGAGAAGTCCAGCTGAGGGTCGATGCCCTGGCTGAAGAGGTTCAGTGCGAGAGTCGCCAGGCATACGTTGCCGGTACGTTCGCCGTTGCCGAAGAGGGTGCCTTCGATCCGGTCCGCCCCGGCCATCACGGCCAGCTCGGCGGAGGCCACGGCCGTGCCGCGGTCGTTGTGCGGATGCACGGAAAGGATGACGGCGTCCCGACGGTCGAGATTGCGGTGCATCCATTCGATCTGGTCCGCATAGACGTTGGGGGAGTCGGTCTCCACCGTGCTCGGAAGGTTCAGCGTGACCGGGCGGTCGCAGCTCGCGTCCCAGAGCGCCGTGACGGTGTTCGACACCTGGAGAACGAAATCGGGCTCCGTCACGTTGAACGTCTCCGGCGAGTACTCGAACCGCAGGTCCGCACCCTTGGCGGAACTCGCCTTCCGGGCGATGTGCTCAGCCGACCGGACGGCCATCGCCTGCACCTCGTCAGTGCTCATACCGAACACGACGTCGCGCCACAGACAGGCGGTCGCATGGCACAGATGCACCATCGCCCGGTCGGCGCCCTCGATGGCCTGGAAGGTCCGGTCGATCAGCTCGAGCCGCGCCGGGGTGAAGACGGAGATGGTGACGTCGTCGGGGATCTCGTCGTTCTCGATCAGCATGCGTACGAAAGAGAAGTCCGCGTCGCTCGCGGAGGGGTACCCGACCTCGATGTCCTTGAAGCCCATGCGCACGAGCAGTTCGAACATGCGTCGCTTGCGCTCGACATCCATCGGGCTGCTCAGCGCCTGGTTTCCGTCCCGAAGGTCGACCGAAGCCCACAGTGGAGCCTTGACCAGGGACTGCGTCGGCCAGCTGCGGTCGGTAGGCTCGTACGGAAGCCGGGGTCCGGACCTCGCGTAGCGTCGAAAGGGCATGGAGGATCCGCGCTGCGGGTTCCACCACGGCTGATGCGAACCGCGCGGGCCCGCAGGCGTCTTGATTCCGGACAATGCGAACCCTCTCTCTGATGCCGCGGTCATGTCGTTTCTCCCCCAGTCGTGAGATGCGGTTGCTCGGGTGCCACAGCCCGGCCGGCTCGGTCGATTCCGCGATCGGAGCGCAGCCCCGGCATCAGGACCAGCGTGATCATGATTGCGAGAGCGGCGTTCACGGCTATCCCCGTCGAAGGCGAGGAGAACTCGGCCACCGCGCCCGCGAGGGCGGCACCGAGGCCCTGCATGGTGCGCATGCCGGAGGTGTAGAGGCCCAGCGCCTGCCCGCTCAGCTCCCCGGGGGTCAGCGACAACAGGCGTTCCTGAAGGACCCAGTTGGCCGAATATCCGACGGTGGCGAACATGACGGCCAGCAACGCCAAGGGCAGTGCCGGATGCAGAGCGAAGATCAGGTAAGGAGCGGCGAGCAGCAGCAACAACGGCACACCCAGGCGCTCCCTGTACCGCTGAGGCAGGAGCCGACCCGTCAGGATGTCGCCGACCAGCATGCCGAACGCGCCGGAGGCGAAGAGAAGTCCCGCGTGCCTCGGTGCATAGGCGACGTAGAGGGACTCGCAACCGACGACCAGTCCGCACGGAAGCCAGAAGGAGAGGTAGACGAAGCGGCGTGACTTGGAGGACCACAGCCGTACGTTGTTCCGCCAGGTCTCGGTGGCTGAGGCCCGCCCGAGGGCTCGCGGCGGGCGGCGGCTGAGGCCGGCCAGGGCGACGAACGAGGCGGCAAGGTAGAGGGCGGCACCGATGAGCAGCGTGTCACGCGGTGACAAGGCCGTCGTGAGCACGCCGCCGACCGCGTACCCGCAGATCTGCATGAGGCCCATGGCCATGCTGAGCACCGAGCTGCCCAGCACGTATCCGTCGCTCGGGAGGATCTCGTTCAGCAGTCCGAAGCTCACGCCGCCGCCCACCGCCGCGATCACCCCCTGGCCCAGGAGGATGGCGAAGACAGCCCACACGGGCAGACCGGGGATGGCCTGGACGGCCGTACTCAGGCCGAAGATCAGGCTCATGCCGGTCAGCGCGGCACGGGGCGGCAGACGATCGGCTCCCGACAGCAGCGTGGTCGCGCCGATCACCTGGGCGAGAGAGGGGCCGAACATGGCGAGTGTGGACAGCAGTGGTGAGCCGGTGGCCGTGTAGATCAGCGTGCTGAGGGCCAGTCCGCTGACCGTCTGGGCGGCTATCTGCCCGGAGTACGCGAAGAAGAGCGGTGTGAACTCCGGCGTGCGGACGAGTTCGCGATAGGTGCGCATGTCCGCCGTCTCACAGACCGCGCCGCGGCGCGTCACAGCGAGTCCGAAGGCCCCGGTGCGCGGACCGGCCGCGTACCCGGGCGGGCGCGGAGGTGTCCTCGCCGAGCCCGGACCGGGCTCCTTGACCCACCCCCGACCCGCATAACCCGAATCTGCTCAGATTGACCGAAAGCATCTCAGAACTCCCTCTCGCAGGATCTCGTACGCGACACGATCTGTGCCGACGGCGACGCCCTGGCTCAGGTCGTGAACAGGACCAGTGACATGCGCTTGCCGGACTCCACCACGCTCACGGCGTGCTGCAGCTCTGCCTTGGCCACCAGGACGTCCCCGCGGTTGACCCGGAAGCGGCGCTCGTCCTCCGGGGTGATCCGGGCGAGGAACTCACCGCCGGAGTAGTCGTCGGTCAGGCCGATCACGATGCTGAACCGGTACTGCGGGTTCGCCTCGTGGTCGTTGTGCCAGCCGACCTCGTTGCCCTCGTGGAGGAAGTTGGTCTGCGCCCGGCGCACCGTCACCTCGTCCTGGCCGAAGCAGTCGGCCCAGAACGCCAGCGCCTTCTGCGAGGCCACGATGTCCAGGATCTTCTGTGCGATCTCGGGCGCATCGACCTTCGCGGGCTCGTAGCCGCGCTCTCCTCGGGCGATGTCCACCGGATCGACGAGGATCCGTCCGACTCCGAGCCGGTTCTCGTCCCCGATCCCGTCCCCGTGCGGCAGCTTCATGCACAGCGCGATCACCTCGTCGATCTCCTCCGCCGAGTAGAGGTACTCGCCCGCCCGGAGCAGCACGACTCCCTCATTGTGGAGCACATCCCTGGCTGAGCTCATCGTGAGCCTCCTTCTGTGTTCGGGTGGTTGCCGGGCAGAACGCGCAGGGTGATGGCGCGCAGCTGCTCGGCAAGTTCGTGGATCGCGGTCGGGCGCAGCAGCCCGAAGTGGTCGGCCGCCACCTCGCTGACCTGAAGCATCTGCACTACGTCGGCCCAGCCGCGGCAGTCGTCGTATCCGCTGTCGGTGATGCCGGGGTAGCCGTGGCCCGCCCGGATCAGGTGGACCGGGAAGTCCGCTCCCCTGCTGGGGCGATAGGTCCCGAACGCTTCGCTCGTAGCGGCGATCATGGACGACAGTGCCCGGAGGTCCTGCTCTGAGAGATCGTCGGGGATGAGCCCCTGCCGACGCAGGAAGGCCACCCCGTCCGCGTCGTCCCCAGAGGGTTCACCGGGATTGCCCTCACCCCGCGAAGACACAGCACCGCCCGGGGCGGGCACCCAGCTGTCGAACATGACCACGGCGGCCGGCCGACTGCCGCGGACGCTCAGGGCCACGCCCAGCTCGTAGGCGAGAATCCCGCCGAAGGACCAGCCGGCGAGAACCGCCGGCCCGCTGGCGGTCAGGCGCTCCACCGCGGGAATCAGCTCCGCGACGAAGTCCGGCACCGTCCGTGGCGGCGTTTCGCCGAAACCGGGGGCGTCGAGGCCCTGTACGTCGAGCGCGGGAGCGAGGTCCCTGCCCAGGGCGAGGTAGGCCAGGGCCAGGCCGGACGCCGGGGGCAGCAGGATCAGCCTCGGGGCACCCGGAACGCTGGCCAGGGGGACCTGCAGATCTCTCGGGGTCGAGCGGGAGCGCACCAGGTCGGCCAGGTGCGCGACCGTCGGCTGTCGTGCCAGGTCCGCGATGTCCGGCCGGACGCCGATGCGTCTTTCCACCACGACGGCCAGTCGCAGCAGCAGCAGCGAGTTGCCGCCCAGGTCGAAGAAGGTCGACTCCCGGTCGCAGACCTCATGTCCCAGCACTTCTTCGAACGCGGCGTGGATCTCCCGCTCGACGGAATCGCGTCCGACGCCGGCCGTGCTGCTCCGCCGCTCGGCGCGGCTGTCCCGCCAGATCGCCGTCAACGCGTTCGCGTCCGTCTTGCCGTTGGTGTTCAGCGGGAGCTGTGGCAGGACCAGCAGCGTGCGCGGAACGAACTGTCGCGGCAGCCTCGTCGCGGCCCAGCCGCGCAGCGCGTCGCAGTCGACTGCGGTGCCGTGCTCCACTGTGCAGAACGCGACCAGTTCCGCTGCCTTGTCCTCGCCGAGCACGAGCACCCGGGCCGAGGTGAGCGATGGGTGCGCGAGGAGTGCCGCCTCGATCTCCCCCGGCTCGATGCGCACCCCGTGCAGCTTCACCTGGCGGTCCAGCCGGCCCAGGTACTCGTAGCCGCCGTCGGGCAACTGCCGCGCGGCGTCGCCGGTGCGGTACAGGCGGCGACCCGGTTCGGCGCTGAACGGATCGGGGACGAACCGCTCGGCCGTCAGGGCGGGCTGTCCCCAGTAGCCGATCGCGGTGCCCAGTTCACCCCCGATGAAGAGTTCTCCTCGCAGGCCGGACGGGACCGGGCGCAGGTTCTCGTCGAGGACGTGCAGCCTGGCGTGGGGCAGCGCCGTGCCGATGGGCACGGACCGCATGTCGTCGTTGCGCGAGCAGGTGTGCGCGGTCACCGCGTTCGTCTCGGTCGGGCCGTACAGATTGACCAGGGTGGCCGGCAACAGGTCGTGCACCCGGTCCCGCAGCGAGGGAGTGAGCGCCTCGCCCGCCGAGAGCAGGTATCTGAGGCTGGTGCACCGTCCCGCCTCCGGCTGTTCCAGGAAGTACTCCAGGACCGACGGCACGAAGTTCACCACGGTCACCCGCTCGCGCTGGATCAGCGCGGCGAGGTGGGCCGGGTCCGCGTGCCCGGTCGGCGCGGCCACGACGAGCGACGCTCCGTGCCGCAGCGGCCAGAAAAGCTCCCAGACCGATACGTCGAAGCCGTACGGCGTCTTCAGCAGCACCCGGTCGTCGGCGCCCAGGGGCATCCGGCTCTGCAACCAGTCGAGGAACGCCTGCGAAGCGTCGGTCGGGAAGGCGACCAGCTTCGGCCGTCCTGTCGATCCGGAGGTGAACAGGAGATAGGCGCAGTCGCCGGCACGGGCGGGCGTGGTCGTTCGTGGAGCCGGCATCGAGGCGCTCCGGCCGACGGCGGCGTCCAGGATCTGCCATGGCCCGTCCGGCAGCAGCGCACGGGTCGGCTCGTGACACAGCACCATTGCGGCGTCGGCTGCTTCCAGCAGTTCGGCGATCCGGGCCGGCGGGGACGTCGTGTCGATCGGGATGTAGCCGCAGCCCGCCGCCGTGACGGCATGGACACCGACGACGAGATCGACCGACCGTTCCAGGAGGAGCGCCACCCGATCGCCGGGCCGCAAGCCGTGCCGACGCAGCGCTTCCGCGGTGCGGGCCACCCGGTCGGCGAGTTCGGAGTAGTCCAGGGTGCCCTCGCGCTCATCGATCAGCGCCACGGCATGCGGGGTCCGGTCGGCCTGACGGAACAGCCCGTCCGCCAGGCTGAGGCGGCCGGTGCCGGCACGTACCGGCTGCTCGGGCTGCTCCGGCCGCTCCCGCCGCTCCACCCGCTCCGGCGCGGGGGGCTGCGCCAGCGGAATCTCCCCCACCTGGGCCTCCGGTCGCCGGACGACCAGCCGAAGGATGGCCAGGAACGCTTCCAGCGCGCCCGCGGCAGCGAACTCGTCCGTCCCGCGCTCCGCCCACTCCACCGACCCGGAGATGCCCTCCGCGTGTTCGGTCAGGGCGAAGGTCAGGTCGAACTTGGCGGTTCCGCTGTCGAGGTCCCGCATGTCGCGCAGCCGACCGTTCCACTCGGGCTCCTCCGCGGTGGCGCCCTGCCAGGCGAGCATGGTCCGGAACAGCGGACTGCCGGACCGGGCGCCACTCGCCCCCGTCAGCTCCACCAGCTCGTCGAACGGCATGGGCTGGTGGTCCAGGGCTTCGATGACCACCTGGTGCACGCGGCGCGCCACGTCGGCGAAGCTGTCGTCCAGCGCGATGTCGGTGCGCAGCGCGAGCGTCCGTACGAAGAAGCCCACGACCCGGTCGAGCACCGGATCCTCACGGCCCGCGGTCGGGGAACCGACCACCACCGCCGAGGAGTCGGTGAACCTGCGCAGCACCACCTTCAGGGCGGCCAGGCACACGGCGTACACGGTCACGCCGAGTCGCTGGGCGAGCGACAGCAGGGCGTCACGCAGGTCCGCGTCGATGTCGAAGGGAATCAGCCCCCCGCGCAGACCGGGGTCGTCGACGACCCCCTCGCGCAGGGCCAGCGTGCCGGCGATGGGTGCGTCCGCGAACTTGCCCGCCCAGTAGTCCCGCACCCAGTCCGGGGCAGCCGTGTCGTCGTGGCCGGACACCCAGTCGACGAAGCTGGTGGCGGGGACCTCTGTCTCCTTGCCGGAGAGCAGCAGGGCCAGGTCCTCGAGAAGGACACCGACCGACCAGCCGTCGACGACGAGATGGTGGAAGACCAGAACCAGCCGCCAGGTCCCGTCCGGCAGCAGGATGGCCGTCGCCCGGTACAGCGGCGGCCTGTTCAGGTCGAGTGGCCGGCGGGCGGCGTCCGCCGTGAGCTCAGCGGCGTGCTCCTGGGCCGCCTCGGGCGCGTGGCCGGTCAGATCGTGCCAGTCCAGGGGCACCGCGCAGGAAGCGGTCACTTCCTGTACGGGGGCGTCCGGCGGGCCGGACACCCTCAGCCGCAGCGCCTGGTGCACTTCCTGAAGCCGGCTCAGCAGCCCTTCCAGCTGCCCCCGGTCCGGCGGTTCGTTGAGGTCGAGCCGGAATGCGATGTTGTTCTGCGCGGTGCCGGGATGCCTCTGCTCGAGGAACCACAGACGCTGCTGGGCCCTGCTGAGCCGAGCCCCGGCCGCGGACCGCGGCGCGGCCCGCCGCTGCGCGCCGCGACCACGCAGGAGCAGTTCGACGAGCTCCTCGCGTCGTACGGATATCTCAGTCATGAGTGCGCAGCGCCTCCAGCATGTCGAGCGCTTCCTCATCGCTGAGGCCGCTCACCAGCTCCTCGATGCCGCCCTGGACGGCCTCCGCGAGCGCGGCGATGGTGGGGCGGCTGCTGAACCGGCCTGCGCGCAGGGTGATCCCGAACCGCTTTCCGACCGCACCCAGCACCCGCACCAGACTGAGCGAGGTACCGCCGACCTGGAAGAAGTCGTCGTGGCGGCCGATCTCCTGGATGCCGAGCACGCGCGACCACTCGGCCGCGATCTCTGTTTCCAACGGGCCGATGGGTCCCTCCAGCCCGCCTTCCAGGGGGAATGCCTGACGGTCCGGTTCGGGAAGGCTCTCCCGCGCGATCTTCCCGCTCGTCGTACGCGGGAAGTCCGGCAGCACGACGAAGGCGCCCGGGACCATGTACCAGGGCAAGCGCTGTCCGGCGAAGTCGGCCAGGTCGTTCGGGGACGGCGTGCTGTCACCGGCGACGACGTAGGCGGTCAGCTGGACGTTGCCGTCCGAGGACTTCCGGGCCGTCACCACGCAGGCGGAGACGGCCGGGTGCGCGCAGAGCACGTTCTCGATCTCACCGGGCTCGACGCGGCACCCCTGGATCTTGACCTGGTGGTCCGCCCGGCCCAGGAACTCGTAGATGCCGGTGTCGAGCCGCCGGACCACGTCTCCCGACCGGTAGAGACGCTCACCGGGGTTGCCCGGGTGGGGCACGAATCGCTCGGCGGTGACGGCCGGCCGTTTCTGGTATCCCCAGGAGACACCCCCCGGACCGCTGACGCAGAGCTCGCCGGGCACGTCCGTGGGCACGGGCTGGAGCGCGCGGTCGACGACGCGCATCGAGTAGACGCCGATCTCCCGTCCGAGCAGCGTCGCCGCTGCCGGTCCGTGGTCGTCGGATCCGTCCCAGACGGTGACCTCGGCCGTCTCGGTCTGTCCGTACTGGATGTGCACGGCGGCGCCGAAGTGGTCGCGGGCCCGCCGGAGCAGACTCGTCGGCACCGCCTCACCGCTCGCGATCACCCAGCGCAGCCGGGGGTAGGAACCTGCTTCGACCGCGCCCAGATACGTCTCCAGCGCGACGGGCACGAAGTGCACCAGCGCCACGGGTTCGGTGCGCAGCACCATGCTCAGATAGTCGGGGTCGGTCTCCCGCCCCGGCTCGGCGACCAGCACCTCCCCGCCCGCGAACAGCGGCAGGAGGATCTCCCAGACGGAGATGTCGAAGACCAGCGGCGTCTTGAACAGAGCCGCTTCTCCCGGCCCCACCGGGTAGGCGTCCCGGAAGTACGCCATGCGCGAGGCCATGTCGCGGTGGTCGATGAGGACACCCTTCGGGGTGCCCGTGGATCCGGAGGTGTAGTAGATGCAGGCCAGGTCGCCCGGGCGCACCGGCACGCCGGGGGCGCTCTCCGCCCCGTCGTCCTGCGGCACCAGGACCGGCACGTCGGCCAGTTCCTCCGTCTGGGACGCGTCGGCCACGATGGCGGACACGGCGGCGTCCGCGCAGATGGCCTGGACGCGCGCGAGGGGGAACTTCGGGTCCAGCGGTACGAAGGCCGCGCCGGCCTTGAGGATCCCGAGTGCCGCGCAGATCAGCTCCGGGCCCCGGTCGAGTCTGAGGCCGATCCGGCTGCCGGGCGCGATGCCGGAGCGCACGATCCGTGCCGCGAGCGCGTTGGCCCGGCGGTCGAGCTCGCGATACGTCAGTCGGCCGTCGGCCCAGCGGACGGCCACGGCGTCAGGCGTGCGGCGCGCCTGCGCCTCGATGTCGACGTGCACCGGATTCTCGTCCGGGTGGCTGTCGGCGTCGGCTCGCTCGGCGAAGGCCACTGCCCTCTCCTCGGCCGTGAGCAGCGGCAGCTCGTCCACCGGCGTGTCCGGGTCCTGCGAGGCCGACGTGAGCAGCTGGACGTAAGCGGCGGCCAGCCGCTGCGCCCAGGGGCGGTCGAACAGAGCGGTGTCGTACTCCAGCTCGCAGGCGAATCCGTCGGCTGCCTGGTCGACCAGCAGGGTCAGTTCGTTCTTCGCGGTCCCGTTGTGCACCGCGAGCCGGGTCAGAGGGTGACCGCCGATCATGGGCGGGGTCTCCACCGGCGTGTTCTGCGGTCCGAACATCGCCTGGTACAGCGAGGCAGCGCCTTCCTGCCGCACCCCGGGGAGTCGCACCAGTTCCTGGAGGGGCAGCCTGCCGTGTTCGAGGCCGTCCGCCACATGCTGGAAGGCCGAGGCCACCGCGGTCAGGAAGGTGGTGTCCTCCGTGTACTCCTCCAGGGCCACGATGGTGTTGCTCAGGTAGCCGAAGGTGCGCTCGGCGTCGGCCGTGCCGCGCTGGGCGATGGGGAGACCGATACTGACCCGCTCGTTGAGCGAGTAGCGGTGGAGGAGTGTCCCGAAAGCGGCCAGCATGATCGAGAAGGGGGATGCGCCGGTCTGCGCAACGAGCTGGTTCACCACCGGAGCCGGCACCGCGAAGCGGTGCACGTCTCCGCGGCGCGACGGCTGTCTGTCGTGGCGGCCAAGCCGCAGGGGAGCCGCGCCGCCCTGGAGCCGGTCACGCCAGTACGCACGGTCCCGCTCCGCCTCGGCGGTCCCCAGCCAGCTCCGCTCGCCCTGGCTCCACTCGGCATGGTCGCCGGGCACGGTGTCAGGGACGCCGCCGTCGAGCACCAGCGTCAGGTCCCGCAGAAAGAGCTCCAAGGACCAGGAGTCGCAGACGGAGTGGTGGAAGACGAACCCGAACGCGGTCTCGTCCTGCGCGATCTCCGCGTGGAACGTACGGACCAGGGGTGGCCGGGACAGGTCGAACGGCTCCGCCGCCGCCGAGCGCAGCGCCTCGATGAACTCCTCCGTGCTCGCGCAGGAGAGCTCTCTCACATCGGGTCGCACGCTCGCGTGCACCTGCTGCGCCAAGCCGTCACCCGTCCAGTGCAGGCCGGTGCGCAGCGCGTCGTGACGCGCGGTCAGGAGCTCAACCGCTTCCCTGAGCTGAGCGGCCGTCAGCCGCGCTGTGACGTGGTAACCGAACGGGGCCGCGTAGGGAGCGGTGGTCCCGTCGGCCTCGGCGGTCAGCCAGAGCCTCTCCTGGCCGCTCGAAGCGGGGAGGGTCCGGATCGCCGCTTGCGCCGCGTTCGGTGTGGGCTCTGCGATCTCTGTGTTCATGCTCGCCTCCTGCCCGAAGGCATGGTCAACGCCGCTTGGGGACTGTCAGCGGGAACTGGCGGGGCGGATGTCCGTCCAGGTCCGGTCGATGTACTCCAGGCAGGCCTCCTTCGTCCCGGCCTGGTGCACGGGCTCCCAGCCCGCCGGAACGGGCAGGTGGTTCCGCCAGACCGAGTACTGGCCCTCCGCGTTGCGCACGGCGTACCAGTGGTGGCGCTCCTCCATGTCAAGGCTCCTTTCCTCGCCGCCGGCGGCGGCCGGGCGAGTTCGTCCTGGAAATCCCGTTGATCAGCCTCGGAATGCGGGGATGTCTGCGGACGGCACATCGCCCTCCGAGTTGCCCATTGGATAGTTCGTCACCATTCACAAAAGCCCGTGAAAACTCGACGAATATCGCCGCACTCTTGCCTCAAAAGGCATTGCCCGCAAAGACGAGGCTCGAATCTAGCCCTATTCTCGGAGGCATGTCAACCAACATCGGCCGGAGATCCGAAAAGATCTCCTGCGGCAGGAAAACCCCAGGTCAGCAGAGTGGTACTCATTCGGAACCTCACCGGTATCACCCTGGTGAAGATTAGAGACGCTCCACTCAGCCCATTCGCGTCTCCGCACACGGACAATCGGACCGGGCGCATGGGGCGCGACTAAGACGGGGAAGGATTATATCTCGTGCGTGACTTCAGCCACGTGGCGAAACAATACTCCGAGGACGGTTTCGCCATCATCCGGGATGTCATCCCGATGGACCTCATCGAGGAAGCGCGCTCTCACATAGCGTGGCTCATGGAGAAGTACCCGGATGTACGCCCCGAACATCTGCACCACCCCCTGATCCGCAACGACGCCTTCTGGGTCCGGCTCATCTCGGACTCGGGGTTGACGGACATCGCCGAGTACTTCCTCGGTCCGGACGTCGCCTGCTTCACAGCGCACTACATCTGCAAGCCGCCCTTCGACGGCCAGCCGGTGCTGTGGCATCAGGACGGCGCGTACTGGAAGCTGGAGCCGATGCAGGCGCTGACCGTCTGGCTGGCGGTGGACCGGAGTTCGACCGAGAACGGCTGTCTGCGGATGATCCCCGGGAGCCACCGGCTGCCGCTCCACTCTCCCTCGCTCCGTACCGACACGGAGAACATGCTGTACTCCGCGTCCAACGAGGACATCGTGAACGAATGGGTCGAAAAGCGCGGCGTCGTCGACATCGAGCTCAACCCCGGCGACGTCTCGATCCACCACCCCCATCTGCTGCACCGCTCCGAAGCGAACACCTCTGCCCACCGTCGCTGCGGGCTCGACATCGGCTACATCTCGACCTCGACGCGCATCAGTAGCGACGGTCTCTACCTCGACCCCGTTCTGGTCCGCGGTGAGCCGGTCGAAGGCGTCAACACCTATCGTCCGCTTCCTCGGTACACGGCCGGGGAGACCATCCCCTTCGTGGGGCACGAGGAGTGGAACGAACGGGTCGGCGCGCCCGACGCCGACCCGACCGCCGACGGCGAGGAGACACCGATCCAGGTCACCCGGCGCATGATCACGCGGCTGCGGGAGGGTTCGGTCGCACGATGACCCGATGCGGGCCGCCGGAGCCGCCGGCGGACCCGCGTCTCGATGACCGGAGGGGCCGGAGGGGCCGCGGCGCTACCGCGGCGTGACCGCCGCCCGGTTCGGAAGCAACCGTGGGAGGGACCCGGATCGCGGTCTGCAGAGCCGGGTTCGGGTCCCTCTCCCCGGTCTGTGCCGAGAATCCCGGAATCTTCTGATCACCACTGGTCGTGGATCCGCGGACGAATCAGTTGGTCGTAGACCTCTCGCACGGCCCCGTGCGTGTCCTGGTCCAGCGGCGCCAGCGCGGCCGCGGCGGCGTTCGCGTGCGCCTGCTCGGCGTTGCGCGCCCCCGGGATGACGACGCACACCGCCTCCTGGTCGACGATCCAGCGCAGCGCGAACTGAGCCGGTGTCACGCCCGCGGGCACCAGCAGACGCAGCCGCTCCACTGCCTCCAGCCCGGTCGTGTAATCCACACCCGAGAAGGTCTCGCCGACATCGAAGGACTCGCCGCGCCGGTTGTAGGCGCGGTGGTCGTCCGTGCCGAAGACGGTCGCGGCCGTGTACTTCCCCGAGAGCAGCCCGCTGGCCAGCGGCACGCGCGCGATGACGCCGACCCCCGCCTGTGCCGCGGCCGGCAGCACCTGCTCCAGCGGCTTGAGGCGAAACGCGTTCAGGACGATCTGGATCGTGGCGAGGTTCGGGCGGCGGATGGCGGCCAGCGCCTCCTCGCAGGTGCGGACACTGACTCCGTACGCCGCGATGGTCTGGTCCTCGACCAGCGCGTCGAGGGCGTCGAACACCTCGTCGCTCGCGTACACCGGGCCGGGCGGGCAGTGCAGTTGCACCAGGTCGAGCCGCTCGACCCCGAGGTTGCGCCGCGAACGGTCCGTCCACGCACGGAAGTTGGCGGCGTTGTAGTTCTCCGGTGTCTGGGCCGCCCGCCGGCCCATCTTCGTCGCCACGGTCGGTGCCTGCGTGCCCGTCCGCGCGAGCGACCGCAGGAGTTCGCCGATGATCTGCTCGCTTCTTCCGTCCCCGTACTCGTCGGCGGTGTCGATGAAGCTCACGCCCGATTCGAGCGCCACGTGCAGCGTGCCGAGGGCGTCCGCCTCGTCCGTCTGCCCCCAGTCCGCGCCGCCGAGCTGCCAGGCCCCGAGCCCGATCACCCCGACCTGCCTGTCCGTACGCCCCAGCGTCCTCTTCTCCATGATCCGCGACTCTAGGGGGTGTCCGCCGGGCTCCTGATCGCCAGGTACCCGTCCGGTATCGGAGGGGACTCCATCCGGGAATGGCTTCCCCCACGATCAGTCCCGCCAAAATAAAACACCAACGCACACGTACGAACACAGGGGTGGGAATGATGGGACGCACACTGGCGAGCCTGGTGGGGATCCTCGCGATGGCGATCGTCCTCGCGGTCGGGGCGGCGACTCAGGACGGTCCGGGCGAGGGGCAGCACGGGGGGCAGAAGGTACTGGCCAACACCAACGGCCCCGCGAGCGCCGCGTCCTGACCCTCGCCACATGGGCGCTCCGCTTCCCCGACGGGAGCGGAGCGCCCTTGCGGTCAGTCCCGCCTGCGGCTGCCGCTCGGGACGCCCATGGCGTCGAAGTGCTCGTCCGCACTCCGGCGGTGCTCCGCGGCCGCCGCGAAGTCCCCCGCTCCCTCCGACGTCTGTGCCAGACCATCCAGAGCCCACGCCATCTGAATGCGGTACTCACTCGCGGAAGCGTGCCGGAAGGCTCTCCGATGCAGCTCCAGCGCCCGGTCGTACTCCCCCCGCCGCCGGTGGACGAGACCGGCGATGTTCTCGATCTCGGACTGCCACGGCTTCGTGCCCAGGGGTTCGACGAGATCGAGGGCGTGCTCCACCAGAGCGGGAGCCCGGTCACCCCGCCCGTCCCGTTGGCAGACGTCGGCCATGAGGACATGGGTGAGGGCCATGTTTCTGGGCATCGATGCCTCCTCACCGAGTTCGAGCACATGGTTCAGCACGGCGAGCGCCTCCGCGTGATCACCACCGGCCAGGTGGGCGATGGCGAGATCGTTCAGCGCGCCGACGCGGTGCATGCCGTGGTTCATCTGCTTGCTGAGCAGCACGGATCGCCGGGCGGTGGCCACGGCCTGCTGAGTACGTCCCAGCCAGGTGTACACGGAGCTGAGGTTGCACAGGGCAATGGCCTCCTCCATGACGTCCCCCGTCTCCCTGCAGACACCGACCGCCTGTTCCAGGTGATGCCGCCCCTCGGACAGACGCCCCAGGGCGCTGTAGACCCAGCCGAGCTGACTGAGGTAGACGCCCTCGCGGTGCCGGTCGCCCTCGGACCGGACGAGGCGGAGCCCTTCCTCGATGCCGTCCGCCGCGCTGCTGAAGTCACCGAGCATGGAATGGCCTGCGATCAGGTTCCTCAGACTGAACTGCACGGCGACGGGGTCCTGGGCCCGGCGGGCCGCGCACAGACCGGCCCCCCCGGTCTCCCGGTACCCCCTGATGTCCCCCCGCTGATGGAGATGGAACATCGTGTTGCGGGCGAGGTAGGCGGCCTGCCGGGGAAAGCCGTGCTCATGGCCGACGGTCACGGCCGTCTGCAGAGCCCGCAGCTCCCGGTCGAACCACTGCCTGGCCTCGGGCGGGCTCGCCAGATGCGGAAGCTCCGGCGGCTTTCCGGCGGCCGGGCACTCGTACTCCACCCGCCCCGGGAACAGCGCCCGGCACGCCTCGTCCGTCGCCGCGACGTAGTAGTCGAGCAGCCCGCCCAGTGCCGTACGCCCTTCCTCTTCCCACGTCGACTCCCACAGACCGCGCGCGAAACTGCGGACGAGGTCGTGGAAGGAGTACAGGCCGATGCCGGGCTGGCGCAGCAGGTGTACGTCGAGCAGGGCTTCCAGAAGGTCCTCGGCGTCCGGCGGTGTCGTACCGAGGAGGGCGGCCGCCGCATGGACATCGATGTCCGTGCCGGGGTGCAGGCCCAGCAGGCGGAAGGTGCGCCGCTGGTCGGGGTTGAGCACCTGATAGGAGAGCTGGATGGTGGTGGCGACGCTGCGTTCGTTGGAACACAGCTCCTTCAGCAGGCGCGACTCGTCGTGGAGCCGGCCGACGAGGTACTGCAGGGTCCAGTGGGGGCGGTTGCGCAGCCGGGCGGTGGCAATGCGCAGGGCGAGCGGCAGATGGCCGCACAGCTCGGCCAGCGCCCGCGCCGCCTTGGGCTCGGCGGCCACCCGTTGCTCGCCCAGCGTCGTGGTCAGCATCAGCGCGCTCTGTTCGGGCTCCATGCTGCCGAGGGACAACCACTGGGCGCCGTCGAGGTCGACCAGGCGGACCCGGCCGGTCACGATGACGAAACCTTTCGTCATGCCGGACAGCAGCGGCCGTACCTGTGCGGTGTCGACCGCGTTGTCGAGGATCAGCAGCAGTCGCCGGTCCGCCGTCCAGGACCGCCACAGCGCGAAGCGCCCTTGGGCGTCGTCGGGTATCTGCGCGTCCGACGCTCCCAGCTCCCGCAGCAGCGCGGCGGCCACGAAGTCGGGCTGGAGCGGCTGCTCTCCGGGGGTGAAGCCGCGCAGGTCGATGTAGAGCCGGCCGTCGGGGTAGGCCTCGGCCAGCTGGTGCGCGGCGTGCACGGCGAGGCTCGACTTGCCCGCGCCGCCCATGCCGTCGATGCCCACGAGCCCGGTACGCCGCTCTCCGGCCCCCGTCTCCAGCAGCTGCCGTAACTCCCGGTCCCGGCCGGTGAAGTCCGCCAGGTCGTACGGGAGGGTGCAGGGCGTGCGGATCTTGGCACCGAACGTCGCGGGAGCCGGGTCCCGCTGCGCCGGCGTCCGGTGTTTTCGTGGCGGGCCGGCGAGTTCCGGGCTGCCGCGCAGGATGTCCTCGTGCAGGCGGGACAGCTCCGCGCCGGGATCGATGCCGAGCTCCTCCGCGAGCAGGCCCCGTACCCTGCCGTACTCGGCGAGGGCCTCGGCCTGCTGTCCCGAGCGGTAGAGGGCGAGCATCAGCTGGCCGCGCAGCCGCTCCCGCAGGGGGTGGGTGTCGACGACCCGGCGCAGGTCGCCGACCAGCTCTCCGCTCTCGCCCGCCTCCAGCCGGAGTTCGAAGAGTTGCTCCACGGCGGCGAGCCGGTGTTCCTCCAGAGCGGTGGCGGCGGCGTCGATCACGGGCCCGCCCTGTCCGCACATCACCCTGCCGCGCCACAGTGAGAGAGCCGCCCGCAGCCTCTCCACCGCGTCGGTCGTGCGGCCCTCGGCCACGTCGGCGGCTGCCGCCTTTACATACTGCCGGAAATTGTGCAGATCGAGTTGTCCGGAATCGATGGCAGCCCGGTATCCGGCACCTTCCGTGACGATGAATTCCGCTCCCCGCGGAATGCGTCGCCTCAACTCGGCGACCGTCTTGCGTATCTGCTGCACCGCGGTTGCGGGCGGTAGGTCCTCCCAGACCGCTTCGATCAGCCGGGAGACCGTCACCACGTGATGGGCCTCCAGCAGGAGCACGGTGAGAACCCGTTCCTGGGTCGGTCCGCCGAGCTTCAGACGGCGGTCTCTATCCCAACACTCCAACGCACCAAGGATGTTGAACCGTACCGTGCCGTCGATTGTTTGCATCACGCGCTGTGCCCCCCTGTGACTTGCAAACCCCAGGTCGTGGGGCATGACGAAGGGGATTCTAGGCGGCTTCCCGGCCGAGCGGTACCTATCCGGAACGTGGCCGGTACCACGTCGGCGAAGACTCCTCGGCATCGGCGGAACGCCCCTCACCGCACATCCAACGAAAAGCCCCCACGGCCCTTGTCAGAAAGACCAGGCCCTGTATATGAGTGTCTACCTGCACCGAAATTTCCTGCTCAGCTTCCTGGCCTCCTTCATTTCACTGTTCGGCTCGAAGCTGCTGATGATTTCCTATGCCGCCTATGTGTTCAAGGAGAGCGGCAGCGCGACACTTTCCGCGATCGTGTTCGCGGCGGACTGGATCGCCAACCTCTTCATCGGAATTTTCGCCGCGCAGTACATCGACCGGCAGAACGCGAAAGTACTCCTCATCCGGCTGAATGTGGCCGCGGCCGGAACCACACTGCTTTTCCTGGGGTTCCTGGCCCCCGACATGTTCGTCGGCGCGGTTGTCCTGGTCTTCGTGCGGTCGCTCCTCAAGAGCGCCGTCAGCAACGCCCGGGTGAAGGCGCTGGTGCAGTTCTTCGATGAGCGGGAGACCGACCTGTACTCGCCGGTCTTCAACTCCAGCCTGCCGCTGGCGCTGGCCCTAGCGGGAGCGGTGGGTGTGTTCATCCTGGAGTTCGTCGGTCTCACCGCGGTGGTGTTGATCGACGCGGTGGCCTTCGTGGTGGCGGCCGTCCTGATGAGGTTCGTCCGCCCGAACCAGACGCGCCTCGACGAGTCCCTGCGCACCGCCCGCGCCTCGGCCCGACGCGGCAGCCTGTCCGGGGCGCGGGACGCGCTCGCCCTGATGGCACGCGAGGAAAGCATCGGGACGGCTGTCTTCTACATCGTGCTGTCCGTAACCGCTTTCCAGGCCACGTACGAGTCCCTCATCACAGTGATTCCGGAAGTCTGGTTCCACTGGGGCGCATCGGGCACGGCGCTGTTCTTCACCTTCGAATCGATCAGCATCATGGCCGGGATTTTCCTCTACCAGTTCTTCAACCGCCGCGGGCACATCACGCCGGCGAACGAGACCGCGGTGAATCTCACCGCCGTGGCCGCCGCCACGCTCTGCTATCTGGCGATGCCGTTCGCGAGCGGAAACATCTATCTCTGCGTGGGCCTGTTCTCCGTGATGGTGCTGTGCGGCGAAGTCGTCTGGGTGCACCAGTTCAAGCTGATGATCGCCCGCACCCCGGACGCCCAGATCTCCGCGGTCGTGGGCGTGCAGACGGCGATCGGATACAGCCTGATGGCCGTCTTCGCCTTCGTCTTCGCCCGCGGCATGGACAGCATCGGCATCATCCCGGCGATCTACGCCGACATCGCCCTCATCGTGGCACTGGTCGTGGGCTGGGAGCTGCTGCGCAAGCAGCTTCGGCAGCGGGAGTCCGCGGACGGCCGTGCCGTCGCCCCCGCGCTCCCCCAGGACGCGACTGCCAGCTGATCCAGAGCCGAACGAGAAGAGACGCCGACGCCATGCACGCAACGCCCAAGACGTCCACGACGACCCACACGACCGACACGACCGACACACCCAGGAAGCAGGCCTTCGTCCTGCTCGAACTCCTCAACCACATGGTCCTGATCGCCCGCGAGGCCAAGAACCGCGGCTTCCACGTGATCGCCCTCAACCACGACCCCCTGCTCACCGACGGCCCGTTCGCCGTACCGGAGGGCGTGGTCGACGAGGTGGTCCCGGTCGCCTCCTGGGCGGACGCCGAAGCGGTCGACGGCATCGTCGACGACGTACTCACCCGGTACGACGTGATCGGCACCTACGCCGCCTTCGAGGGGGCCCTGCGCCACGAGGCCCGGCTCAGGGAACGCTCCGGCCTGCCCACCAGCGGCGCAACGACGGTGACCCGTGCCCTGGACAAGGCCCTGGTACGCGGCACCCTCTACCGCGAGGGTCTCACCACCCTCCGATCCACGACCCTGACCGAGGCGCTGACCTGGGACGACTGGCGCTTCGACCGCGCGGCCGTCCTCAAGCCGGCGAACGGCACCGGAAGCGCCCTTTGCTTCACCGTCGCCTCTCTCGGCGAACTCCGCGCGGCGACCGCGGAGATCGCCGCCGTCAAGGTGACGAACGCGCTGATGAAGCAGTACATCCTGGCGCACGGCGAGTTCGTCCTCGAGGAGCGGGCCGAGGGCGAGCTGCTGTCGGTGGAGTCCCTGGTCCATCGGGGCGAGGTGCACGTCGTCGGGCTCACCGGACGCTATGTCTCCGCCCTCGACCCGGTCGTGGAACTGGGCGCGTGCTTCCCGTACCCGCATCCGCGGGGCGAGGAGATCGTGGCCCGGGCAGTGGAGTTCCACCGCGCTCTGGGCATCACGCACGGCCCGACCCACCTCGAGGTCATGGTGCCCGACGAGGGCCCCATCGAGCTGATCGACTTCAATCTGCGCACCATCGGCGCCGGGATGTCCGTCTGCATCGGCAACGCCTTCGGCATCGAGTACGCCGTCCCGCTCACCGACCTGGCCTGCGGGCGGTGCCCGGACCTGTCCTTCCTGGCCCGCGCTCCGCGCCACTCGGCCGACCTGTTGCTCCTCCCGCCGCCGGGCGCGACCGTGATGACGGACCTGGCCTTCCCCGAGGGCACCGAGTACGGCCGCGTGACCAAGCCCTTCGGTCAGCCCCTGAGCGGGCGCGCCGACCAGCTCGACGTGGTCGCCATGGTCGTCGTCAACGCGGACACGCCCGAGGAACTGCACCGACGGGCGCTGGAGGCCCGCAAGACCACCGTCTTCAACGGCGAACCCCTCGGCGACAACCCCAACAACCAGGTGGTGTCGCCGCGTTCCTACCAGTTCACCGCAACTCCCGCGTGACCCTTCAAGGAGACGAACTCCGCATGACCGTCACCACCGAAACCGACTCCGGCCCGGAGCACGGCGAGCGCACTCATCCCGAGGGCCTCTTCGAGCAGCACTTCGCCGCCCGCTTCACCGCGGACGCCCTCACCACCCTGCGGGAGCGATTCCGCGACGAGCACATCGTGCCGCTGCGCGGCTTCTGCCCGCCCGAGTTGCTCCGCCCGCTGCAGGAGGAGGCGTTCGGGATCATGGACGAACACGGGGTGGCCCGTAAGTTCAGCTTCGACATCACCGACGGAACTCCCCGTCAGATGACCACCGTCGGCCAGCCGGTCATCAAGGACCACGGCCCGCTCATCCACGCCACCTACTTCTCCCCGGCGGTCAAGGAGCTGCTGGGCCAGGTGGTCGGCGAGGAGGTGTTCACCTGCCCGTACGCCGGTGAGCACTACGTGATCAGCCGACTCGGCAAGAGCGGCGACACACACGGCTGGCACTGGGACGACTACACGTACGGCTTCATCCTGGTACTGCAGGCCCCCGACTACCGTGACGGCGGCTTCGTGCAGGCCGTGCCGCACACCTCGTGGGACAAGCAGAACCCGGACGTACACGGTGCGTTGCTCAAGAGCCAGGTCAGGTCGTACGCCTTCGAGGCCGGCGACGCGTACGTGGTCAAGACCGACACCACCATGCACCGGGTCTACCCGATCCGCGGCGAGACGACCCGCACGATCGTGAACATGACCTGGGCGAACGGCGCGGACCTCACCCGCGAGATCACCCACGAGACCAACGACGTCCTGTTCGGGGGTGTCGGTGAGTAACCCGCAGAGCACCGAAGACGACCTGCTGATCGCGGGCGAGCCCCGGGAGTCCATGCGGATCCTCCCCGCCTTCGTCCAGCCGTATCTCACCTGGGTGACCGGCGTCCCGCTCAAGGGCGGCAAGCAGCTGATCCCGTGGAGCCCCGCCAAGGCCGGTCTGCTGGGCATCGTGCAGATGGCCGTCGGTATCGCGCTGGGCGCGTACGCGCTGCACCCCCTCACCGCGTGGTCGCCCTTCCTCCTGGTCCTGGGCTGGCTGCTGACCAGCGGCGGCATGCGCCGTCTCGACGTCGTGGTCGTCCATCAGACGCTGCACCGCATGTTCACCAAGAAGGCATGGAGCAACCGGCTGGTCGGCGAGCTCATCACGACGGTGTTCTGGCGCACCCCGTACGACGAGAACCGCAAGGAACACCTGACCCACCACGCCTTCCCCTGCTCGATGAAGGACGGGGACACCCGCTACCTGCTGTCGACCGGGATGCGCCCGGGGATGACCCGGACGGAGTTCCGCCGCTACCTGTGGGCGACGCTGTTCTCGCCGCGCCACCACGCCCGCTTCCTCTTCGGCCGGGTGAAGTCCAACTACGTCGGGGTGCGGCCGCGTTACCGGCTGGCGATGTCCTTGGCCTATCTCACCGCCACGGTCGCCTTCGTCGGGCTCACCGGCTGGTGGGTGGAGTGGCTGGTGCTGTGGCTGGTTCCGGCCTCGGTGTTCTTCCAGTCGTGCACCTACTTGTACACGATGACCGAACACCGCTGGTGGCTGTTCGGCAACCAGGAGCGGCTGCCCCGGGA
Source organism: Streptomyces sp. NL15-2K (assembly GCF_030551255.1). Lineage (GTDB taxonomy): Bacteria > Actinomycetota > Actinomycetes > Streptomycetales > Streptomycetaceae > Streptomyces. The sequence goes on from NZ_CP130630.1 coordinate 169,857, forward strand.
CAAGCGAGACCTGCTCACCTTCGGCCGCTTCTGCGGCGAGGCCGTGCCGGACGCCTCCCTCAGCGGGGGACGCAGGGCGGCCGCGTGGGCGACGTGGACGTTCCGGATGCTGGTGGTGCACTCCTCGTACCGGATGTTCGTGCTCGTCGGCGACACCGTCCAGCACGATCTGCACCACGTCATGCCGGCCTGCGACTGGGCCAACTCGCCGTGGATCAGGGCCGACGACCAGGGCAACCGGCCCGAGCGCTACAGCGAGGTCTGGGGCTCGCTCGCCGACCATCTGCAGGCCGCGGGCCAGGTCGAGGGCGACCGGGCGGGGCTGCCCGAGGACGTCGCGCCCACCCCGTGGACGGAATCCGTACCCGTCGTCACGGGGGCCGTCACCCCCGACGGCCGCACTGTGAAGGGGCAGTTGTGACCCACGTACTGGTGATCGACGGCACGGGACGCGGGCACGCGATCTGTGACCTGTTCGTCCGCACGAATCCCTCGGTGACCGTGTACTACGGTCCCGGCTGCGACGCCCTGACGGCCGACCGCATCGTCTCCGTGCCCCGGATCCGGCTCGACGACCCGTCCACCGCGCTGGACTTCCTCGCGGAGCACCCGGTGGAGTTCGTCTTCGTCTCCCATGTCGACGCGCTGTGCGCCGGGTACACCGACGTGCTCTCCGCGCACGGCCACCAGGTGATCGGCCCGTCGGCGGCCGCTGCCCGGCTGGAGGCCAGCAAGGAGCGAGGTAAACGTTTCTGTACGGACCACGGGCTGCCCACCGCCGAGTACGCCGCGTTCACCGACGCGCCAGCGGCCAAGGCCTACGTCCGGCAGCGGCCGTACGCCTGCGTCGTCAAGACCGACGGGCTCACCCCCGACGGGGACGGCTCCGTGGTGTGCGACACGGCCGCCGAGGCGGAGACGGCGGTGGACGCGTTCGCCTCCGCGCAGGGCGCGGACCTCCAACTCGTCGTCGAAGAGCGCCTCTACGGCCGCGAGATCTCCGTCTTCGCTCTGCTCGACGGCGCCGACTACCTCCTCTTCCCGACCGCGCTGGACTTCAAGCGGACCCTGGAGGGCGACGCCGGCAAGAACTGCGACGGCATGGGCTCCCTCGCCCCGCATCCGCAGTCCTCGCCGGCCCTGCTGGAGCAGATCCGGCGGGACCTGGTCGAGCCGTTCCTGCGCGGGATCGCCGCGGAAGGGCTGTCGTACACGGGATTCGTCTACATCGGGGCGATGATCACCGACTCGGGTCTGAAGGTCATCGAGATCAACACCCGGTTCGGCGACTCCGAGGCGGAGGCCGTGCTGCCGGGCGTGCACAACGACTTCACGGAGCTGTGCCGGGCGGTGCTGCGCCGGGAGCTGGACCGCAGCCTGCTCGTCACGGACGGTCTGGCACGGTGCAGCGTCGCCCTGACCCAGGGCTGCCTCGACCCGGCCGACCCGACGGCCACACCGGGCTGGCCGTTCGGCGCCTTCGCCACCGGCCAGCCGGTGCTGGGCCTCGCCCAGTTCCCGCGCGACGCGACCCGCCTCTTCTACGCCAACCTGCGCGCCGACTCGGACGGCCGCCCGGTCACCAGCGGCGGCCGGGTCCTGCACGTGGTCGGCGTCGGCCGCACCATCACCGAGGCGCGGGCCCAGGCGTACCGGCGCATCGGCGGCATCTCGTTCCCCGGCATGCGCCACCGCACCGACATCGGAGCAGCCTTCGAGGCCGGCTCCCCGTTCCCCACCAGCGCCGCTCCGGCCGTCGCGGAAACCCGGAGGTAATCCCTCATGACCACGCTCACCCTCGACACCGCCACGGTCGTCGAGACCCACGAATCAGCCGTACGCTCCTACTCGCGCGCGTTCCCCGCGGTGTTCACCAGCGCCAAGGGCGACCTGCTCGTCGGGCAGGACGGCGCCCGGTACATCGACTTCCTCTCCGGTGCCGGAACCCTCAACTACGGCCACAACCCGGACTCGATCAAAGACGACCTGATCGAATACCTGCGCGCCGACGGCCTCGTCCACGGCCTCGACCTGTCGACCTCGGCCAAGGCAGGATTCCTGCAGGCCTTGCGGACGTACGTCCTCGAACCCCGTGGCCTCGACTACAAGGTGCAGTTCACCAGCCCGTCCGGCACCAACGCCGTCGAGGCCGCGCTGAAGGTAGCCCGGCTGGCCACCGGCCGCACCAACGTCATCGCCTTCGGCGGCGGCTTCCACGGCGTCAGCACCGGCTCCCTCGCGGCCACCGGCGGCGGCTTCTACCGGGAGGGCCTGGAGGCCACGCTCCCCCAGGTCACGCACATCCCCTACCCGGACTCCCCGCTGGGCGAGTTCGAGAGCCTTGATCTACTGCGCCGGCTCCTCGACGACCCCAGCTCCGGCGTCGACAAGCCGGCCGCCGTCCTGCTGGAGACGGTGCAGGGCGAGGGTGGCGTGTGGGTGGCGCCGGTCCCCTTCCTCCAGGAACTGCGAGAGCTGTGCGACCGGCACGGCATCCTGCTGATCGTCGACGACATCCAGGCCGGCTGCGGCCGCACCGGCACCTTCTTCTCCTTCGAGCGGGCCGGCATCACGCCCGACCTGATCACCCTCTCCAAGTCGATCAGCGGATACGGCCTGCCGATGGCGATCGTGTTGATCAAACCGGAGTACGACATCTGGCGCCCCGGCCAGCACAACGGAACGTTCCGCGGACACCAACTCGCCTTCGTCGCGGCGAGTGCCGCACTGCGGCACTACTGGTCCGACGACACCTTCGTCCGGCAGATCCGCACCAAGGCCGAACTCGTCACCGACTTCCTCCAGCGCCGTATCGCCCAGCCCTACGGCGCCCAAGTCCGCGGCGTCGGCCTCATGCAGGCCGTGGACCTCAGCACGGTCTCCGGCGTCGAGGCGGCCGAGGTCTCCCGGCGCTGCTTCGACAAGGGCCTGATCATCGAGACCTGCGGGCGCCGGGACGAAGTGCTCAAGCTCCTGCCACCGCTCACCGTCAGCCAGGTCAACCTCTCGGCCGGCCTCAACATGCTGGCCGACGCCCTGACGGAGCTGACCGCCCTGCCCGTGAGCGAGGTCGCCGCATGAAGACCGCGGTCGTCATCTCGACCCGAGGGTTCGGCGTGTTCCGGCACGACCTCCTCATGAACCCGGACGAGGTGCGTCTCATCGGTGTCTTCACCGACCGCGACGCGGCCAACCTCACCGCCGGGCAGCGCACCTGGTTCGAGCAGATCCATGTCGTTCCGTGCGGGCTGTCCGACCCGACGCCCATGCTGTACTCGCTCGTCGACGCGGACGCGACACGGGAGGTGGTCGCCGGCCTCCTGTCGGACGCCGAGCCGACCGACCTCACCGTCCACTGCTACGACGAGCAGAACATGATGGTCGCTGCCGAGCTGCGCACGCGCTTCGGCCTCAAGGGCCCGGGTGTCGCCGACATCCTGCCGTTCCGCGACAAGTGCCTGATGAAGCAGCGCCTGCTGGACGCCGGCGTACGCGTCCCGCGCTTCGGCCACTTCGACGCCGAGCAGCACGCTGCGGAGCCGTCGGCCTCCTTCAAGGCCATCATCGCCGAGGTCGGCCTCCCGTTCATCCTCAAGCCGACCGACGCGGCCGCTTCCGAGGGCGTCCTCAAGATCACAGAATGGGACGAGTACGCGGCCCTGCCCACCGACTTCGGCCGGGCATACGAGTACGAGGAGTTCGTCGAAGGGACGATGTACAGCGTCAACATCGTCTCGGACGCGGGCCGCACGGTCTTCGGCGGAGTGACCGAATACCTGGTCAACTCGCTCGAGGTCCCCGGCGGCAAGGTCAACGCCGACATCAACCTGATCGACTCCGACCCCCGTGTCGCCCGCATGGTCGCCTTCGCCGACCGGGCCCTGGACGCGCTGGGCCGCCCCGACGGCGGCTCCCACCTGGAGCTCTTCCACACCCCGGACGACGAACTCGTCTTCCTGGAGGTCGGCGCCCGCTTCAAGGGCATGGCGGGCCTCGCCGCCATGCAGCGCAACTACGGCATCGCCTTCGTCAACCTCGCCTTCGAGATCGAGTCCGGCATCAAGAGCCGTCCCTACGACGGCGAACAGATCTACTGCTTCGACGGGGTGGTCCCCAAGAAGCAGGGCGTCGTCAAGGAGTTGATCGACCCCGAGCTGGAGAGCGACGTCGAGATGACCTGGAAGGTCGAGGTCGGCGAAGAGATCGAGAGCAGCAACTCGCTGCTCGCCAACGGAGGTACGTTCCTGGTCTCCAACAAGGACTACGAGGCCGCCTACCGCGACTTCCGCCGCCTCGCCGACTACCGGCCGATCCGGTACGCCGAGCCGAGCCGGGTCCTCGGAGTCACGCCGGCCGCCCCGGAGAACGCCTACACGTACTTCCAGGAACTCAGGCTCGCCTGCGAGACCGACCCGTACGACGTTCACCACGACCTGGAGGAGGGCGCACGCGACGTCGTGGTCCTCGACGTACGGCGCGCCGCCGCCTACGCCTGCGAGCACGTCCGCGGCGCCCACAGCCTCCCCCACGAGGACATCTCCGCCGCGACGGTGAAGGGACTCGACCCCGAGCCCCTCTACGTCACCTACGGCTGGGGCCCCGCCTGCAACGGCGGTACCCGCGCCGCCGCCAAGCTGTCGGCACTCGGCTTCAAAGTAAAAGAGATGATCGGCGGATTCGAGTACTGGAAACAGGGCGGCCACCCCACCGAGCAGGGCGAACCCTAGCGCGCCGGCATGAATACATCACTGGCCGACCAGGTCATGCTGCACATCGCCGACTCCACCGGCGGCCGCACCGCGGCCTGGCACACCGAACTCGCAATCGCCCTGACAGGAGCCGTACTGATCGATCTCGCGCTCGCCGACCACATCGCCATACGCCGAAACCAGATACTCATCAACCATCCAGGCCCCCTCGACGACCCCGTCCAGGACGAAATCCTGCGCCGGCTCGCCTCACGACGGCGCCCCGGCTCGGTCCAGGAATGGATAGAACGCCTCGCTCCACTCATGCCTGACCAGGTCCAGGAAAACCTGCTGGCCCGGGGACTGCTGATTCCCAGCATCGGCCGGTGCACCCTACGGCTCCACCCCCGACACAACAGTGAACCACCCGATCCGCCACCGAGCGAAGCCCTGTCCCGCCTGCTGCACGCCAGCCACCAGAACTGGACCCCGAGCCAGACCCCGAGCCGGACCCCGAGCCGGACTGCACAGCCGGACGAACCGGACGCCGTCACCATCGTGTGCTCAGCAGTCGCATCCTGCATCGGCTCCGCCGTCCAGCAGTTGATGTGCAGCTTCTAGAACCAGCCTTCCTGCCGGAAACCGGAAACTGCAGAGATACCGCAGAAAAACCACCACAGAGCCACCCTTGTCCCTACCTCTCCCCCAACCGGGCCCGAGCCGCCGCCGCGGCCGGCGCCCCCGCCCCGGAGGCCCTCGGCGAACGCGTCCGGCGCAAGGTCAAACGGCTGGCCGCCGAGCAGGCCCGCCGCACCGCCCTCTGCCGGGATCTGATCCAGCCCACCCAGCCCACCGTCAGGAGGAATGCCCGGTGCTCCCCACCAGCAGCGCCGAACCTATCCGATCATCACCACCGTCGCGGCCCGTCCTGGTGACGGGCCCTCTCCCGGCCTGTCCATCGTGGTGGTCACGCCGACCGAGGACGGCGTTCGCCGTACCGACCCGCTCCTGCCGCTCGGCGACACCGCGTGCTCCGGCTCGGACCTAGTAGAGGCGCTGCACCTGCGGAGGGAGAGCAACCGGCGTGGTGGAGTACTTCACCAGCAACACCTCTGCTTCGCTGGCCAGTTGCCCGGGGGAAGTGGACGACTTCGCCGCCCGGGCCCTGGCTATTGCGCGCAGCGACAGGTGGCGGCAGGCGGTGGCCACGGCCCTTCTCGGCGACTCCAGACCCTCCACTGGGCCGATGCGGTCCGCGACCCGCGCCGGGAGCTGCCCGAAGTGCCCTCCGGCCGGGCGGGCAAGGACAAGGAGCTGGACATGGCGCTCCAGCTGGTCGGCGCGCTCAGCGGGCCGTGGCACCCGGTCCGGTATCACGACACCTGCCAGGAGAAGGTGCGGGAGCTGGTGCAGGCGAAGGCCGAGGCCAGCATGTCGCGCCTGCCGAGGAGGCGCCGGCGGCCACCAACGTCATCGACCTGATGACGGTTCTGCAGGGCAGCATCGACCAGGCCCGCGGCGGAGGCAGGACGGAGGGTGAGCCGCCTCAGAAGAAGCCGGCGCCGGCCCGCAAGGCGGCACGGAAGACTGCCGGGAAGGCGGCGAAGAAGACCGCCGCCCAGAAGGTGCCACCGAAAACGGCCCGCGCCTCGACCGCATCCCGCAGCCAGCGCGGCACCGGCAAGAACGAACTGCGGCAGCTGAGCAAAGCTCGGCTGTATCAGCGGGCCACCGAGCACGACATCGCCGGCTGCTCCAAGATGAGCCGTGAGGAACTCATCGACGCCCTCGCCCGCGCCGGACGCCGCCGCAAGAAGAGCGCCGCCTGACCCCGGGATCGTGCCGCGCCCGTGTCGTGGACCCTGCCGGAGCCGATGCTGAGCACTCCCGTGCCCGAGCCCGATCTACGGACGGGCTGGGCGGCGGAGCCCAAGTTATGGACAGGGTTTGATGCTGTCCGTCGTCCACGACTTCCAGCTGTCAGTGGCCATCTCGCAGCGTGGTTGGGCGTCCAGGGGTGGCCCGGTGGCCGGTCACGTCTGCTGTTCCGTCCGCCGTGACAGTGACTTCCTGCTACCCATGGGGCCAGCGCCTGTCCGGTCAGCGGGAGTGACACCGGGCAGGCCCTGGCGGATCGAGGGGGCCGCGGAACCCCGGTGCGGGCCGCTACACGGCGAGCCAGACAGCGTGTTCGGGTTCCAGGAGTCCGTCCGCGATCGGGCCGCTGGCCAGCTGGATGGCGGTGTGGTCGGGCAGCTGGTACGCCTCATCCGAGAGGTTGACGACGCAGACGAAACCGGGTGCGCGGTGGAAGGCGAGGATGCCTGCGGGGGCGTCGTGCCAGGTCATGGTGCCGTCGCCGAGGGCAGGGTTGTCGCGGCGCAGGCGGAGGGCGGTGCGGTACAGCTCCAGCATCGAGTTCTCGTCGCCGGTCTGTGCCTCCACGCTGCGCTGTTTCCTGCACCTTCTGTCCACTCCGCATCTCCCCTCTGCCGGATGCCGCGAGGTGTGGTCTCTGCCATGAGCGGTCTCGTCGAGGACTGCCTCTCGGACGACTGGGATGCTCAGAGCGACGTGACACCTCGGTCTGATTGCGTTCCAGACTGCCCTGCCGTCGTCGTACCGCTCCGCGGTCGGCGGGGGCAACGAGGCTGCCGTCGCGGTGACGGACGGAGTCGTCATGGTCCTTCCAGCCCGGTTGGCGAGGCCCCGGCCCGTCTGATCGACGTACTTGAGGAAACCGTCGCCGTCCGCGCACGGCCCACCGGTTCGACCGCGGCGCCCCGCGCTCTCCCCGCCCGCGCGGGGCGCTGCCGTGGTCAGGCAACGTACGGCTGGCAGCTCGGCCCTCCTGCTCGTCAGTCAGCTGGTCGACGCGCCGGACCGGATGGCCGAGAGGTCGTTCTTGAGCGTGTTCCAGGTCCAGACGCCCATGGACTGGGGGCAGGTCCTCGCCTTCGGCGTGCTGCTGATCCTGCCCGTGCTGGTCGTCTTCACGTTCTTCGGCGGTGGTTCGTCCAGGGTGGCCGGGCCGACCGGCTGTCCCAGGTCCAGGTAGCAGCGCAGCCGTACGCCGGGCTGGCCGGCGTCCCGGGTCGTGTGCTCCGCTGTCGCCGTCGCCCACCGGTCGGCGAGCAGCTGTTGGAAGGCGAGCGCGGTGTCGTCGTCGGCGGCCGCGACGTCGAGGACGACCAGGTGGTTTCGTAAGTGAGATGGAAGGGCCGGGACCGCCGCTCCCCGAACCCGTGATGGTGGCCGGCCGCGGCTTCTGACGGGGAGAGGCCAGGTAAAGGAGTCGTGGACGCGCAAGTAGGGCTGGTAGGAAGGGGAGATGATCACAAACGATCTTGACCCGATGGAGCGTCTCCTCGCGGAACACGCCTGTGAACGTTTGATCTTGGAACTCGTTCGTCGGCTCGACCTCGGTGAGCCGAGCACGGTCTCCGACCTCTTCACCCCCGACGGCGTCTGGGAATGGCCCTATGACCAGCGGCGGATCGAAGGCCGTGAGGCTCTGCGCGAGTATTTCGGCTCTCGACCGGTGGATCGTTTGTCCCGGCGAATGTGCACGAACATCCTGGTCACCGTCGACTCGCCGGACACTGCCGCAGCGACCACCTATTTCGCGACGTACCGAGTCGACGGTTATACCGACGGGGCACTGGTGGCGCCCCGGCTGCCGGCGAACATCGGCCACTACCAGGACACCTTCCGCAAGACCGACGGCTCTTGGCTCCTGGCGACACGGACCCTCGTCCTGCCATTCGGCGGGCCAACGGAACGCCTGGACAGTCCAAGCCAGTCCTGATCGATAAGCAGCCCTCAGCCCGTGGCGGTGTCCTGTGCTCGGGCCGCCCTGGTGCTGGCGAGCCGGAAGGACTCCGTGCCGGTCTCGATGATGTTCCCGCCGAAGGTGAGGCGATCGACGACGGCCGCGCAGAGCCGCGGATCCGTGAACGTCTTCGTCCACCCGCCGAACGACTCGTTGGAGGCGATAGCGACGCTGTTCTCCTCCTCCCGCTCCGTCAAAACCTGGAACAGCAGCTCAGCGCCCCTGCGGTCGAGCTCCATGTAGCCGAGTTCGTCGATGCAGAGGAGATCGACGCGTCCGTAGCGGGCGATGGTCTTGGTGAGGGCCTCAGCACCCACCCCGGCCGTGCGGGCACCCTTGTTTCCCCGGACTCGATCCCACGCCACCAGCAGGAAAGCGGGATCAGCCACGAGGTTGAACAGATCGTCAAACCTGCGATGAGAATCATCATTTGCCCAACGGTGCAGCTTGGTCTGGATCCCCAGTACCCGGCGCTCGGCCTTCATCAAGGACCACTCCAGCTCGTCGGTATTCACCGGCGACAGCCTCCTGGCATTCCAGCCTCCATACTGCCGATTTGCCGGCCCCCTTCCCCGTGTGACCGGCTCTCCCGGCCCCTGAGTACTACGGAGCTTCCGCCCTGCCGACGGCCATCAGCCGGCGATGGGCCTGCCCCGGCAGGGCTGGAGGCCCGGTCCAAGGGCGACCGCATGCAGCCACGTTCGCCACGGAATCGATCGACGGGTGAGGCGCCCAGCTCTACCCCGGCAGCATCCATCGCACCTACACCGCAGATCTTCGGCGCGGCCTCCCCGCCGATACGTGGAGTCGGCTTCGGAGTCGACCACCAAGGACCGGCGGTCGTGCACTGCGTCCGGCCCGTATCCGCCAGGTTGGAGCCGGTGTCGTATTTACGGGGCGTCAGGCACTGGTTCCTCGCGTACACCTTCCCGTCTCGCTTGCCGGACCCGGACCGTCTGGCAGTGCCAGCCCGTCCCGACGTTGTCGGGGCTGCTTACCGCTCGCCTCGGCATCCCCCGAAGCGAACTGCCCCCTGCTTCAACCAGGTTGCTGCGACAACCCAGCGGTGAAGGTCTCTCACCTCACTCGACTCCATGGCGCCTCGTGGCGCACCCACCAGATACGACAAGACCGCCACCTCCTACGAAGCGGCGGTCACACTCGCATCATTCCTGAGAGCTTCAGTCCGCGTCAGGCGGGTCGCAGAGGAGAGCGGCTGTGGTCTGCTCCTGGATCTGCACAACGTCCTGGCCAACGAACGCAACGGCCGTGGCAGGGTGGACGATCTGCTGGCCGACCTGCCCCTCGACCGGGTGTGGGAGGTGCACCTGGCCGGCGGTTCCGAGTACCGCGGGTACTGGCTGGACGCCCATTCCGGGCTTCCCGACGACGATCTGCTCGCGCTCGCCGACCGGATCCTGCCGCGGCTGCCGGCCCTGCGCGCGGTCCTGTTCGAGGTGACGCCCTCGGCCGTACCGGATCTCGATGTGGGCGCCGTCCGTGAACTGCTGGTGGTGATGAGGGAGATGTGGCGCCCGCAGGTCCCCCTTGCACGGCTGGCGCCGCCGCATCCAGCCGACGTTCCGCACCCGACCAGAGGGAAGACGACCGCCCCGTGCGACTGGGAGCTCGCGCTCGGCAGTCTGGCCGTCGGCCGCGATCCCGGCACACCGCTGGCCCAGGAGCTGGCGACCGACCCGGCAATCGGGCTGCTCCGGGATCTGGTCGCCGAGTTCAGGGGCAGCGCGCTCACGGGCACCCTCCGGTACACGATGCGGCTGCTGTTCCTGACGCTGGGACCGGTGGGGATGGGAGAGTTGCTCAGTAGCTACACGCGTTCGTGCCCGCCGCGCCTCTTCGCCTCCGAGGAAGCGTTCGCGTTCGCAGACCACCTGCTGGAGGCCCGGCCGCCCGTACCTTGGCTGACGGACGTCGTCCAGCTCGACCTCGGCCTCCTCCGCGCGCGACTCGAAGGCTCACCCTGCACCGTCGGTCTCCGCACCGATCCCACCGCGCTCCTGACGGATCTGGGAGCCGGGCGGCTACCGGTGGCGCCGCCACAGGGCCACTTCCGGGTCCGCCTCGTCGACGACGGCGCACCCGCCTGACCGGGTACGAGGCTTTGCGCAGCCGCAGGCCGAATCGGCGCGATGGGTTTGCCCGCCTCGCCGGGCGCCGTCAGACACCTCACCGGCAAGCTACTGGCCTGGATCGAGGGCGAGTCAATCCTGAAGCACGAACGCGCCGTCGGACAGGTCGCCGGGCCGCGGCCGGAGGTAGTTCGCGCCGATCTCCACGGCCAGGGGCACCGGAAGCGCATCGGCCATGGTGCGAATGGACCGGGCGGCCGCGTGGGCGCCCGCCTCCGTCTGGCAGGGCGGCAGCATGAACCCGGTGTGGAACCAACCCATCCGGTCCGCCACCCGGTTGAAAGCGAGATGCTCACTGGCCCACGGCGCGTGCAGCCTCCCGGCCAGCTCACCGAAGAGCGCCGTGTGCCGCGGGTCGGGAAGGCAGGAGCCGCCGACCGGATTGCCGACCCCGTGCAGCAGCCGCGCGCCGGGAAGGTCCGAAAGCCGTCCCAGCACGTCCTCGTCGACCGAGATCTCGCCGTCTCCGCGGACCCGCCACAGACTCTGCGGTTCGATCTCGACGACATCGAGCAGGTCGGCAACCTCGTGGAGGATGTGGTCGAGACCTGGTACGTAGGTGAGCCCCACCCCTAGTCTCGTCACGGTGTTCCCTGGGTCAGCGGATCAACGGGGCAGCCACCGCCGGCTGGACCTGGCCTTCCGTATCCACCACGAAGTCGCGGGCGATAGTGATGCGAAGGTCCCTCCCCGAGTGGCACGTGGGGCACCCCAGCTGCGTCATCACGTCCTTGATCACATCCTGCATCTTGTCCAGGTCGTTGGCCACGGACACCGGCACCGTGACGTTGACCGCCGCCAGCCACGGGTCCGGCACCGGTCCAGCCAGCGTGCGCTGGGTCCCGGCTGCGGGCGCGTTTGCGAGGCCGCTGGTCACAGGCAGCGATGGACCCGCAAGGCTGCGGCGGTGACACCAGCTAAGAAGAAAGCCCGCCGGGGCTGGCGGTGAGGACACTGCCGCGGATGGTCGTGTCGCCGCTGTCCGCCATGTCCGCCCACGACAGGAACACGCTGCCCAGATCGCCGATGCTGCCCGGATCGCCGTTGCCGAACACGGCGGCGGCACTCAGGTGGAAGCGATTGCCGTCGGTGCCGGAGCTGATCTGGACCTTGGGGCCGATCTCGAGCTCGGTGTCCGAGCACAGCTGTGCCATCACGGTCGGCACCGTCTGGACCGTGTCCGCGCTCTTTTCCACCCAGGCAAGTACGAAACGCCCGCCCGGCAGGGCCGTCAGCGCCGGAGAGCTCCGGTGGAAGTGCTTCGGTGAGCCCGCGGAGGCGCTGAGGATGACCTCGCCGTCCGCCGGATCGATGACGCTGGCCACGGCTGTGGTCTGGAGGACCCCGAGGTCGCTCAGCACCGTCGATTTGATGTGTGCGGCGACGAAACGCCCGTTGTCGAGGGCCGTCAGCGCGCTGCGCCCCGTGAAGCCTGTGAGGTTGGGATGCCTCTCGCCGGTCCGGGGTGTGCCGTCGATTCCGAAGACGCGGTAGACGAGCCCGCCGCCTCCCACCGGCTCGCCGTTCGTCCAGGCGATGACGTAGTCCCCGTTGCTCAGCAGCGTCACAGCCGCATTGCGATGGAAGGCCGCGGTGGTGTTCACGGCGATCTCGGGGCCCGTCTTCTGCCCCTCGGGCGTGAAACGCTGCGCGCGAATACGCTGCTGCTCCCCGCCGCCCGTCCAGGTGACCAGGCAGCCGCCGTCGATCATACGGGTGACCGTGGGCGGGAACTCGGGGTCGATGGAGTCGGTACTGACCTGGATCGGCTGCCCGGCGGGCTGCCCGTCGAAGAACCGCCGCAGCACCACCACCGGGGTCGGCGGAGGGAGGTTGAAGGGTTGCTCGATCCACGTGGCGAAGGTGTTCATGCCGACGGAGTCCTGGAAGGGCCACCGTCGGTTCGTATTGCCGCCGGCCGGGGTCACCTCGCTGGCGAGGAACTCCGTACCGACCTTCGCTCCGGCGGCGTTGACCCGCTGCCCCTTGATACCAGCGTCGGCATCATCCGCCCAGAGCGCTGTGAACAAGGCGTTGGTGTTCAGCGCGTCGGCGCAGGGCTGCGACTGGCCCCCCACGACGGACGTGTTCACGATGAAGTCACCCATGACCGTTCTCCAATGGTCCAAGCCCGCACGCCACTCGGCACGGCCTTCCCCAGCACAGCCCCGCCGCGGTGCGCCCGCAATCCGACCGCGGCCATCCAGGGATGACACCCTGGCCGAGCGCTGGATCCTTGACTGGATGTACAGCAACGGCGCCCACAACACCCGGGGCCGGCTGGCGCAGGGGCCCGGCCGGTGCCGCATCCTCTGGCGGCGGTCCGACGGTCCGCACCCCATGCCGGGCCATGCACACCGCGAAGACACCCAGGGCCCTCCGCTTCCAGCACGGCGTCGGCCCGGGCGACTGGGGCCGGCTCACCGCCAGGTCGCCGGCCGTAGCAGCAGTTCAGACGTCATGTCGGGGGAATCCACGCCCAGGGTTGTTCAGATGCGGATGTGGAGCGCATAACGGACACTGGTTGAGGCGTAGCTTCAACTCGGCCACGACCACCGGAGGTTCCTTATCCTGGCCGACATGCGAGGAGACTCGGCATGCCCGGACCTCTTGCGCGGATCGCGGCCGCGCTCGGCCGCGCAGCGGCAATCGCCAGTAGTCAACGCAGGCTAAGTACATTTCGCCTACCGAGCAGTCTTCACGTATTCGCCTTCGGCGGCATGGCCGACACCGGGTGTCGAGTCGGGGATTTCGTCGCACAACGCAGCCTGCCCCAGCACCATCACCACATATGCGGCTTCGGACATGCGCAGCCCGATCCTTATCGGAAACAGTTTCCGCAGCGCGAGGACTCCCTTTCCGCGGATCCTGCATTTACTAATGCATACCGCCGATCGGAGTTGCAAGCGGTCTCGACGTCGAACGAGATGGAGTTGAATTACCATGATATACGACCTGCTAGCCGGCAGTTGGACCTATCGCAGCTTCATCAATCGACCCGACCTCCTGCCCGACCTCAATCCCAAGCACATCGTGAAGGACGACGTCGACAAGTGGTCCCGATACCTCTTTGGCCAGGGAGTGATGACGTTTCATCCAACGGTCACGGGCGCGCTCACAGGAGTGTTCGAGATGGGCACCGATGAAAGTCCGCTCGATATGCATCTGAATGGCAAGATCGAGGATCGCGACGGAGTCATCTGGATCCAGTGGAACGCCCATGGCTTGCCCGAAACGCCGAGCGACGGCTGGTTGTACGAGTACGACGGGCGCTACACCGCCAAATGGCCGGACGGCCGCCGGCAGGTCGACGCGATCATTGGCTCGGTCGTGCGCAGCCAGCAGCACGACGACCTCGCGCCGAACCAGACGCTCGATCGCATGGCCCAGAAAGGCAGCGTCGCCTCGTTCATCATGGTGCGCACCGCATTCGTCGAGGCACGCGAGGCGATTCCGCTTCCTCCCGAGATGCTCGAAATGGTGGGCTCGCGGCACCACCGCCTGCACCACGCGATCTGGCACGGACTGCGGGACAATTGGGTCAACCCGAGCGAGGGCGCCGATATTTCGGAGAGCGACAAGGTGGAGATCACCAAGCTCGGTTGGGCCCCGCCGCACCCGAACCAATTCCCCACGCGCGGAACCGTCGACCTGCGCGAGCCGGACAACGGCGCCGGTGAGGATTTTCTCTACATGCATCGCCAGATGATCCAGGAGGTCCGCAAGCTGCTGAGCGAACACGGTCTGCCCATGATCCAGGCGTGGACGTCCATTCCCTCCCCGAAGCGGCAGTCACGGAATCGCGACGGATTTTCCGTGCCCCCGGCCTGGGATCAAGGGAACGGTGATGCCGGCTTCAAGGGGCTGGCGATCATCAAGAGCGATGAGTACTGGCAATCACGGATGACGTTCCTTGAGCGACAATTCAAGGATCCGAAATACCTTGCGACACTGTCCCTCGACCAGCTCGGGGCGAAGATCGAATGGTTGATCCACAATCTGATGCACATCCGGTGGTGCTCGCTTCCCACGGACCCGGACCCCGAAAGTCCGCTCACGCCGCTGCCGGGCGGCCGGCCGCTTACCGAAACGTCCGACAAGTGGATCAAGACGGCGCGCGGTGGCAAGCCGTTTTACTACGACGACCTCAACGACACGTTCTCCTCACACGTACACCCGGTCTTCTGGCGCCTGCACGGCTGGGTCGACGACCGCATCGAAGATTGGTACGCGGCGCACGCCGCCGCGCATATGGGGCAGGTCACTCGCAAGACCGTGGGAGGCATTTCGTGGTTCGCCAAGGGACCCTGGGTCAGCGTCGAGACACCGTGGGTGGGCCCGGCGATCGCTGGACATGGAGGTGGCCACGACTGCGATCAAGAACACGGTGACCACGACCGCGATCACGAACACGAAGACGACGCCGGCGGTCACGAACACGGAGACCACGCCGGCGGTCACGAACACGAAGACCACGCCGGCGATCACGAACACGGAGGACAGGGGCACCCCGGATACGACGTCGCCGTCATGCAGCGGGTCTACGATCTGATCTTCAAGCCTGAGACGACAGCAGAGGCCGCGGCGTCAGGAACGATGGCAACGCGCAGTGTCCAGTTCACGGGCAAGGTCTTCGGTTAGCGATATCGTCGAACCACCGGTCGCACACCAGTGAAAATCGCCTACGCCTTCACTCAGGGCGCGCGCGGCGCCCTCCAGCTTGTCCAGATGGCCCGTGGTCGTGTTCTGAGGCGCGAGGATGAGAAGCAGCCGCTGGACTATCGATTCCAAGGGATCGACTGCGCGCATGAGGCGAGGGAGCCCAAGTGCGGTTGTGACGCCAGACTTGGACTCCCTCACTTCTGGAAACGCGCTTAGACCGCGACGACCGCGAGGGCGAACGACTGGCTGCTGCTCGCCCCGAACTGCCATGGTGGACGGCGTGATCGCACCACAGACCATCGTCATGCGCGGCCGCAGCTTCTCCTACATGGACTTCGGCGGGCCAGGGCACCCGGTCGTCGCGCTGCACGGCACCTTCGGCCGCGCACTGCAGTTCGGCCAACTCGCCCAGCGGCTGGCGCCGGACTACCGGATCATCGCGCTCGACCAACGCGGGCACGGCCTCTCCGAGCAGGGCGGCACATTCAGCCGTTCCGACTTCGTCGCCGACGCCGCAGAGTTCATACGGCGACTCGAACTGGCGCCGGCGCTTGTCATCGGCCACTCCCTCGGCGGAGTCAACGCCTTCCAGTTGGCCGCGTGGCACCCCGACCTCGTACGTGCCATGGTCCTTGAGGACACGCCGGTGGTCACCGACGCCTCCGAACTGACCCAGCCGGTCGTGGACACCACCGGCTGGCCACCCCCGGCCGCCACTCGACAGAAACTTGCCCAGAGCTTCGCCGCGATGGAAATGCCTGCCTTCGGCTACTTCATGGACAGCGCCGTCGAGCGGGACGGCACATGGACCATGTGCTTCAACTACGCCGACATGATGGCCACCCAGTACGGCAACGTGGGCCGTTGGTGGGACGACTGGCTTGGCTCCGCCCAGCCTGCCGCGCTGTTGCACGGCGCACTCAGCCCGCTGCTCTCGGCCCAGCTCGCCGCGGGCATGACTGCCGAGAGACCCGGTACGGAGCTGGTGGAGTTCCCCGGCTGCGGCCACTGGATCCACCGCGACGACCCTTCCGGCCACGCTCTCGCCGTCCGCACCTTCCTGGACCGCGTACAAGCCTGACGGGCCGGGCGTTCGGGGCTGTGCCGATGTGCCTCCGAGATCACGAAGCCAGACTGGAGTCCTAGGGTGTGTTGCGAAAGTGCTGGTCACAGCCATTCGTTGACAGCTGCGATCAGCACGGTCGCTTCGTAGCGGATCGCGAGTTCGTCGTAGCCGTTCCGCAGCGCGCGGCGCGATGATCACGCCCGAGTGCGAACACCCCGCGCCACGGTCCGCGCCGGGGCCGGTGACGTTGCGTCCTGTGTCTGCTCCCGGGGCGTCGGCACGATCCACAGCCCTGACACGGGTATCCGGGATTCCGGATACCCGTGTCAGGGTTCCTTGACATTCACTGCGTGTCAGGGCAGCCTGACACGCATGGGAGCTGAGGACACCCCGGCCTCGCTGGCCGGCCTGGTCACCGACAAGGACCCCGCCGTCGGCTTGGAGGCCGTCGTCGCGTTGCGCCGTCTCCTGGAGGAGCTGGAGCGGCTGCACGTCGACAACGCCCGCCGCCAGGGCTGGTCGTGGCAGAGCATCGCCACGTCCCTGAACGTCAGCAGGCAGTCGGTGCACGAGAAGCATTCAGGCAGGCGCAAAGCCATGGGTATGGAGGAGTAGGAGTGTTCGAGTTCTTCACCGATCACGGGAAGCAGGCCGTGACGGCCTCCCAGGACGAGGCGATCGCCCTGGGGCACGACTTCATCGGCACCGAGCACCTCCTGCTCGGCCTCCTCGCCGCCGACTCAGGGACGGCCGCCGGGGTGCTGCACGGGCAGAACGTCGACCTGGAGCGGGCCAGGCAAGAGACCGTACGCGTCCTGGAGGCGGCCGGGATCCCCGTCTCGAAAGCGCAGCCCGCGCGCGACGCCCTGTCGTCGCTCGGCATCGACGTCGCGGAGATCCAACGCCAGGCCGACACCTCTTTCGGCCCCGGCGCCTTCCAGTTCCCCAGGCCCATTTACACCCCCGAGGCCCGCACAGCACTGACGAACACCCTCAGCGAGGCCCGAGCACTGGGCCGCGACGCGTTCGGCACCGAGCACATCCTGCTCGGCCTGCTCACCGTGCCCGAAGGCCACGCCCTGAAGGTTCTGGCCTCCTTCCGGGTCGACCCTACGACCCTGCGCGAGACGATCCTCGCCCACGCCACCCAGGAGGGGCCGTGAGCGCGGGGCGCGTCACAGCGGTGAGCCGCAACGCCACGTACGCGTTCAGCAAGCCCAACCACCCGTCCGTCAGGCTGCTCGCCGGCCTCGGAGTGGAGGGGGACGTCCACGCCGGCGAAACTATCCGCCACCAGTTCCGCATGACCTACGAACCGGACCTGCCCAACCTGCGCCAGGTCCACCTGATGCACGAGGAACTCTTCGAGGAACTCGCGCTCAAGGGCTACGAGGTCTCCGCGGGACAGCTCGGCGAGAACATCACCACCCGTGGAGTGGACCTTCTCGCCCTGCCCACCGGGGCACTGCTGCGCCTGGGAGCCGACGCGGTGGTCGAGGTGACCGGACTGCGCAATCCCTGCTCGAAGATCAACGACTTCCGGACCGGTCTGCTGGGCGAGATGTTCGCCCTGGACCCGCGCTCCACCGAGTTCACCTTCAAATCCGGTGTCATGGCCGTCGTCCGCCAGAGCGGAACCGTCCACCCCAACGATCCCGTCGAGATCGAACTTCCGGCTCACCCACACCGCGCACTGGAACGCGTCTAGGGTCTGTTGTGAACGTACTGGTCACAGCCATTCGTCGATGGCTGCGACCAGCACGGTCGCCTCGAAGCGGACGGCCAGGTTGTCGTACCGGGTGGCCACCGCCCGGTGTCGCTTCAGCCGGTTGATCCCCCACTCCACCGCGTGGCGTTCCTTGTCGTCCTCCTCGTCGAAGGTCCGCGGTCGGCCGACTCGGGAGCCGAGCCTCTTGCGGTTGCGGACCTGGTCGGTCTTCTCCGGCATAGTGCACCCGATTCCGCGTCTGCGCAGGTAGGAGCGGTTCGCGCGGGAGCCGTAGGCGTTGTCAACGCGAACCTTGTCGGGTGTGGTGCGGGGCCGTCCGGGCCCGGTGCGGGGGACACGGATGCGTTCGAGGACCGGCTGAAACTCCGGGCTGTCATGCCGATGTCCGGTGGGGATCAGCAGCGACAGGGGCTTCTGCCCCTGCTCGGTCGCGAGGTGGATCTTTGTCGTCAGGCCGCCCGGGAAGCGTCCGAGCCCGTGATCGTCCGGCTCGGTGTCGTTCCCGCCGGGCGACTCGCGCTGCAGATCCCTTTTTATGCGCGCCGACCGGCGTGCTGATGGGCGCGGCAGACGGTCCAGTCCACGCTGACATCCCAGGTGATCAGGCCTTTCGCGTCGGCCTGGACCTGCAGTTGCTCAAGGATCTGCTTCCACGCGCCGTTGCGCTCACCTCCGAAAGAGGTCGTAGACGCGCTCCCAAGGGCCGTACCGCTCGGGCACGTCACGCCACGGCGTGCCGGCCCGAGTCCGCCACCGTATGACGTCGATCAGCTGCCGATCCGCCAGATCCCCACGCGACACAGCACGTGATCAGGCACAACCTTGATCCACTTTCGCGACAGACCCTGGTACTCCAGTTGTACTTCGCTGTTGCCGCTGGCCAGAGGCTGGTTTCTGAGCGTACTCAGCTGACGCGTTGTCATGTGGCGGGAGTTCGTGACCGGCGGCTTGTGATCGCTGTTGTGCTGATCGTCCAAGACGATGTGCGGCCCGGTGTCTGGGCTTCGGAGCTTGAGGAGGTGCTGTTGCGGGTCGGTCACCGGTTCGGCCGGGTCGATCTGCGGCGGCGTCGCCGCCATGCAAGCCCAGGCCCAAGACGCAAAGGGGGCCGCAAAAACGGATCTTTCCTCGTCCCGCTCAGCCTGGCAGAGATCCGCAGGCTCCTGGCGACTTGCCGCCCCAGGACAAGCCACCACCGCCAGCACACCCGTCATGCCCTGAGGTGCTCCTGCTTCCGACGCCGACACCAGGCCACCGCCATGCGCTGCCACTACAAACGCCGCACCGCCGGTCACGAACTCCCGCCACATGACAACGCGTCAGCTCAGTACGCTCAGAAACCAGCCTCTGACCAGCGGCAACAGCGAAGTGCAACCGGAGTACTAGCTCGTCCAGCTGTGGGCCACGTCGACCACGACCCGGTCGTCCAACTGGATCACACGGAACGGCAGTCGGGCGCGCACACCAAGACCGACCTGCGTCTGGCCCTCGAAGGTGCCGCCGAACCGGGTGTCCCGGAAGGTGCTGTACCCGCTGATGTTCACGCCGGGCAGGGGTTCGCCCACCTCGCCCGGGTAGGTCGGCACGCCGGCCTCCAGGTCGTAGCTCCACGCGCCGACGCGGATGTCCAGGATCGCTCCGCCGGTGACCGGTATGTACTCGCCCGAGGGGTCCGCGTAGAACCGGTCCACGTACTGAACGTGGTAGCCGATCTGGTCGCCGCCGGGCACGTCGAACACGATGCGGTCGTAGCACTCGTGCTGTCCGGTCCTGATGTCCTCCAGGTGATCGGCCCCCATGGCGGCACCGCCCTTGGCGCCGCTGCCCCAGCCCGTGGGGCAGGCCGCCGCCGCGCGCGAGCCCTCCGCCGGGGCGGCGCCCGCGGTGCTCGCCGCCGTCCCCAGCATGGATCCCGCGAGCACGAGCACCGCCACTGCCGCTCCGATACGCCGCATCATGTCCCCCTTAGTCACGCTTGGCCGTGTAACTCTGATGTTGGGTCAGACGGCCTGCGGAGTCGGAAGGTTGTATGCCAGACAGGGGCAAATAGGGAGTCTCGCCGTCCGCCTTTCACCTGCTCATTCGCCTTCATCCTGAAGACAAGTCAAGTCGCTCGGGGTCGACGCCCCGACCGGGTAGGCCTGCCTGCGGCTCCTGGAACCGACCGCCGTACCGAAGTCCTCGACGGCTGCCCGGACACAGTCATCGATCGGGACAGCTTTACCAGCGCTACCAGGACGGCATGGAGGACTTGTTGACCGAACTACCGGATCGCGGCAGGTCGCCTCCCGGCGCTGACGCACGGTAGCGAGATCCGGTCGTCGGCAGCCCCGGTGGGACCGAAGACCCGAGCCACGCCACGGCCCTGATGTGCTGTCATCACGTGCTGTGGGAGTTTTCGGCAGCTCGGTGGAGGCTCGGGTGCACGAGGTCGGACAGCTACGGGACGTCACGATGCTGGCGGTGCCGAAGGTCGGCCGGGTCCAGGAGACCGGCAGCGTATCCCTGCCGTACCGGCTGCTCGACCGCGACGGGGGCGAGGTGGCGGCGGTCAGCGAGTTCCTGCTCGACATGCTCGCCAACGACGACAGCCCGGCCTCGCTCCGCTCCTACGCCTACGAGCTGCTGGCCTGGTTCCGGTTCCTGTGGGCGGTGGAGGTGCCGTGGGACCGGGCGAGCCGAGTGGAGGCCCGCGACTTCGCCCTGTGGCTGCAGACCGTCAAGAAGCCGCCGCGGCCCCGCCGACCGGACGCGCCGCCGCCCGGGTCGATCAACCCGGTGACCGGCAAGCGGTATCCGGGCGAGCACTACGCGGCCCGGACCCGGCGGCACGCGCGCGCCGTCGTCCGCAGCTTCTACGAGTACCACCGGGAGACGCACGGCCGGCCGCTGCTCAACCCGTTCCCGAGGGCCAGGCGGGCTGAGGACGAGCATCTCAACGCCCACCACAACCCGATGCACCGCTTCCGGCAGCCGGCTCGGAGGGCTCCCTACCAGCCGAAGGAGCCCCGGCGGGCACCGCGCGGCATCCCCGACCAGGCGTTCAACGAGCTCTTCGCGGCCCTGCCCTCGCACCGCGATCGGGCCCTGGTCGCGTTCTACATCTCGGCCGGCCCGCGGGCCTCGGAACTGCTCGGGGTGACCCGCGACCGGGTCAGCCCCGGAGACCAGACCATCGGGGTCGTCCGGAAGGGCTCGCGGGCCCTGCAGTGGATCCCGGCATCCAGCGACGCGTTCGTGTGGCTGCGGCTCTACCAGCAGCAGATCCGCCCGCTGGCCCTGGACGGACCCGACGAACCGCTGCGGCGACCGCTTCGACCGCCGAGCTACGACGCCGCGCGCATGGTCTTCACCCGGACCAACGAGAAGCTGGGGGCGAACTGGACTTTGCACGACCTTCGGCACAGCGCGGCCAAGCGCATGGTGCGCGACCCGGCGCTGTCGATCACCGATGTCCAGTGGGTCCTCGGCCACCTGCACGTCGCCACCACCGAGCAGTACCTCGAACCGGTCCAGGACGAGGTCGTGGCGCAGATCCTGGCCCACCACGCCCGCCAGGCCGCGGAGCCTCCCTGGCCTGTGATGCCGGCGCCGGGCTACCGCTCGGAGGTCCTGCAGACCTTGCTCGGCACGGCCGTTCCGAGCGGAGGACCGGCGTGACCACCGCGATGTCGGACACCCTCGCGCTGCCCCGGGCCCGGTCGGTACGCGTTCCCGCCGGGGCAGGAGCCGCGCGAGGCGCCGACGACCTGGGGGCAGACCGAGCAGCCGCCCGAGCTCGTGCTGGAGCGCACGCTCGCCCTGCCGTTCGCCGCCGTCAGCGACGCCAACCAGCGCACCCGCCGCCGCGGCCTGGTGAAGCTGCTCGACTGGCTGCAGGACCAGCCCGGCCGCACCTGGCAGGACCGCTGGCTCGCCAGCGGCGCCGAAGCGGCCGGCCGGGAGTGGACCGGGCTGCCCATGCAGTGGCTGGCCGACCGTCAGCACGCCCGTAACTACGACCGCATCGACTTGTGCTGCGGCATGATCCCGCTCCTGGGCGGGCAGGCGGTCCGCCCGACCTACCGCTGGCTGCTGCGGCAACGGCCCTCCCAGCTGCTGGCCCACATCCGCACCGCCACCGACCCCGACGGGTTCGCCCGGCTCACGGCCCGGTACGCGCAGTCCGGACGGGCCGGGGCCAACGACTGCAACAACGCGCTCAACCGCGTCACCTGGATCCTCGCCCGTAAGGGCGGGACCATCCAGGACATCACCATCGGCGACTGCGTCGAGCTGCAACACGCCATCGGCGAGCACCAGGCCAACGGCTACCACGGCAAGCACCTCTTCTACGCGCTCCTCGCCGAGACCGGCGTCTTCGGCCCCGGAGCCCCCGCCCGGTTGAAGACCGTGATGCTGCCCGGGCAGCAGACGCCAGCCGCGATGGTCGACCGGCACTCCATCGCCTGCACGCCGGTGCGCGACCTGCTGGTCGACTACCTCACCGAACGCGCCACCGAGGTCGACTACACGACCTTGGAGGACATGGCCCGGACCTTGGCCGGGATCTTCTGGCGCGACCTGGAGACCCACCACCCCGGCATCAACTCGCCGCGGCTGGACGCGGACACCGTCGCGGCCTGGCGGGAACGGGTGGCCGTGATCCGCGACCGGCACGGCATCGCGATCCGCCCCCGGGACAACACGCACTCCGTCTTCACCTGGGTCCGCGCCTTCTACCAGGACCTCGCCCGCTGGGCCGCCGACGACCCGGGCAGGTGGGGGCCGTGGGTGGCCCCGTGCCCGGTCCGCGACAGCGACACCGAGCACGGCAAGTCCCGCGCCCGCCGCAAAGCGGCCATGGACCAGCGCACCCGCACCCTGCTGCCCGCCCTCCCGGCCCTGGTCACCGCCGTCGAGCAGCAACTCAAGGCTGCCGCTGCCCGCCTCGCCCGCGCCCGGCAGGCTCCGGCCGGCACCTCGTTCACCACGCCGGAGGGCCGGCTGTTGGTGCGCTGCCGCGGCGCCTCGGCCCGCGTTCTGGCCGACGATCCCGCCACCGGCCGGCGCCGCGATCTGACCGTCGAGGAGGAACACGCCTTCTGGGCCTGGGCAGTCGTCGAAGTCCTGCGCCACACCGGCATGCGCATCGAGGAGGCCCTGGAGCTGACCCACCACAGCTTCGTCGCCTAGCGGCTGCCGACCACCGGCGAGATCGTGCCCATGCTCCAGGTCGCCCCGCTCGACCAGGAGCGACTGCTGCTGGTCTCCCCGGAGCTCGGCGAAGTGCTCACCGCCATCATCCAGCGCGTCCGCCGCGGCCAACCGGCCATGCCGACGGTCAGCGCCTACGACACCCTGGAGCGGCTGTGGAGCGCACCGATGCCGTTCCTCTTCCAGCGGCCCGTAGGCCCCGAAGACCGCGCCATCCCCCGCAACTACATCTACACCTGCCTTGACAACGCGCTGGCCGCGAGCGGACTGACCGCCCCCGGCGACGAGCCGCTGCACTACACCCCGCACGACTTTCGCAGGATCTTCGTCTCCGACGCCCTGCGCTCCGGCCTGCCACCGCACATCGCCGCCCGTATCTGCGGCCACCAGACCGTCGACACCACGCTCGGCTACGCCGCGATCTACCCGGAGGACGTCATCACCCACCACCGGGTCTTCATCGCCCGCCGCCGCTCGCTGCGGCCCAGCGAGGAGTACCGCGAGCCCACCGCCCAGGAGTGGCGCGACTTCCTGGACCACTTCGAGCTGCGGAAGGTCGCCCTGGGCGTGTGCGCACGCGACTTCGGCACCCCGTGCGTCCACGAGCACGCCTGCATCCGCTGCCCCGTCCTACGGCCCGACCCCGCGCAGATGCCCCGGCTGGAGGAGATCCACGCCAACCTGCTCGACCGGCTCCGCGAGGCCAAGGAACAGGGCTGGCTCGGCGAGGTCACCGCGATCGAGGCCAGCCTCGCCGCCGCCGAGCACAAGCTCGCCGCCATGCGCGACCTCGCCCCGCGGCACACCACCGTCCACCTCGGCATGCCCGACTTCCGCACCACCGCTGGCCGACTCACCCCTGTCAGGAAGGAATGACAGCCATCCATGAACCTGGTCCGCCGGTGGTAGGCGCGCGACAGACTGTGCGCCTACCACGGGTCCAGCCAAGGTACGTGCAAAACGGGCCATGAGATGATCTTGAAGGTCGATTCACTGTCAGCCGGTTCGGAGGGCGGCGAAGGCGGCCTGAGCTGCTTCGGCGGCTTCCGGGTACGCCTGGCGCTTCTCGTGTTCGGCGAGCGCCCGGTGGATGCTGGCCAGGCCGGGGTTCTGGCCCTTGCGCTTGCCGGTAGGGATGATCAGGTCGATCTGCTCGACGGACTCGCCCGCCGCCCGGCGCCGTCACACCTCGGAGGCGTACACCTTCGGCGTCCGGCACTTGCCGCCCATCCGCCGCCGGTGCGAAGCGGCGACGTCCCCGACATGCTGCCGTCCGGAGCCGACATACCTGTCGCCACACGTGTCGCAGCGCCAGTGGTAGACCTCCGAGCGGGGCAGGGCGTCGGGCTCGCGGTTGGACGTGATCGCCTTGAACAGCAGCTTCAACAGGTTCATCGTCGTCGTTCTCCTCGTCTGGGTGGCCCCGACCCTTGGCGGGGCCATCACATCGTTCCGTAGGGGTCCAGCCAAGGTGACGCCAAAAGCCGCCACGGGATGATCTTGAAGTCCTGGTGGGGTTGAGCCAAGGTACGTGTGATCGGGGCCATGGCCCCGATCACACGTACCTTGGCTCAACCCCCTACCACCGGCGGAGTCAGGCGATGACGAAGGGGATGAACGCCACCTCGGCACGGGGAGCACTGCCCGGATCTCCGCTGCCCCGGACAACGAAACCCCACTGCCGGTCCTCGTGGCCCGGTGTAGAACTTGCACTCGGAGATCGACACGTTGCGGTCTCCGACTCGGATCAGGATGTCCGTCTTGCCCTTGCCGTTCAGGGTCTCGCCCGTGGACTGCCCTTCAAAGTAGGCGTCGAGGGCGACGAGCAGCACGTCTCGCAGCCGCTCCTCAGGCATGTCGGAGGTCAGGAGGCCCAACCGCTCCATCGCGTTGCGGGCACCCCGCAGAAGCCTGAGGGATTCCGCGTACGCCCTGGCGTCGTGCCGCGCCACCTCGGGCCGCCACTCGCCGACCGGCAGGATCTGGAGGGTCGGGCTGACCTGGTAGCCGTCCCGGGCCAGCGCGGCTGTGACCTTCGCCAGCGTCCCGTCCCAGCCGTAGGAGCCCATTGCAGTAAGCGCGCCAGGCTTGCAGCTCCTCGGCGTTTAGCCAGCGAGTCTCCTCCATGTGGAAACCTAGCTCTGTTTCAAGTTTGAATCAAATGCAGTAAGGTACTGGCATGTCGGTAAGCCGCCCCCTGGATCTTCCTCCAATAACCAAAGCGCTGCGCCCCTTGCACCTGCTGCTGGAGCATGTCACCAGCCGCTGGGGGATGCTCGTACTGATCCACCTCCTCCACCGTCCGCACCGCTTCAGCGAGCTGCGCCGGGCGGTCGGACACGTCAGCGAGAAGATGCTGGCCCAGACCCTGCAGACGCTGGAGCGCGACGGCCTGGTCCACCGCGACGCCAAGCCGGTCATCCCGCCCCGCGTCGACTACTCCCTCACCGACCTCGGCCGCGAGGCGGCGGAACAGGTGCGGACCCTCGCGTTCTGGACCAAGGAGCGGATGGAGCGGGTCGAGAAGGCCCGCGACGCGTACGACGAGGCCCGGGCCGCGGACCACGACTCACGGGCCTCGTAGCGGGAAACCGTAGGGGCAACCCATAGCGGGCAACCTTTTGTACGGCGCTCAGCCGACGACCGTCCAGGTGTCCCCGCCCGCCAGCAGTGCCGCCAGATCCCCCTCCCCCTGCCGCTCCACCGCCGTGTCGAGCCGCTCGGCCTTGAGCGTGCCGTAGACCGGCCGCTCGACGGTCCAGAACACCCCAA
Source organism: Streptomyces sp. NL15-2K (assembly GCF_030551255.1). Taxonomy (GTDB): domain Bacteria; phylum Actinomycetota; class Actinomycetes; order Streptomycetales; family Streptomycetaceae; genus Streptomyces. The sequence continues at coordinate 195,952 of NZ_CP130630.1, forward strand.
TGGGCGTGTTGCGCAGCGTGTCGGGGTCGGCGAGCCGAGACAGCACGAAGGCGGTGGTCGGTGACGCGGGATGGGCGTCGTGGACGAGGCGTCCGGGTGGTCCCCGCCGACGATCACTTCCAGATTCCGCTGAAGACGAGGGCTGTCTCAGCCGGGTCGGGGAGCCGAAGGTCTGCAGCAGGGCCAGGACGGCCGGGTGCCGCAGGCGGGGCCCGAGGACGCGTTCGAGAGCAGGATGGATGGAGGTGAGCAGGCCGCGCAGCCGGCCGGATACGGCACCCGCCTCACCAGAAACCTGAAGCCGCATCAACCACTCCGCCCCTTCGCGCGGCCGCCGACCGCGCCCTCCCCCTGCTGTCCCCCGGCCGACACGCAAGGCCCCACCCAGTACGAGGACACCCTTCTTGAACCCCACTGACGAGCAAGCCGCCGACGCCTTCCACGCCGGCAACCACCTGGCACTGCAGGCCGGCGCGGGCACCGGCAAGACCACCACGCTCGCACTGCTCGCCCGCTCCACCCAGCGCCGCGGCCGCTACCTCGCCTACAACCGCGCCATCGCCGAAGACGCCCGCGCCAGCTTCCCCGCGACCGTCACCTGCAAAACCGCCCACGCTCTCGCCTACGCCGCCGTTGGCCACCGCTACACGCGCCGCCTGAACTCCCCACGCCGACCGGCCTGGCGAACCGGGTGCGACCTCGGCCTGACCGACTCCCTCCGCATCGGCGGCCGTGACATCTCCCAACGCACCCTCTCCAACGCCGCCCTGCGTACCGTCACTCGCTTCTGCCACACCGCCGAGCGCACCATCGGTCACCACCATGTGCCTCGGCTCCGCGGCCTGGACGACCCCGACCACCATGCCGAACCCTCAGAGGGCGTTTGATGTAGGTGAATTGCCGTTTATTTCCTAGTAGGTTCCTCGCCAGGTGGGTGTGGTCTCGTCCGTTATGCGCTTGGCGAGGTTGTCGATCGAGGCGATGTGGATCATGGCTTCGGAGCTGGCGGGTAGGGTCTCGTAGTCGCGGGCGAGACGGCGATGCATCATGATCCATCCGATACTCCGCTCCACTACCCAGCGCCTTTTGACGACATGAAAGCCACGGATTTCAGGGTTTCTGTTGACGACTTCGACGTCGATTCCAAGCTTCGCCCCGTGCTCGACGACGGCGTTCTTGAAGCCGGTGTCGACCCAGCTCTTGGAGATGGTCGGGTAGGTCTTCTTGGCCTGGTCGAGGAGTTGTATTCCTACGGCGTTTTCCGACAGGCTTGCGGCGGTGACGGTTACGGCGAGGAGCAGGCCGAGCGTGTCGGTGATGATGCCCCGCTTCCGGCCGACGATCTTCTTCCCTGTATCGGTTCCCTGGCTGGTCAGGGGCGTGTTTGTGGAGGTCTTCACGCTCTGGGTGTCGATCACGGAGGCGGTCGGTTCGGGCTTGCGCCCTTCCTTGACGCGGGCCAGGCCGGTCAGGTCGTAGTTGAGCGTCGCGCAGTTCGACCTGGGCCGGCTGGCCGGTGGGTCTGCGATCGAGGCGGGCTTTCCTCCAGGCGGATAAGGTCGGTTCGATCAACGCCCATCAGGCGTCGGACAGGTCGCTGGGGTACGGCTTCCGCTGGCTCACGAAAGGGCTCCTACACTAACAGCGCCGCTGACAGCGTTACTTGACCAGCTGGGCGTTTCTGTGACGTCCATAGACCAGACGGAATCTGGGTGCGAGACACGGAGCAAATGGGCGCCGAGGCCGGAGCCTGGAAGGCCGTGAAGCTGCATGTAGGGCACAAATCACTTCAAAGAGACCAAGTCGCGAGAGCGACGTAACACCGCAAGCCATACCTAAATGCCCACTCAGTGGGCGGTTCGTAAGGCGATGTCCGTTTCTGGTTGAGGTGGGAGCAGGGACGCTGGTGGAGGTTGTGCCGGCTATTGCTTCCTGGCGAAGTTGCCGGTGTCGGCCTCGGTGAGGATCCCGAGTTTGACCAGGCGTTACAGCTTGGCGCGGGTGCCTTCGACGTTTTTCGGCCGCAGTTCGTGGCCGAGGGCTTCACAGACGTCCTTGGCCCGTAGCGGCCCGGTCGCGTGGTTGAAGGCGGCGAGGATGCGGGGGTAGTCCGGGTGCTCGGGCAGGTCCGGCGGGGAGGCGGGGAACCGCTCGGCGAGGTCGGTGACGGTCTTGCGGGTGATTGTGAAGTGCTCCAGGTGCATCTCGGCCTCCCGCAACCGGGTCTGCAGGTCGTCGATCTGTGCGCGGAGGTCGTCGGCCAGGGCCGGGCGGCGTCTTCCTGGAGGTCCAGGGCATCGAGCAGGGGCCGGATGTTCACGCTGCCACCGCCTGCGCCGTGCGCCAGGTGGGGGCGTTCGCGCCGGTGAGGCGTCGGGTCATGACGTGGGTCATCGCCCAGTAGACGCGGGAGGCGGAGGAGGAGGGGCGGTGCTCGTAGTCGCGGACCAGGCGCCGGTGCAGTATGAGGATCCCGTAGGTCTGCTCGACCCTCCACCGCTTCGGCTGCGGCACGAACCCCTTGTCCTGCGGGTTGCGTGCGACGATCTAGACGTCGATGCCCAGGCCGGCGCCGTGCATGACGACCTGGTTCTTGAAGCCCTGGTCGACCAGGGCTTTGCGGACGGTTCCGCCGGCGTGCTCGGCGACCTGATCCAGCAGGATGATGCCCGCGGCGTTGTCGTGGGTGTTCGCGGCGAGGACGACGACCGCGATGACCAGGCCGAGGACGTCCACGGCTAGTCCGCGTTTGCGGCCGGGCACCCGCTTGGCAGGATCGTGGCCACTCGTGGAGGCGGGGACCCCGGCGGCCACATGGACACTCTGGGTGTCCAGGACCACCAGGGTCGGGTCCTCCAGTCCCAGCGTCACCTGGACCTCAAGAGCGACTTCTACGCACAGGTCAAAGCCCGCGGACAGTTGCCGGACTCCGAAATCCGCCTACGAAAGCAGATCGTCAAGTTGAAGGAGCTGCGTCAGGACGACGCGAAGGAGCTGGGCCAGCTACGGACCGACGTCGAACATCTCGTCCGCGTCGTCAACCAGCTCTCGTCGGAAAACCGACAACTACGAAATGCATTGGCTCAGCCTGACTCGCGCGTCAGAGCCCTTCCGACCCAGCCACACCCGAGCCGTATGCCATGAACGGGGCTCGATGAGCCCCGCCCCGGACCAAGAAGCGCATGAAGTCAGCGGGCTGAGGACCGTCCCGGCGGATAGAAGGCCGCCGGGACAGCCGGGACGAGGAGCGGTTCGTCTACGAAAGGGTCCGCGCCCGCAGCGAAATACCGGGCGGCGAAAGACGTCTTCGCCAGCAGATCTGCAAACTGAAGGAACTCCGGGCGGCAGATGCCGAGGACCTTCGCCAACTACGGGAGGACAACGAAGCCCTTGTCGGAGCACTTCACTAGGCGATGACGGAGAACCGAGGCTCGACGCTGCTGGAGCTGCCCGATCCGCAGCCGCCGGCGCCGCCGGCCCCGAAGCTGCCGGACCATCCGGCCTACCGGCAGATCATGGCGGTGTTCACCTCGGCCGACGCGCCGCTGCGGGCGCGGCGGGTGTGCGAGGCGATGGACATGGAGATCGCGCCCAGCGACATCGACAACACCCGCCTGTAGCTCAAGCGGATGACCGAGCGCGGAATCCGGTCGAGACCAAGCAGAGCTTGTTCGCCCAGTCGCGGCCGTAGCCGCCCGGCGACGCTGCGGCCGGCCCGCCTGCTCCTCCCGAAAGGGTGGAACAGACATCAACTCACGTACGACCCTCTCAGGACTGCAGCTGGGCGAAGAGCGTCGCCAGGTCGATGAGGCCCCAGTGCTCGGTGAACTTCCCGTCTGCCACCTTGTACATGCGGAGCTCCAGCACCTTGATCGATCGGCCGGTGGCGGGAGTGCCGTTGAAGGGCCCGGTGTTCGTGCCGGTGAGGATGAAGCTGATCGCGAACCAATCGTCCTCGGCGATGACACGGACGGGCGTGACGGCGAAGTCGGGGACCGCGTCGAGGAACGATGCCAGCACCGCGCGGGTCTCCTCGAGGCCGGTGGCGGTGCCGTCGGCAGCGTGGCTGCGGAAGTCCGGCGAGTACAGGGCGAACAGAGCGTCGAGGTCACGCAGGTTGACGAGCTTGACGTACTCATCGGCAAGTCGGTGCAAGTCGGCGGTGGACGCTTGGGTTTCGACGTTCGAGGAAGACATGTGCTTCTCCAATGTGGATGGACGGAGCGGCTCCGCCCCGGTGATGGACAGTGGAATCGGGTCGAACTGGCGGGTTGGACGAGCAGGGCGCCTGGAGCAGAACGGAGCGAAGTGGGTCTCTCCCGTCCACGTGGTCGCCGGGGCCGGAGGAGGCGGAACCGACTACCGCTTCCGCTTCTTCCGCGCCCCGACAACCGCATCTACTCCATCGCTCAAAGCAACATCACCAGCTGACCGCTCGCCCGCCACTGCGGCGGGGACTTGAACCGCCCGGGAGAGCCTCTGCGGCAACTGGCATACCCCTGTGGAGCCGGGCTGTTCTGCACCAGCAGAGGACTCCGCCGCCACGCGCCTACCGCCATGCCGGGCAGGAGGCCGCCGACCCTCTTGTAAGACCACGGAAAGCACGCGGCGGGGCACGGTCAGGCGAAGGACGCGAGGAGTTCGCGGTAGTCCTTGGCCGTGGAGAAGACATCCTCGTCGGAGAGGCCGAAGGCGGCGCCGTGCAGGACGAACAGCGGCTGGAGGTCGAACTGGCACAGGCTGAGCGTGGCGTGCCAGGGGGCCAGGATCTGGTCCATCGTGAACCCGATCGATCCGTCGAGGCTGTAATCCTCGGCCTGACCGCCGATGGTGACCGCCAGGACGGCCTTCTTGCCGGTGGTCCGCGTCGGCTTGCCCTCGTAGTTGAACGCCCAGCCATGGGTCAGGACCGCGTCCTGCCACTGGCGGAAGATCGCGGGCGTGCTGTACCAGCGCAGCGGGTGCTGGAAGACGATCACGTCGTGCTCCGCGAGCAGTGCCCGCTCGGCGTCCCCGTCGATCTCGAAGTCGGGGTAGAGGGCGGACAGGTCGCGCACGGTGACGTGCTCCAGGTCGCGTACGGCGTCGACGAGTGCCCCGTTGTGCCTGGAGGCGGACAGATCGGGATGACCAACGAGCAGAAGAACCTTGGACATGGTGAAAGAACCCTTACGTGGAAACGGTGGGAGGCGGTCGTACCCGGGCCGTCAGGCCAGGGACGCCGACGCCACAGCGGTGGCGCCGGCGCGTACGCCTCTCGCGGTCGGGCGCCCGAACCGGCCGGTTCGGAGGTTGTGCCGCCCGAGTAACTTGATGCATCAAGTGAATCCGCCAGAGTCCATTCCTCCCAGGTACACTCGGGACTCGTGACAGTCATTACCGGACACGTCATCCCACGAGTCGGCTACCAGCGCCTGGGGCCCCAGCCCGGTCTGGGCATCGAGGTGGCGACCACGGACGAGACACGCGAGCGTGCCGAGTGTGCGGGCCCTCACCGCCTCGACTTCCACCAGATCGCCTTGGTCACGGCGGGTTTCGACGATCACGAGGTCGACTTCGTCCCCTACTCCTGCGCGCCGGGGACACTGCTGTGGATACGGCCCGGCCAGGTCCAGCGCGGCTTTCCCCCGCCCGGTCTTTCAGGATGGCTGATCTGGTTCACACCGGACTTCCCGCAATTGCCCACGACCGACCACCTGCTGCGCGACCCCGTTCGGACCGTGCGTAGAGATCTGGACAAGGAGGAGCAGAGTCGGCTGGTCACCCTCATCACCGAGCTCCACGCCGAATCGACCGCGACCTCTCCCGACGCCCACCTGCTCCGACACCTGCTCGCCGCCGTCATCCTGCGCATTCGCCGACTATCCGCCCCCGCCGACGCACCCGACCCGGGACACGGAGGGGACATCTACACCCGTTTCCTCCAGGAGATCGAAGGCTCCTACGCCTCCACCCGTCAGGTCGAGGACTACGCCGCCCGGCTCGGCTACACGGCGCCAAGACCCTCACCCGGGCATCCCTGGCCGCCACCGGACACTCCGCGAAACACATCGTCAACGCCCGCGTCCTGCTCGAAGCCAAACGTCTGCTCGTCTACACCGACCGGACCGTGCTGTCCATCGCCACCCGGCTCGGCTTCACCGAAGCCAGCAACTTCGGCAAGTTCTTCACCCGCCACACAGGGGTGACCCCACTGGAATTCCGCAAGGCCAGCACCACCGTGTGACCACGACCAGCGGGACCACATCCGGTCGTGCGCCAACGGGCCGTCCCGGAGGAGCAGGTGGGATGCGGGACGGTCACGAGTTTGGTCTTGAGCCCACGTAGTGGTCAGCGTGCTGCCGGCCCCAGCGGCAGGCTGGGGCCGGCAGCGTGGCTCGGGTTGCCCAGATCCTTAGTGGGCGGTTCGTAAGGCGATGTCCGTTTCTGGTTGAGGTGGGAGCAAGGTCGCTGGTGGAGGTTGTGCCGGCTATTGCTGGTGCACTCATCCAACATGCCCTCGAATGCGCGCAGGGCCCGCTGTACCTGTCCCTCGTCGGTCCAGTCAACGCCTTCGGCGAAGGAGCTGAAGACCTGCTTGCGAGCTCCACCCGAGCGAGTCTGCGCGGCCTCCACGGGAGAGAAGCCCTCACCTGTCCAGCATGCTCGCAGGGGACTCAGCTCGATGATGGAGCTGAGCTCCCAGAATAGCTGGCGCGTCCGGGCGCTGACTATCTCGACAGCTGTATCCATCGGGCCAGGTTAGGAGCCTGGACCGTGTCGGTGACGACGTTTCAGGTACATCGCTCTCTGCACGTGGAGGCTCCATCGGAGGAGAGCGCCGACACGCCCGACGACACTCAGCTCTCCAACTTCTCCACCACTACTTTCCGTGGTGGAGAAGGGAGTCAGCCGGTTCAAGGCGGTGCTGGGCTAGTTCGGATAAGACCAGATCGGCGCGCTCGGCCCGGTCCTGAACGCGCTCGTACTGTTCAACACCCGCTACATGGACGCCGCTGTGAACCAGCTGCGCGCGACCGGCTTCGACGTCCGTGACGAAGATGTGGCCCGCCTCTCCCCGTTCGTCCGGCATCACATCAACATGCTCGGCCGCTACTCCTCCCAGCTCCCGACCTGCCCGGCGGTCTGCGTCCGCTGCGCGACAAAGACGTGATCGACGAGGAGTGACAGGCCCTGGCCCGCACGGCCGAACAGGATGCCCCAGGGGTTCGGCCAGGAGGAACGTCCGGCGGTGCAGCCAGTCCGCTGCCCGGCTACCCGAGGGCAGCAGGCAGTCCCGCCGGCACTGCTCGGCGGCCTGCCGAGTCGAACGATGTTGCGAAGGCGGCGGTCGGCCGCGTTCTGGCAGACCGAAGCTACTCAGCGCAGTACGGCCGCCAGCAGGTCGGCCCCCAGCGCCGTCAGACCGGGCAGATTGAGGGTGTAACGGACGTAACGACCTTGCCGCCGGGCCGTGAGCAGCCCGCGCGGCGCAGGACAGCGAGGTGGCGGGAAACTTCCGGGGGTGAAAGTTCCCAGGCGTGGGCCAGCTCACCGGTGGTGTGCGGGCCGCGGGCCAGGGTGCGCAGCAGCCGCAGCCGTACCGGATGCGCGAGTGCCTCCAGCCGTAGTGTGACCGTTTCCAGCGATACCGGCTCCGATGGACTCGGCTCGGCCACGGGGTACTGCACCACCGGTTGCCACCCGGGCGCATGGACCGCCACCAGGTGCGGGCGGCCGAAGACGCTGGGGAGGAAGGTGACCCCGGTATCGTGGGCGGCGGTCGCCTTGTCCTGCAGCTTGTCCACGATGATGCGGTTGCCGTCCGGCGCGAGGGTCACGGCGCTGGAGATTGACGCGAGTGCCGCCCCGATGCCCTGGCGCTTCAGCAGGTCGTTCTTCAGCCGCAGGTCGGTGGCGAGTTGCACGGCGACGCCCGTCCAGGTGGCGTCGAAGAAGGCGTCGGCGCACTGTTCGAGGGTGTGACGCACCCGTGCCCGCACGGCTGCGGGGTCCGCGAGCAGCCGTTCCGCGAAGGCCTCTTGGAGCGCGCCGCGGGCCTGGGCGAGGTCCAGGGCCCGCTCGCGCGCAGTCGCGTCGGCGAGCGGTGACGGGCCGGCGAAGTGGACCCGGTTGCTGCCGCACGTGGTGATGAGCGCGGCGGTCACATAGGTTTCGTCGTCGATCCGGTCTACATCGTCCAACTCCTCGGCGAGGGTCGGCCGGGGACGGGCGGGGACCAGGAAGTCGGCTCGTGAGGAACGCCAGAGGAACTCCGCCTCCCTGAACCGCTCGGCCAGCTCCGGCCGCAGCCCAGCCCAGACGTCCCCGGCCCAGCCGGCGAGCTGCGGGTGATGCCCGGGTTCGGCCAGCACGTGCAGCATCGCGGTCAGCTCGGCCAGCGGGGAGGCAGCGAACCTCAGTCGCCCGGACGGCAGGCCGCCGATGTCGATCCTCAACGTCATCCCCTCATCATCGCCGGTCGGATGGCCGACGAACGCGTCGGTTGACGGTGTTCGTCAACCGACATAGTCGGCCCGGTGGCCGAACGCACCGTTGACGCCATGGCAACCACCACCAAGCTCCAGCCGCGCGCCCTCGTCCGTGCCTCCGGAGGCCCCCGCTATGCCGTCGCCCTGGCCGTGGACGCGCTCGGCACCGGCCTGCTGCGGCCCTTTCTGCTGCTCTACGGGGTGACGGTGCTGAAGCTGTCGGCGCCGGCCACCCGCATCGCCATGACGGCCGGCGTCGTCGTGGGTCTGGTGTGCATGCCCGCTGTCGGCCGATCTCTGGACCAGGGCGCACGTACCACGGTCGTGGCAGCGTCGATGCTGGTACGGGTGCTGGGCGTGGCGCTGCTGCTGGCCGCCCCGGCGGGGCACGTCTGGCTGTTCGCGACGGCGGCACTCTTCCTCGGCATCGGCAACCAGGCATGGCCGGCCGCCCACGCAGCACTCGTGGCCAACGTCGCCCACGGCCGCGAACGCGACACCGCTCTCGCGGGAGGCCGCGCCCTGCGCAACGCCGGCCTGGGCGCGGGCGCCCTCCTCGCCACCGCATGCCTGGCGGGCGGCACCACTGCACAGCAGGCGCTGGCAGCCGTCACCGGGCTCGCCTATCTCGCCGCGGCAGCCTTGGCATGGTCGGTCCACCTGCACACGCATCCGGCCGCTACTCCGGCCACGGCCAGGGCCGACGGGCCCGCACCTCGGATGCGCGCGCTGCTGGCCGCCAACGTGGTCTACGTCTTCTGCCTCAACGTCCCCGAAATCGCGCTCCCCCTGGCCCTGGTGACACAGCTGCACGCATCCCCGGTGTGGTCGGCAGCCATCTTTGTGGCGAACACTGTGCTGGTGGTCACCCTGCAGGTGCCGGTCACCGTCCTGATGTCCCGCTTCTCCCGGCGGACCGTGCTGGCTCTCGCCGGCGTGGTACTCGCCGCGTCTTACCTCGGCTTCCTCGCGGCCACCTCAGTGGGACACGGGTGGAGTGCCCCGGCCGTCGCCACGGTGTCCGTGGTCTGCACCATCGGCGAGATCATCTATGCCGGCAGCGCCACCGCGCTCGTCACCGCCCTGGCGCCGGCCCATGCCCTGGGACGCGCCCTCGCGCGCTTTCAGCTCTCCACTGGCTTCGGTCTCGCCGTCTCCCCGGCGGTCATCACCGCTCTCGCCTCCCACGGCTCGGCCGCCCTCTGGGGCAGCCTCACCGCTGCGACGCCCCTCTCCGCCACCGCCGTTGCCACCGAGAAGGATCAAGGAACGCGGCTCAGCGGTTGCTGCCGCCGGGCGCGAGCAGGCTCGTGAGCTCGGCGATCGCCTCGGGGGACGGCTTGAAGTAGCGGCGGACGTTCTCCGGCTTCTTGTGCCGGGACTTCGCCATCAGCATCAGCATCAGCAGCGAGGTGCCCTGTTCCCCGAGATGGGTCAGGGCGGAGTGGGGTACTCGTGCAGTCCCAGCCCGTGCCCGGTCCGCGCAGGGCGGTGTGCTCGTCGAGCAGGGCGCGGGCCTGCCCGTAAGAGAGAGGAGCCAGGCTGGTGTCCAGGCCCTTTGGGGCGTTGTAGTGCTGGTGCAGGTCGACGGTGGCACCGAGGTCGTCCAGGAGCTGGTCGACGACGGCCTCGGTCTCGCTGGGCCGGTCACCCCAGCCGTCGCCCCACCAGCCGAACAGGGACCTCACGGCCTCGTGTTGCAGCGCGGCACCGCCAGGAGCCGGTACCACCTGGCGGTACCGGCTCTTTGTGTCTGGGAAGGGGACGCTGCCTTTGGCGGCGGCGTCCGCGCTCCCAGGGCAGCACAGAGCCCCCGGTCTTGATCATGAACGGGGGCGGCCACTGTCCTCCCTGGATCCCTGCCGCACCGGAGGGGCAGCTGACGACGGGCATGCGGGAGAGGAGGAGGCAGCGGGCGAGTGTTGCCGGGCCGTCAGTAGTCGGGCGGTCCGCGGCCGCTGGCGGCCTCCCTGTGTTCGGGGGGCCGCCGGCGGCGCTACGTTCTCAGCGATTGGTCCACAGGTTCCACCGCAAGGGCCAGGTGCCATCGGCGCACTGGTAGGCGTCCCAGTGTCCGCGATCGATGCCCTGCTGGCCGGCCGTCTGGCAGCCGCTCAGGGTGAAGTACTTGCCCCGGTGGACGTTGAGGCCGTCGGCCGCCTGGACGGCGGTCACGTGCGAGGAGGCTGCGGCAGGCGCCGCGACTGCGGGCGCCGCTGCGCTCATGCCGAGTCCAGTCACGGCGATCGCTGCGAGGGCGCAGAACATGGTGCGTACACGCATGGTGAAGCTTCCTTTCGGTGGGGGTTCACACTCGGCTCATGCGGCTTGTGCCGGCACGGCCATGGCCACCGGCCCACTCACCCTCGGGGGTGATCTGCGCAGCCGGTACGCCGAGTTTGCGGTGGTAGATCGCTCTTCGCCAGCGGGTCCCGCTTGCTTCACTGATGTCGGGATCAATACATTCCTGACCTGCTGGGACGTATCCGTCCCGGGACATGAAGCAGCCGACGGGACACGGTTGCGGCACTGCGGGGAGACCCTTGTCGATGAGTGGCCAACGTCCGCAGGACGCAGCGGCAGCACGAAGGCTGGGCGAGGCGCTGCGGGGACTGCAGCGAAGCTCGGGCCGCACGCTTCGCACCCTGGAAACCCAGGTCCGCATCAGCGACTCGTCCCTCTCCCGCTACTTCCGCGGCGAAACCGTGCCTCCATGGCCCGTCGTCCGGGACCTGTGCCGGGCGCTGGGAGCAGACCCCAGCGTGTACCGGGCTTTATGGGAGGCCGCCGACCGCAGCCGGCCCGAGGAACCAGCCCCTGCCGCCCCGCCACAACAACCCTCCCCCACCTGGCCGCGCCGACTGCGCAAGCGCCTGACCGGTTCATGGGGCTTCGCCGCGGCCGGCACCGCCATCGGCCTTGCGGCCGGGCTGACGCTGTTCGGCCTCCAGCACTCACCCACCGCGCCCCCTGCCCAGGGCGTCACCGAAGCGAAGGACGCGAAGACCGGCTATAGCGATGCCGGCGTGCTCGTCCACAACGTCGAAGAGAAATGCCAGAAACCCCGTACGCACGAATGCGCGCTGCATCTGGCCTGGGACCCCTACCGTCCCTACACGACGGCCAACTCCGCCGACCGCGTCTGGCACCATGACCTGCTGCACGCGCGTTGCCGGATCGCCGACGGCGTCACCGTCACCGACGAGGAAGAAAAACACAGCAGCATCTGGATCCAGGTCTCGCGGAAAGGGCAGCACCTATGGCTCCCTGGGATCCGCGTCGAGCCCGACACGCTGGCCCAGTTGACCATCGTGCTGCCCAGGTGCCCGACATGACGGAGCAGCGCCCCAGGTCACCCGCTGGGTCACCCGCTGGCACGGTGCGGAGACCGACTCCCTCGCGTAGCCCGGCGTGCATAGGTTGGGCTTCCAGTGATCATCTCATCGGGGGTGGACGTGGCAGGCCGGGATCTGAGGGCCCTGTTCAGTAAGAACGACCGCAGTCTGGAGACTGACGAGCGTTCACGAACCGGTCCTCGCAGTGGGAAACGGTTCACGGCCGCTGCTGCTTCTGGATGCGCCGAAAGCGAGCCGGGCGGCTGCCCGGCACCGTACAGGGCTTCCCCACCGGGGCCTTGCAGGTGGGGCACGGCACGCGTGAGGCACTGCGGGCCAGGTCCTCGGTCGTGGTTCCTCTCCTGCGCACGGGCTGCTTCCCGCCGCCTTGATCCCGTTCCTGGGCTGCTTCCTTCTTCCAGCACAGGATGACCAGGAGGAGCCGTTCCTCTTGCACGCCTCATGTTCCGTGCCTCTACGGAGGATGAGGGTGGCGCGGCGCGCGGGTCAGGGCTCCGGAGCCTCCCAGGCGAGCGGAGCGAGGCCGCGCAGGGCCTGCCACTGGGGGGACTGTAGGAGACTGGCGGCCCGCGTCATGGAGGAGCGGTCGACCGTCGTCTGCCACTCCCGGCCGGTGAAGTACTTGGCCTCCAGCGCGGCCACTTTCGCCCTCAGGCGTTCCGCTTCCGGGCTGTTGTAGCTCCACACGCGGCCCAAGGCCGCGCGGGCCTCGGCCAGTTCGCTCGCACGACCAGCCAGTTCGTGGGTATGGCCCCGCAGTTCCTTGGCCGTGACGTGCAGGATGGTGTTGGCGTCGACATCCAGGACCACCTCGATCACCGGAGTGCGCCGGGGATGCCGGGGCAAATCCGAGACCTCGAGGACGGCGAGCGTCCTGTTGTCCGTGACATTCGGGCTTTCGCCCTCGACGACGTGCACGGTCATGGTGGTCTGACCGTTCTCACTCGTGGCGACGAACGCCCACCTGAGCGTGGGGATGGTGGTGTTCCGCTCGATCACCTTCAGCACCGTGCCGTCGTAGGTCTCGAAACCGAGCGAGGCCGAGACCACGTCGAGGAGCAGCACGTCCTTGACGCCTCCGGCGAGCACGCCACCCTGGATGGCGGCACCAGTGACGATCCCCTCGGGGATGAGACCGCGATAGGGCTGTCTGCCACCGGTGAGTCGGCGCACCAGCTCACCGATCGCCGGCATCCGCGTGGCGCCGCCGGTCAGGATCACCTGGTCGAGTTCGGAGTGCCGGATCCCGGCGTCACGGATGGCCTGTTCGATCGGTCGGCGGCAGCGCGCCAGCAGGTCCCGGGTCATGCCCTCGAACTCGGTGCGCGTCAGGGTCTCGTCGAGGTGCACTGGGAAGTCCGCGGTGGAGGACAGGAAGGGCAGACGGACGGTGGCGCTGCTCGCCGACGACAGCTCCACCTTCGCTGCCTCGGCGGCTTCCTGGAGCCGCTGGCGCGCCGGGACGTCCTGCGTGAGGTCCACACCGTGCCTGTCCCACACCCGGCGCAACAGGTGCTGCACGATCCGCTGGTCCCAGTCGTCACCGCCGAGGTGGTTGTCGCCGCAGGTCGCCTTGACCTCCACGAGACCGTCCCCGACCTCGATGAGAGTGACGTCCAGGGTGCCGCCGCCGAGGTCGAAGATCAGTACGGTGGCGTCCTCCTCCCTGTTCAGCCCGTACGTGAGCGCCGCAGCCGTCGGTTCGTTGAGGACCCGCCGCACGTCGAGCCCGGCCCGGCGGGCGCTCTCCACCAGCACCGCCCGCTGGACCAGGTCGAAGTTCGCCGGCACCGTCATGACCGCCAGCCGGGGTGGCTCCCCGGCGTACGCCTCCGCGTCCTCCCGCAGACGCCGCAGGATGAGCTCCGCGGCGTCCTCCGCCGTCAGTTGGACCGCTCCTCGGGTGATGCTCCAGTCCGTGCCCAGCCGCAGCTTGACGGACCGCACCGTGTAGTCGGGGTTCGCAATCGACTGTCGCTTGGCGGCCGTGCCCACGAGGATTCCTCCGTCTGCTGTGACGGCCACCAGGCTCGGTGTCGTGAGGGCGCCCTCCGCGTTGGGGATCAGGCGTACGTCCTCGCCTTCGAGGAGGGCGATCGACGAGTTCGTCGTACCGAAGTCGATGCCCACCACAGGACCGGAGGTCCCGGTGAGTCGGCGCGGCGGTGACGGGCGGGCGGGGCGTGCCGCCCGCGCCGTGGGGATATCGCCCAGTCCCCGCTCGTGCCACAACTGCCGTGCCCGGCGGGCGACTTCGCGGTCCGCGTCGGCGATAAGTCCGAGCAGCGCCGCTCTGGCCGCGTCCCGGGTCGGTTCACGGACGCTGCCGAGCAGCTGCTCGACGAGGTGGAGGGAGCCGATGCGCTTCCAGGGCTGGACGTCGAGCACGGCCGCCCGCATCTCGGCGAGCCGGTCGACGTCGCCGTGCCGGGGGCTGCGGGCCAGGTAGATCGTGCCCTGGGCACTGTCCACGCTGAGCGTGGGGGTCTGGCCGGCGATGCGTTGCCGTACCTGCTCGTGGACGTAGTCGTAGAGCTCGTCGACCGAGACCAGGCCGTCGCCGTCAAGGTCGGCGGAGCCGTCCCGCAGGCCACGGACCACCGCCGAGGTGAACACGGACGGTTGGGCGGGGGTGCGGCTGTAGCGGACGTCCTGCTCGCTCTCATGGGCGTACTGCAGGGCGGTGGAGGCTGTAAGGACGACCCGGCCGTTGCCCGCGAAGGGCTCGGCGATGTCGACGGTGGGCGTCCCGGCGTCGCGGCGCAGCGCGTTCAGGGTGAATGCCCCGCTGTAGCAGCAGTCCAGCAGGACGACGATGCGCCTGGAGCGACTCTCGCCCATGAAGGTGCCGACTGTTTCCGCGGAGACAGCGGTGGAGCCGGGATAGTCGCGTTCGGTGTCGCGCATGACGAAGTACAGGCGGTTGCGGACGTCCTTCCACCCGTGCAGCGACAGGTGCAGCAGGAGCAGGTCGTCGCGCCCGGCCCGGGTGAAGAAGGACTCCAGCGCGCGCATCGCCGCGCGCTGACCGACATCGACGAGGGTCTCGACCTCGAATCCCGCGATGTCCGGATCGCCCAGCACCGCCGCCAACTGCGCGGCGTCCGCGGCGGCGGCTGGCAGCGTGGCGAAGTGGTCGTCGTCGTACGTGCTGTTGGCGATGATCAGGGCCCGAGTCGCCACGGCGGGTTACTCCCCGTGGCGGCGGAGGAATTCGTCCAGTGCGCGCTGCTGCACCTCGTCGGAGGCGGCAGTCAGTTCGATCTCGTCGTCGCCGAGCTTGAGTCGCACTGTTCCGGAGCGTCTGCGGTTGAGCCAGTCCTGTACAAGGCCGGCGAGCACCGGGAGTAGCGCACCGCTGCCGCCGAGACCGATCAGCAGTGCGCCTAGCTCCAGTGCGCCCGTCCCGCGGGTGCCCGGCGGTGGCGGGGACTGCGGGACCCGGTCGATGCTCGCCAGGTCGAGCCCGCGCAGCTCCTCGATCAGGTATTGGAGCAGCTCTTCGGCGTACTCCGGGTCGTCGTCCCCCGCGTCAAACACGAGCCGGACCGGAATCTCCGCTGACATCACGACGCTCTCCCCCGTTCCCTCTCCGCAGGGGGCAACTCTAGCGGCGCGCGGCGAGCACCGTGACGTATTGGGAAACGCCGGGTTGGTCAGAATTTGCGCAGGATGAGGTGTTGTACCTTGTTGTCGGGCCCCTGTGCAAGACGAGGGTGGCGCGGCCGCGGGTGGGGCGAAGTGGCAGGGTGGGCCGCGCTCCGCCCACGCTGACTCCACGAGCTTCTGGTTGGCCTTCTTCTGCTGGGCCACCTTCGCCCGGGCCGCCGTGGCCTGGGAGGCTGACGCGTCCAGGCCCGACCGTCCCCCTGACCTCAATGGTGGTGCGCGACAGCTCAGGGGCGAGAACCGCAGTCCGCATGGGTGAAATCGGCCAGTCGCTGGCAGCCGTACTCGCCACGGTTGTTCTCGACTTGACTGCTGCCGACCTCACCGGCCTCGAACCCGACCGGCTACCTGGGATCAATGCAATCTGGTCATCCGGCACTGTCTGGCCCTCCGGCATCGCTGACCGGATACGCACCTCCTCTCGGGAGGTCGGCCCCGGCATTTTCCTGGTGCGACATCTGGATTGGGCGTAAAACAGCAGGTAGCTAGCTGTAAGCGCTACCGCCGGATAGTCATCCTCTTCCCTGGCGACCCCCAGTTCGTGACGTGCCGGAATCGCGCCTATTCCTCCTGACGCTCTGGCAGCGGGAAGCGTCAGGCGCGCCCCGGCCCGGCGCGGCAGCGGACTGTCGGACATCCCTGGCAGGATCAGCGCATGCTCATCACGCCCCGCCCGGGAGCCGACCGCAAAAACATCCGCAAGGTCCTGAACGACGTCCGCTTCAAAGCTATGGCCTTCGCGGGCCTGCCCCCGGTGGCGTGTTCTCCCGTCTCCTGAAGTACCTGGCGTGGGCCACCGAGGCAGCAGAACTGTTGCGCTCCCAGATCAGTGACAAGGACATCGGTCACCTCCTCTTCACCCGCCGCTACGGGTCCCTTCTGGGCAGCTGCGGCACGCTCTCCGGGACCGATCAGCAGCGCCTCGTCAACGGCCTCGTCGACCTGGAGGTCACCGAACGCATCCAGGCCCTGGAGGCAGCCGGGAACGCGCTGGAGGCGCAGACAGCCCGTTGGACCGGGATTGGGTGGTTCGTGGTCGCCGACTCCAGCTTCTACATCCCAAACACGGTCGCGCTCGCCAACGCCGACCTGCACCAGGTGCTAGGAATGCCGCCGAACGAGCACATCCGGCTGCTGTTCCCCATCGCCGTGGTCCACGAACTCGACAGCTTGATGGACGCCGGCAAGCACCAGGCCAGGTGGCGGGCTTCCCATACGCTCGGGCTCCTGGACCACACCCTCAGCGGATCCACCTCCGGCATCCTGCGTTACGCGGACAACAGTGGCGAGCCTGCCGCGTGGCACGGCGAAGTGAACGTGGAGATCGTCATGGACCAGCCCGGCCATGTACGTCTGCCCATCACCGACGACGAGATCATTGACCGGGTGGTGGCTGTCCAGGCCCTCGCCGCCCGGCCGGTGCGGCTGTTGACGTGCGACACCGGGCAGCACACCCGCGGCCGGGCCGCTGGGCTGAACGTGACGAAGGTACCGGCGAAGGACCCGGGGCCGGAGCCGGACTGGGAGGCGCAGGACAAGCCTGGCAACGGCACCCGAGCGAAGCGCCGCGAGAGGCAGGCCGCCCAGCAGGAAGCCGGCGCAGGGTAGACCGCTCCTCAAGCCGCGCCGCGACGCATGCGTCACGCCTCCTCATGCCAGGGGAAGCCATCCGGGTCCGCGGCGGCACGGGTCCAGAGCCGCTCATCATCATGGCCGCGGATCTGGTCCAGGAACGGGAAGTCCTCCGGCTGCACGGCCAGTTTGGCGACAGGGGTCACTGGTACGGGACTTGCCCATTGGGCCAGCTGCACCGAGACATCGCCGACCCGCATCCGCGGCTGCAGCTCGAAGGTGCCGGCGGGCAGCAGGTAAACCGTGCCGGGACGCCAGGGCTGCTGCTTCAGCGCCTGCGCGCTGATGGAGAAGTAGTAGTGCGGCTCGCCGAGCCGCTCGCTGCCGCTGGCGAGGCGGACGCAGCCATTGATCAACGACATCGGGTGGCGGTCCCGGTCCAGGATCGCGTAGTACATCGGCCAGAGCCCGTCGCCGGCGGCGAAGACCGCGCGCCGGTTGCCGAACTCGCTGTTGTCGTCCGGCTGCCGGGGTTCGAAGCGGCTGATCGCCGGGTCGCCCGAGCCGTGCAACAGCAGTCTGCCGCGGTCTGCGGCATGGCACAGGAACTGCCATTTCGGCGCCTCGAGCCGGTAGTCGATGGGCTCATCGGGACCGTTCGCGAGCGCTTGCTCCAGCAGTCGGTCAAAGGATGCCGACGTTCCGCGGTCCGGGGGTGGAGCGGGACGGGTCATCCAGTACGCAGGCAGCTTCATCAGAGCAACCTATTGGTTTTGTATCTCGGTGTGGGAGTCTTTTCGAGGTGACTGTGGGAGTCACCCTCTGACCGAGTTTGCGATGCCGGTTTGTTTTGACGTCAGTTGGGGGCTGTGCGGTGGAAGCGTGAGACGTGCTTCTGCCGAAGGGATTCATAGGGGGAACTGGGTCGGCCGAGCTAAGGGCTGGTCGGCGGGGCGACGATCAACTCGGTGTCCGGATCGTGGTCGATCTGGGGAGGGCCGGCGACGATCATGGTGGCTCGGGCCCACGGCTGTTCTCGCAACATGAACGGCAGTTCCTCCAGCAGCCAGTTCGCCACATGCGTCAGCTGCTCGGGGGAGTCACCGTTGCGGACGACCAACAAGCGCTCCTGCTCATCGAGGTCACCCTGCATCCACACCGAGGCGTCCAACCACGGGGCAAGCTCTTCGCGGATGACGCCGGTGCCCTCGACCCAGATGAAGTCGGCACCGGCGGGGATCGTGATCGATCCGGGCCGGTCGTGGGTGATCCAGGCATCAGGGCGGAAGTGCACCGCCTCACCTCGATGCAGGGGTTGCAGGATGTTCTCGACGAGCACGGCACCCCAGCCGAAGTAGGCGTGGTTCCAGGCGATGTCGTCGGTGTGGATGATGGCGGAGTTGGGCACCACTTTGCGCAGCCGCTCGGCCAGGGTCGTCTTGCCGGCGCCGCCCCGGCCGTCAATCGCGATCACCCGCGGACGTCCGGTGACGTCGGGTGATGCATCGCGCAGCTGCCGAACGGCATCGAGCACGGTCACCACCCGCCAGCCAACGGCCTCGGTCTCGCCTGGATGCAGACGCATCGACAACCTGTCTCCGGAGGTGAGGACACACGTCCGGCCTGCCGGACGGTCCACTCGTCGCCTGACCTTATCGAGGTCATGGTCGAGCGGCCATGTCGGAGTCGGGCGGCGACACTCGATCCGTTTCGCCGGCCTCCGTGTCGGCGCGCGGGATGGGTGGCGAGTGCCGTGGAGTGGCACTGGAGACCACCAGCGAGGGGATCCAGGGGCTGGTGTCGCCACGTCGGATCCCAAGCGATCAGGCAGGTTGAAAAGAGGTCACTGAGTGACGTCACTTCCCACTGCCTTTGATCATGCAGGTGCGGCCGAGGTGACTCCCGGACTCACGTCGAAACGAAAGCACGAGCTTGTCTCTTCATCTCTGTCCGCTCAGGTCTGCGGGCGCCTCTCCGTAAGGCGCGGTTTCTGATCACGTGCAAGGGGAGAGCTGTTCGCGCACCCATTCGGGAGCGGGGTTGGTGTGTGGCTGGCCCGCCACGACGACGGTTGGCACGGTCTCGTTGCCGTCATTGGCTGCCCTCACCGCTGCAGCTCCTGTCGGGTCACGCCAGATGTCGACCCAATACAACTGGCGGGCGCTACGGCCCAGCCGAATGCGGAGTCGCACGCAGTACTTGCAGCCCGGACGCCAGAAGACGACTGGCCGTCCGTCGACCACGCTGCGGCGTTGTGCCTCCCGCGCACCGATCGACCTCGGGAAGATCAGGGGCGAGTTCACGCCTGCGAGCGTCAGGAACGCCAGCTGGAGTGCTGCAGCTGTGCCGAAGTTCCCCTTGAAGATCAGCCCAGCCGCGACGGCTGAGCCGCAGAGCACAAGCAGCATCGGCAGGATCCAAGCGCGCATCATGGTGACGCAGGCTATCGATGGGTCGAAATGCTCCTCGAACCAGGCAGCTCACCTGGGTGTTCGCCGGCCGCCGAGGTGGCCTTCGTCGTGCTCATGTGCTTCTTTGGCCGGAGCACATGATCGGGCGGAGGCCGCCCGCACGTCCGCTGAACAGCGCAACCAGATGGACAGCGGCGTCCTCCCGCGAGTCGACCGGCGGCTCCTCCTCTACCAGCGGTAGCTGATCGAACGGCTCGCCACCATCGAGGAACCCGAACACCGCCAGCTTCTCCGGCACTTCGCCACCTGGCACCAGATGCGGCGCGCCTGCGGGCAGAGGCAGAGAAGGCACCGCTGGGACGCTCCCAGAGCAACCACACCAAGCAGGAAGTCACCCAGGCTGGTGCCTTCCTCTGATGGCTCGCCAGCCAAGGCCACGCCATCGGGCAGTGTCAGCAGGCCGACATCGACGCCTGGCACGCCGAGAGCCTGGCCATATGATGACTCCCTGCCCATGCGGGCCAGGGTCACCGCCGCGCTCGTTCTCCTCTATGCGCAATCTGTCAGCCGCATCGTTCGCCTCACCATCGACGACGTCACCGACGACGAGACCACCGTCACCATCCAGTTGGGGGCCCGCCGTCCCGCTGCCGAAGCCCGTCGCCGACCTGATGCGGGCCTACATCCAGTCCCGTCCGCATCTGCCCTACGCCAGCAGCAGGAGTGCACAGTGGCTCTTCCCCGGCCGCCAGGCCGGACAGCCGATGAACCCAGTCAGCCTCCAAGTCCATCTGCGTGAGATCGGCGTCCCGTCGCAGCGCGGCAGGACCTCCGCAATCCGACAGCTCGCTCTCCAAGTGCTGCCCCGCCCCTCGCCATCGCGAAGGCACTCGGCTACCACGACAAGACCGCCACCCGGCTGGTCACCGAGGCCGGCGGTACCTGGAGTCGATACGCGCCCGGAGCCACACACGGTGAAAGACCGGACAGCCATCCACCGCTGTGGTCCCTGCTGGCCGGGCAAGGCAGTCGACAGTCAGACGACGACTGGCTGAACCGTCAGGGTTTCCTGCGGCGGTGTCGATCGTGGCCTGAGTGCCCAGCGGGATGGTCGGAGGGTGTGGGCCGTGGCCGGCAGGGAGCCCGCCGAGGACAGGAACGCCCAGGCGAGTCAGCCGGTCACGCAGGACGTCGGCAATGCCCCATCCCCCAGGGTCGGGTCATCGTCATCCTGGTCGAAGCCGATGAACTGGCCGAGCACGACCCCGTGCAACCCGTCCAGAGCCCCGGTACGGGTCAGCTGGGTCAGCGCGCGGTCGGCCTCCCCCAGCCCTGTGCCTCACTGGTGTTCGACAAAGAGGATCGCCCCCTTGAGGTTCGGCAGACCGGCTCCGGCCTCGGTGCGGATCGCGTCAAGGTTGCCGCCGACCAGGACACCGGTCGCGGTGCCCTCGACGGAGACTGCCGCACTGGCCTGGCTGGTGTCCCGGTGAATGATGACGGGATCAGTGGTCATCAGCGCGCGGCGAACGGCGTCGGCTGATGACGGCCCGCACCATTCGTCGCTCGCGTTGGGGAAGGGGCCGTGCAGGCAGGCCAAGCGGCATCGATCCCATAGGGCGAGGTGGAGGTGGGTGATGTCGCTGAAGCCGACCACCGGTTTCGGGTCACGGCGCAGCGCGTCGGTATCGAGGTCGTCAACGATGCGGTATGTGCCCTTGCCGCCCATGGCGGCAAACACCGCGCGGACCCCGGGTCACCGAACGCAGAGTTCAGATCGAAGACGCGATCCTCATCCCGACCGGCCAGCCGCCTACCGCGAGCCCGACCGGACCTGCGGTCGCGCGCTGATGGACAAGCCCATCGCGCCCATCAGCCGCGGCGTTCCTCGCGCGCTGGCCGAGGTCGTTACGCTCGGCCGCAACCTGCCCAACTACCTTGCACGGTCACTGCTCGAGACCTGCGGATTCAGGCCGCAATTGCCCCTTCAATCGTGAAGAGTCCCTTTCAAGACCGGTCAGTCCACGAGTAGCACGAGTTTGCCACGCACAGTCCCGGCTTCGCCGACGCGGTGCGCGTGGGCCACCTCTGTCAAGGGGAAGGTCTGGCCGACCTGGATGGAGAATCGTCCAGTTTCGGCCATTTGGGCGACCTGGGCCAACGCATAGGTGGCGCGGCCGTTGTCGCCGCGGCTGAAGCGGATGCCCGTCTGCTGCGCGCCGCGGAAGTCGGCGACCGTGATCACGTGCTCGGGCGCGCCCACGAGTTCCACGAGTTCGGGAAGGACGCCACTGCCAGCGACGTCCAGTGCGAAGTCGACACCCGACGGCATGATTGCCCGGACTCGTTCTGGCATCCCGTCGCCGTATGCCACCGGCTCGGCCCCGAGCGAGCGGAGGGCATCGTGCGTGCCTGGACTACCCGTGCCGATGACGCGGGCGCCGCGCTCCATGGCGAGTTGGACAGCGGCACTCCCTACGCTGCCAGATGCCCCGTTGATGAGCACAGTGCTGCCCGCTGTGACGCCAAGCTGGTCGAGCGAGCGCGCTGCGGTCTCGGCTGCCGCGGGGATCGCTGCAGACCTCGCACAGTCGAGCGAGTTCGGGATCTGGGCCCAATAGGACAGCACGGCCAACTCCGCTTGGGCGGCTCCATATGGTGAGGCCCCGAAGACCCGGTCACCAACCGTGACACCCGAGACATCGTCGCCGATCTCGTCAACGATACCCGCAGCCTCGTAGCCCAGGGTCTGGGGCAGTTCCTGGTCCATCAGGCCCTGCCGCTTTTTCCAGTCGCTGGCGTTGATCCCCGCGGCACGGACCTTGATCCGTATCTCTCCGGCACCGGGATGGGGATCGGGGAGGTCAACGATCTCCAGAAACTCCGGGCCGCCGAACCGGCTGAACTGTGCTGCCCTCATGACGCACTCCTTCCGCGGAAGAAGTGGCGGATCGTCCGATACCGCGTGTGCGCGTACTCCCTGTCCGGCTATCTGCTCGGCCCCAGAGCACGTTTCTACTCCGATCCATCGACCCTACGTCATGACCGCCCGCACCTGGCGAGCTGCCTCTGCGGCCACCTCGACCCACACATGCCCGCCGGCTGGTCGTCCCAGCTCCTTCTGGCCCGGATCTTGCAGCAAGCCATCAACTGTGAGTCGACGGAGCGCTCACGGGGGAAACGATGACTGTGTGCTCGTCGAAGCAAGGTTGCGCAAACGGACCCGATTGCCGCTGATGGCCGGCCGCAGGGCCAAAGACGGGCAGGCTTCGCGGGCGGCTCCCGGGCGCCGAGGTTTGCGAGCCGGGATTCGCCCGGTGACAACTGCGTCGGTCCCGGCAACCGTTTCGCCTGGAACAGGCCGCCTAATGGGAGTTGTCGGGTCGTAGAGACTCGGTGCTGTAGCCGCCAGTGGGTGAGCACTCACGCCGCCGGAAGCATCCGACTTCTGAGGTCAGACCGTGCCCCTGCTGGTGGGCCGGAAGGCCAGACCGTTGACGGGGTGGCGTGCCCGCCGGGCAGTGGGGCGTGAGCACTGGATCCATTAGGCCGCGTGCCGCGCCTTCCGCGGGCTGCACGGAGCGAAGTACCGGACTGGGAGGGTGAGTTGCTGCTGATCGGCGATGACTGGGCCGAAGACCACCATGATGTCGAGGTCCAGGACGAGGCGGGCCGGAAACTGGCCGTGGCGAGGCTGTCCGAGGGCGTGGAGGGGATCGCGAAGCTGCACGAGCTCGTTGCGAAGCACGGCGGCGAGGACCTTGATCCGGCCGGGGTGGTGATCGGGATCGAGACCGACCGTGGTTCGTGGGTGCAGGCGCTGATCGCCTCCGGCTACCGGGTCTATGCCATCAACCCCCGGCAGGCCGCCCGGTTCAAGGAGCGGTACGGCTCCTCCGGTGCCAAGAGCGACAAGGGCGACGCGCACGCGCTGGCCGACATGGTCCGCATCGACCGGGACCAGCTGCGTCCGGTGGCCGGGGACAGCGAGCAGGCCCAGGCCGTCAAGGTCGTCGCCCGCGCCCACCAGACCTTGATCTGGGAACGCACCCGCACGTTCCAGCGGCTGCGCAGCACGCTGCGCGAGTACTTCCCCGCCGCCCTGCACGCCTACGCGGATCTCACGCTGACCAGCACGGACGCGCTGGAACTGCTGATCAAGGCCCCCACCCCGGCGGCCGGGGCAAAGCTGACCCGCACCCAGATCACCGCCGTCCTGGCCCGCGCCCGCCGGCACAACCGGGACGCGAAGGCAGCCACGATCATCACCGCGCTGCGCGAGAGGCAACTCGGCCTGCCCGAGCCGGTCACCGCCGCCTACGCGGCCACCGCCACCGCCCACGCGAAGCTGCTGATCGCGCTGAACGAGCAGATAACCGACCTGGAAGGGCAGGTGAAGGCCCATTTTCTGAAGCACCCGGACGCTGAGATCTACCTCTCGATGCCCGGCATCGCGGAGATCACCGGCGCCCGGGTGCTCGCCGAGTTCGGAGACGACCCCGCCCGCTACGCGTCCGCGAAAGCCCGCAAGAACTACGCCGGCACCAGCCCCATCACCCGGGCCTCCGGCAAGAGCCACACCGTCCAGGCCCGCTACGTCCGCAACAACCGGCTCGCCGACGCGCTGCAGACCCAGGCGTTCTCCGCCCTGCGGGCATCCCCCGGCGCCCGCCGCTACTACGACAAGCAACGCGCCCGCGAAGCCGGTTACAACCCGGCCCTGCGCCAACTCGGCAACCGCCTCGTCGGCATCCTCCACGGATGCCTCAAGACCCGAACCCTCTACGACGAAGCGACCGCCTGGTCACACCACGCCCACACCCCTGCCACTTGACCCCCAACGACATGGGGTGTCTGACCCGTCAGCGGGAACAGGCAATGTCAGACCCAGCGGGCATCCTGTCGACCATGGATAGGATCGAGACTCGGCCGCTGCGCGACCGCGACGAACTGGACGAGGTGCTGCGCACCGGCTTTGACCTGATCAGGGCTGTCGATCCGGGGCTGCGGTACCGGCTCGTCGGCACAGCAGCGGCTTGCCTGCAAGGCGTCGACCTGCCGGTGGGCGATGTCGACATCCTCGTCGACCGACGCCAGGACGTCGACGCCGTTGCCGAAGCACTCGCGGACTTGCCGTGTCTGACCGCTCCACAAGCGCTCGCATCAGCCCCGCAGTACTTCGCCTGCTACGGCCTGGACGGCGTGGGATTCAGCGTCAGCACCGTGGAAGTATCGTGCGACGAGGATGGATGGGAGTGCCAGGGACCCGGCCCTTGGCGGCACTACGTCACCGTGAACTGCGGCGGGCACCACATCGAATGCGTGCGGCTGGAGCTCCGGCTGACCACCGAGTTCCTCCGCGATCGCCCCGACCGCTACCAGCCGCTCCTGGCCCATCTCGGCGCTCATGGCGCGGACCTCGAACTCCTGCAACAAAGCATGACCGTACGCCAGATCCCTGAGCCGCTCGCGCGCCTGACCCGAGGACTTCAAGCAACCGGGAAAGCACCGGAAAATCGTAAACGTAGATCGGTTTCAGAGCGAACCGAGTCGTCGTTCGCGAACCGCCGCCCCCATGGGGAAGCATGACCGCGAGGGTGGGGAATTGCCTGACGCCGAATCCACCTGAGGTGGGGAATTCCGTGACCGCCGCCCAGGCTGCAGGCGCGGGCGGTGGCCAGGCCCTCGCTGGCGATGATGACGATGAGGAAAACGGCACTGATACAGGCCGACGTGGGGATAGTGCGGTCGGGCAGGACGGCCAGTTCCGATCAAAGGTGTACCAGTGGGGGGCTGTTCCGACGTAGGTGATAACTGCGCCTCCCAGTGGGCCTCTGACAGTTGCTTCCACGTGTTGCGAGCGGATGTGAACACAGAAAACGGCCCCCAGTGCCCGGAGGCAATCCGGATGCCGGGGGCGGGGGTCGCTTCGAGGGTGTAGTACGTGGATCCCAGTCTGATAGTGCGAGCCGCGTTATAAGCTCCAGCCCGCACTACCGCGCTTCCACCGGATGCGGGTGTTTTTCTCTTGTCAGGCCTTTACCGTCACTACAACTCACACCACTCCCCCAGCTCTTCAAACGTCCCTGTCCGAAAGAAATTCTGCACAACATCCCACGCGTGATTGACATTCAGAATGAAGTCACCCATGAATATTGTCAGATCGTCCATGATTGGGACGTCGATGGCGTCCCGCCGAGCGGTGTAGGCGGTCGAGCGTTGCGAACGCGCGGGTATCTGCCCGGGGCGTGCACCAGCTGTCGTTGAGTGCTCCCTGAACAAGGGCAGGCCACCGCGCAAGTCTCCCCGACGGAGTTGAGACGATCAGGGTGCTGTGCGAGCGCATCCTGCAGGAGCTCATCGCGGCGGAGGCGACCGAGGCCATCGGTGCCGCCCCGGGCGAGCACGCCGAGAAGCGCACGACCTGGCGCAACGGCCACCGGGAGAGGCTGCTGACCACCCAGGCCGGTGATCTGGCCCTGAAGATCCCGAGGGTGCGGACCGGGTCGTTCTTCCCCCTCGCTGCTCGAGCGGCGCCGGCGGATCGACCGAGCCCTGTTCGCCGTGGTGATGGATCAGCTCCAGGAGCACGGAGGCGTAGAAGTGCCACAGGGCGTGCATCCCGTGCTCGCGGGCCGCCGCGTAGCGCTCGCCCTTCTCGGCAGCCGCGGCCGGATTGGTGCCGGCGAATGCCAGCGCGGGTCTCCATGGCTGGTCGCTGCCCGCCTGGCTCCAGATGGCCACACCGCTGCCGCTGGCCGTGAAGGCAGAAGAGGCCCTGTCCCGCCCGGTTCGTGCCGGGCAGGACAGGGCCTCTTCCTGAGTGCCCGCTGGCTGAGCGGTGAGGTGGGCCGACAGCGGGCGCACCGTGTGCCCGGGCGTTGATGTGGTTATGTGTGGGGATCTTGCTGAAGTAGCGTAGTGGCTCCTACGCAACACGACCCGGCACGCGCGTCGGCGGGGTTGTGCCCTCGTCCTGGCGACAACGGTGGCCTACCACTTGGTTGCCCAGTAGAGGGCGTTGCTGGTGGCGCGTACGGGGGCTGCCCCGTTTGCCAGCGTGGTCCAACGGCTGCTTCCGTAGTTGCGGTAGTACAGGCGTTTTGATCCCTTGGCCAGGACGCGCAGTGCGCTGTGTCCGATGCCCTCCGATATGTGGTACCGCACCAAGTGCTGGGCGCCGTCGGTGGTAGGTGTGGCGCTGTTGTATGACACCGTTCTGTCGGCGTTGGAACCGATGAACGTCCAGTCGGTCTCCGTGGGTTGCGGGACCTGCGTGGAGTGCAGCCAGGTCATGAACTGCGAGCCGGGCAGCATCTGCCGGCATTGCAGGTCCGCTCCGAAGATCGAGTCGCAGTCTTTACCCGTTCCGTAGTGCGGGGTTCCCAGGGTGACTGCGTCCTCGACGTAGAGAAACGGCGGCCAGTTCTCCTCGGGGTCGTGGTAGGTGACCCCCAGTACGGCGGCCCGGACGATCAAGCCGCCCATCGAGTGGCCGACCAGGTCGACGCTTTCGCCTTTGCTGGAGTGGTTGCGGTAGATGTCCCAGGCCAGTCGGCGGCCGAGCTCTTTCAGGCTCAGGTCGCGGTCGCCGTCCTCCGGCGCGAGGTTGATGTTGCAGAGGGTATCGGCTGTGTAGAAGCCGACCTGGACGAATTGTTCCTTCTTCCAACCCCAGCCCTGCATCGCCTCGATGAGGCGTCCCCACCGTGACTCGCAGTTCACCCCCTGCGAGATGGCAATGGGGTTGTAGCCCTTGACGAGGTACACCGTCTCGTTCGAACTGTTGGTGCGAGGCGGTGGCGTGGCCGCGGAGTCTGCGGCCGCGCCTGGAGCGTTGAGCCCTATCAGTGCGGCGAAGCACATCACCGCGATGGTTAGAGCGCGTCGTCGTCTTGCCATCGTGTCCCCCTGGTTGTGGTGATGGAGCGTTGTCACGGCAGCGGTGGTGGCGCGTGGGTCACCACCGCTGCCGCGCGGGCCTGTTCAGTGCGGCTCAGGCCCCGTCGTCCGTCGTGATGCGCACGTCGACGGCTGTGCTGGTGGTCACTTGCGGGAGGCGGGTTACCAGTCCTTCTCCCAGTACAGGGCGTTCATGGCAGCCCGGATCGGCGCGGCACCGTTCTGTGTCTCCAGCGGCGGCGTGGGCCAATTCCTGTAGTTCATCGCGTAGGTGCCGGTAGTGATGTCCGTGAGGGCCCCGTGGCTCCATCCGTTGCTGCCGGGGTACCAGACGTCGTGGGACGCAGACATGCGCAGAGCGGAGTCGTCCACGACGTCGTCGTCAGCGGCACCGATCAGCGTCCAGTCCGTGCCCTGCGTCCCCTGAGGGCTCTGAGCTGCCCAGTCGAGGAACGAGGACTCATGCCTCATGTCCTGGCACTGACGAGTGCCATATGCCAGGGAGCAGCCGATCCCGGCAAGGGTGCTCAGTCCGTCGTGCGGGGTGCCCAGGGTCACGACGTCCTCGACGTAGAGCTTGGTCGGCCATCCGGGCAGCTTCTGCTGCACCCCCGTCAGGGCCGCCCGCACGATCAGGCCGCCCATGGAGTGGCCGACGAGGTCCACGGACTTGCCCTTGGAGGTGTGCCGCCGGTAGATGTCCTTCGCCAGTGCCCGGCCCAGCGTACGCAGCGAGGCGTCAGTCCCGCGCCTCGCGATGGTCACACTGCAGCCCCTGTCCCTGGTGTAGAAGCCCACGGTGTGGAGCTTCCCCTGCCAGCCCCATTGCGGGAATGCGGTGGTCGCCGGCTTCCAGTACGTCTTGCAGTTGGCCCCGGGCGGGCTGCCCTTGGAGTAGCCCTTGACGAAGTACACCGCCTCGGTGTTGCTGTCGTCGCGCGCGGGCGCCGCCTGCGCCGGGACCGCCGCAGTTCCCAGGACCAACGCGGCGATCGCGGCCGCGAGGAACGCGCTCCATCGTCTGATCACAGTTTCCCCCGTTTATTTGTCCCGATGGCGTCCGGGGCTCCAGCCGGACGGAACGACAAGCTGACAGTCCGGCCAGACGGCCCCGAACACCGCGTCCTTACGAGTCAGTGTCTACGTACAGTCCCCAGGCGCCGCGGCTGGAGCTCCATTGGCAGTACCAGTAGCTATAGGCGGAGTTCTCTCCGTCGGCCTCGCACCGCGCCAAGCTGGAGTACCAGCCGACGCGGACGATATCGAAAGTGGTGATCGGTGCGGCTGCCGTCGTGTTGCTGTCGACGGGCGCGGGAGCGGCCTGCGCGGGAGCGACCAAGCCCCCCAGTACAAGCGCGGACCCAAGGGCCGCGCCAGCGACGACACTGCGCATAGGCATAACTCATCCTTCTCTCTCGACCGATGGGCTCTCGCATGTCCACGAGCTGGTGCCGGACATGCTGCAAAGCCCGTGAACGAACGCCGGACCTCGAGTGACAACAACCGAAGTCGGTCGATGCCCAGGATTTCCGCACAATCATCGGGCTGACAAGGAGAAGCTCCGTTCGCAACTGTTCGGAACTACGCTCATGGCGTTCCGAACGCGCTCGAACAAGGCCGGTCTAGCCGTTGCCCAGTGATGATCTGTGGGGTCATGCTGAGGCAATGAGCCAGAAGGGAGACAGCCTTGCCGAGCCGCTGGAGGATCCACCACAACCCACGCAGGCCAAAACTCCTGCCGAGTTCACCGCGGCACTGCGCACACTGCGCATCTGGTCCGGCCTGACGTACCGCCAACTCGAGGACAAGGCCGCCGCACACACCGAAACGCTCCCGGCCAGCACCATCGCGACCACTCTCGGGCGTGTCACCCTGCCCCGAGAACGGTTTGTCGACGCCTTCACCCGAGCGTGCGGCCTCAGCGACGAAGAAGCGCAGAAGTGGCTCGAGACACGCCGCCGCGTCGCCACCACCGAGCCCGCAGCACCCGGCGACGATCCTGATGGCAAGCCCGACGGATCACTCACCGACGTGCCGGCCCCCGCGCACGTCCCGCGGTGGCGCCGGACTGTCGGCCTGCTCGGCGCTGTCGGTATCGGCGTCGCGGGCACGCTCGGCGCCAGCAGCCTGTTCTCCAACCAGCCCATGCACACCTCCCTGCCCGCAATGCCCGTGACCGGACTGCGCATGCCGGCAGTAGGCAGCTGGGCGCACATTCATCCAGCTCGCACACCAGAGCTGTGTCTCACCGAAGGCAGGGACCGAACCGGCCGATACCAAACCGCGATCGCAGCACAACGATCCTGCGAGAAGGCCATCCAGCCGCGCGTGTTCCTCGAACCGCTGGGCAAAAACATCGTCCAGATCCAGTGGCATCACCCGAAGTACGGCATCGGCTGCCTCACCGTCCTGGCGAAAGGGCCGGAGCGCAACCTCCTCGAACCTCGCGACGACTGCGCCAACGACAACCAGGCCCAACAATTCCGCCTCGAACGCTACGGCCCACCTGACACCGCCCACTTCCGCATCCGCCCGGTCATCGCAGACGAATGCCTGAGCCTGCGTGACCAAGACACCAAAGAAGGAGCGGAAATCGTCCAAGGCCGCTGCTCCGGCGCCGCCGACCAGGACTTCCTGATCAAACTGACCCCGCCTCCGTAAGCCGCTTGCACTCAGCTTGACTCTGTCGGGGAGCGTGTCCTGAACACGACGAGGAACTCATGTAGGAAGGGGCGCTTGCGGAGTAACCGGGTGCCAGCTCGGCCCGCCATCTGGCGCTTGATCAGTTTCAGGTCGTGACCCGGCCCTCGGCCACGCCGGAGTTATAGGGGAGAGTCACGGCGTCGAGGTCGTCGAGCAGCCCGGTGGCGTAGCTGGCCAGCTGGGCGATCCCGTCGTGCTTGGCCTGGGTGATCTGGGCATCCAGCAGTCGGGCGCGCCGCTTGGCGAAGGCGGTCGCGAGGGAGCGGATGCGGTCGTGGATCCACTGCCATCGAAGCTCAGCCACGATGTCCAGTTCATGAGGAGCGGCCGGACGACTAGGGCCTGTGTGACGTTGTGATCAATCTTGCCGATCCGGATCCCTCTGGAAGGCAGATCCGGTAGGAAGACGATCGTGACGCGAAGGCAACTCACCGACGAGCAGTGGCAGTTGATCGAACCGTTCCTGCCGATAGGCGAGTGCGGTCCGTACCCTGAGCGGCTGCGTGAGCAGTTCGAGGGGGTGATCTGGCGGTTCCGCACCAGCAGTCAGTGGCGGGAAATGCCGGGCGGGTTCGGCCCGTGGCCGACGGTCTACGGCCGTTTCCGGGTCTGGCGGGACGCCGGCGTCTTCACCGCACTGCTGGAAGGTGTGATCGCTGAGGCCGCCCGCCAGGGGAAGACGGACTTGTCCCTGGTCAGCGTGGACTCCACCACCGCCCGGGCCCACCACGACGCCGCCGGGATGTGCATCGGCAAGGAGGTCATGGACGCCCTGGAGGAAGCCGCCGCCGACCAGGAACGGGCCTGGCAAAAGGGGCGGCCCGCCGGAACAGAACGGACAGGACGGAAGCGACACCCCCGGCCGGGAAGAGCGGCGGCACGTCAGGCGACGGCGCAAGCTCCGTCTGAAGGAAGCCCTGCTCGGCAGGTCCCGTGGCGGGCTGACGAGCAAGGTTCATCTCGCCGCGGACCGCAAGTGCCGTCCGTTGTCGTTCGTCCTGACCGCAGGACAGGCCGCCGACAGCCCGCAGTTCGTCCCCGTGCTGCAGAAGGTGCGGGTCCGTCTGCCTGTCGGCCGTCCCCGGACCCGGCCTGGCGCTGTCGCTGCGGACAAGGCCTACTCATCCCGCGCCAACCGTTCCTACTTGCGAAAACGCAACATCAAGGCCGTCATCCCGGAGAAGAGGGACCAGGCTGCCAACCGAAAGAAGAAAGGCAGCCGGGGCGGCCGGCCCACAGGTCACGACACCGGTCTCTACAAGGAGCGGAACACCGTCGAGCGCCTGATCAACAAGCTGAAGGCCTGGCGGGGCATCGCGACTCGATACGACAAGACGCCCGAGAGCTACCTCGCCGGCCTCTACCTCCGCGCCTCGATGATCTGGATCAACGATCTACTGAAGGCGACAGATTGATCACAACGTCACACAGGCCCTAGTGATGTTGTTATCCACCCGCGCATTGTGCTGTGGTCCTGCCGACAACGTCACCCGTGCGTGGGGGGGGCAACCCTGGTCATCATCGTGCTTCGCACCTCCGCCGCCCCGGTGGTCCCAGATCAAACCGCCCTCTGGGTCCACCTCGCGGCTCTGGCAGCGATCACGGGGAGCCGTCAGGGTGGGTCATATGCTCGCCGGTCCGGTGTCTACCTCTGGTGGGGCGTGCCGATACGAGAACTCTGCGCACGTTGTGTCTGGACATCGTTTTCAGCCGTTGCCGGTGTCCACGGGGAACGTTGCTTCGTCGAGTGCAGCTCGAGCTGTTGTGGCGAAAGCGCCGATGCGTTCGGAAACTCTGGTCACCTCGACTGCATGCCGTTCCACGAACTTGACGTTGTGGTCGGGTGCTCCCTCTGCCGAGTCGCGCCATGCGAGCAACGTCGTGTGCATCGAGTGCAGTGCAGTCTTGACGCCGTTGGCTGCTTGTTCCACAGACTCGGGCCCTTCGACCGCAAGAGCAGCCCAGGTTGCCTGCACTTCTCCTAGTTTGTCGTGTGCGTCATGGAGATGATGGTCAGCCCCTTCCGTATCCACCTCGCCGATCAAGGCTCGTGCGGCCTGTTTCAGGGCGTTGCGCGTCTCATTGGCGGGAGCGAGAAAGGCGCTGTAGGCGTCGCGCCGGGCCTGCCTGCGCCAATGCGCGTGGTCAACTCTGGCCTGGGCCCCAATCTGCTGCCGGCTCGACCACCCGGATATTGCCGATGCGGAGACGGTTCCGAGGACGCCTACCGTTGCCCCCAGCAGTGCTGCGATTCCCTGATCCACAGAGTGATTATGCACGCGTCGGTCTGCTTGTGTCCGGAAATTGGCGGCTGTCGATCACGGGGAGCTGTCACGATCGGGGTTGTGTGTTTGGGTCCCCAGCTCGTGCCGGAGTGTGAGCTGTACCGATTTGACGCTCCATCATGTCTATCGGAATCTGAATGGAACGGCTGGGCACAGTCGACGTCCTGGACGTGGATGGACGTGAACCCTCATGGCATGACGTGCTGTTCGCGGGGATCGCGCTGTTCGCCGAGGCGGCCGTGTGCGACACAGGGGCGGTGATCGTGCGGGCTCGTGGTTGGGCCCGGGAAGGAAACTGTCCGAGCTGCGGCCGACCGTCGTCTCGTGTGCACGATCGCTATCGGCGGCAGTTGCAGGACGTGCCGCTGGCCGCCCGGCCGGTCCGCATCGTGCTGGAGGTCCGCCGGTTCGTTTGCGTGAACACGGAGTGCGGGCAGAGGACGTTCGCCGAGCAGATCCGGGGCTTCACCAGCCCGTTCGCCCGCTGCACGACCGGCTGGGGGCATGCTGAACGTGATCGCACTGGCACTGGCCGACCGTGCCGGAGCGCGCATGGCCATGGCGCTGGGCATCACGGCGGGGCGGGGCGGGGCTGCTGAACCGGGTGCGGGCGATGCCCGACCCGTCGTACGGCACTCCGCGCGTGCTGGGGTTGGACGACTTCGCGATCAAACGCGGCCACACCTACGCCACTGTGCTGACCGACGGGGAAACGCACCGCGTCGTCGACGTGCTGCCCACCCGGGACACCGCGCCGCTGACGACCTGGCTGCTTGCCCACCCCGGCGTCGAGGTCGTGTGTCTTGATCGGGCCGGTGCCTACGCTGAAGGCGCCACTGCCGGGGCGCCCACCCAGCAGGTGGCTGATCGCTTTCACCTGTGGATGAACCTCGGTCAGGCCGTGGAGAAGTGCGTCGCTGCGCATCTCGCCTGCCTGCGTCCATCGTCGGCACCGGCCCGCCGGTGCCTCCACAGGCCTGCCTCGATGTCCACCACGTCTACCTCAGCCGGCGCATCGCCGAGACCCGGGGGCGCATCTCGCTTGTGGCCCTGCATCGCGAACTCGCCGAACGCGGCTGGCACGGCAGCTACTCCACCCTGCGGGACTGGGCCGTTCACCGTCTTCGCCATCCTCGCCGGCCCCCGCAGCCACCGCCGGCGCCGCCGAGCACGCGGCAGGTCACCGGCTGGCTCACCCGCCGCCCGAGCACCTCACCGAGGACGAACACCAACAGCTCAAGGGGGTCCTGGACGGCTGCCCCGAGCTGACCGCCGCCCACCAACTCGTCCGCGACTTCGGGGACATCCTCACCCGGCGGACCGGCGTCCTGTTGCCCACCTGGATCGACGAGACCCTCGCGGTGGGCCTGCCCGGCCTGACCGGCTTCGCCCGCGGCCTGACCGGTTACCTCGACGCCGTCACCGCGGGGCTCACGCTCCGCTGGAGTTCGGGCGGCACCGAGGGCGCCGTGAATCGCGTTACGAAGATCAAAAGAGAGCCGTACGGACGTGCCGAATTCGAACTACTCCGGAAGATGGTCCTGCTTCAGTGACCGCCCCTGACGGCTCCCCGTGATCGCTGCCAGAGCCCACTTCACAACGCCTGATCTTCACGAATTATGCGCGAACTGGGGCCAGCTGGAGTCGCCTTGGTGGGGCCGCTGAGCGGCTCTGGCACAGATCTTGGGGAGCGGTCGCGGAGGGTCACCCCGGTGTTCGATTGCGAGGGGTTGGTCTCGCGTGAGAACGCGTACGCCTCACCGTCGGACATACGGAAGTGACGCTCCATCAGGTCTCTGCGGGCCTTGGCGGTCGTCGACTGTGGCCGGTGACAGTGCTGGTCATGCAGGCCGACTCATCGTTCTGGGACTCGCTGGTGTTCGACGGGATCGACGACGTGGACGTCGAGGCGGCGACCGCTGCCTTCGGCACCGTCGACATCGTGGCGAGAGGCCGGGCGGCGGGCGCAGCCTGTCCGGACTGCGGTCGGCTCTCGGACCGGGTGCACGACTCCTACCAGCGCAGGCTGAAGGACCTCCCGCTCGGTGGGCAGGGCGTCGTCATCCTGCTGCGGGTCCGGCGCTTCATCTGCTGCGACACGAACTGTCCGCGCCGCACCTTTGCCGAGCCGTTCGCGCAGCTGACCGCCCCGTACGCACGCTTCACCACCCGGTTGAACTCCATGCTGGAGCGCATCGGGCTCGCGCTGGCCGGACGGGCCGGCGCCCGACTGGCTGCCCAACTGGGCCTCGGCGCTGGGCGGATGGCGCTGCTGCGCAGGGTCATGGCGTTGCCGGATCCGCAGTTCACCACGCCTCGTGTACTCGGGGTGGACGATTTCGCCACCCGGCGTGGACACTCGTACGCCACCGTGATCACAGACGGCGAACTCCACCGGCCCATCGACATCCTGCCAGGATGCGAAGCGGCACCCTTGGCAGCGTGGCTGGCGGCCCACCCGGGAGTCGAGGTGATCTGCCGTGATCGCGCCGGCGCCTACGCCGAGGGCGCCGCGCTCGGAGCGCCGCACGCACTCCAGATCGCAGACAGGTATCACTTGCTGCAGAACCTCGGCCAGGCCGTCGAGAAGTGCGTTGCCGCGCACCGCGACTGCCTGCGTTCCATCGCACCGCAGCCGGACCAGACGGCCACCGGGGAAAACACCGACGGGCCCTGCGCCGTCGAGCCGCACTCACTCCCTTTGCCCACCGGTCGGCGGGCCGAGCGGATGCGCGCCCATCACGCCCTGGTCCACGGCCTGTTGAGCGAGGGGATGGGTCTCCGTGCCATCGCCCGTCACCTGGGCTGGGGGCGGCACACCGTCCAGCGGTATGCGCGCGCCGCCCGCTGGCAGGACATGGTTACCGGACGCAGTTCCCGCACCAGCCGCCTCGATATTCACCAGCCCTACCTGCAGCGGCGCATCGACGAAACCGATGGCAAGATCACCATCATCGAGTTACGCGCGGAGCTCGCCGACCGCGGTCATCCGGTGCCCTACAGCAGCCTGCGGGACTGGGTCCGCAGCCGCCTGCAGTGGCCCGACGCACCCGCCCCGTCCGCCGCGGCGCCCTCGGTCCGCACCGTTGTCGGCTGGATCACCCGGCACCCCGACACCCTCGCCGAGGACGAGAACCGGCTGCTCAAGACAGTCCTTGACGCCTGCCCGGAGCTGGAGCAAACCCATGGACTCGTACGGGACTTCGCCAAGATGCTCACCCAGCGCACCGGCCCTGATCTGCCGGACTGGATCAGCACCGCCCGCGCCGCGCAGCTGCCCGGGATCACCGGCTTCGCCCGCGGACTGACCTTCGGCCTCGAAGCCGTGATCGCCGGACTGACCCTGCACTGGAGCTCTGGCGGCACCGAGGGCGCCGTGACACGCGTGAAAAAGATCAAGAGGCAGCTCTACGGCCGGGCCGGATTCGGACTGCTCCGCAAGATGATCCTGCTGCAGTGACCCACCCTCGATATTCGAGTGAACGCATGGGAAGGGTTTGCATAGGGTGACGAGTGTGGACCCAGCTGACTTCTACACCGGCATCGTCGCGGAGCTCTACGGACCGCTGAAGTCCTTCTCTCAAGACCCCGAGCCCTATGCGGCCTTCATTCAGCAAGCCGGCATGCCGGCCTTGGAGCTGGGGTGCGGAGACGGTGATCCCCTACTCGAACTGCGCCGAAGCGGCCTGGACGTCGACGGCGTCGACTCCTCCGCCGACATGCTGAAGCGACTCCGACGCCGGGCCGACGAACGAGACATCCCCGCCACCGTATTCCACCAGCGCATGGAGGCCTTGCACCTGCCCCGCCGCTACCGGGCGATCTTCCTCGCCGGGCCGACCTTCACCCTGCTCCCCGACGACGCCACAGCGCTCGCCGCCCTGCGCGCCATCCGCGCTCACCTGGCTGAGGGCGGCACCGCCCTGGTGCCCCTGTTCACCCCCGTACCGACCCCCGCCGAACAGATCGGTCGGGTGCGCACCGCCGCCGCACCCGACGGCGCCGAGCTCCGAGTGTCCGTCGTCGCCGAGCAACGCGACGAGCAAGCCCGGACACAGACGACGCTTCTACGCTACGAACGGCACCACGGCTCAGACAGCACCATCGAAGAACGCCCGTGGATCATGCACTGGTACACCCGGGACCAGTTCGAGAAGCTGGCCACGACCGCCGGCCTGGCCGCCGCGGTCACCGATTCGGACGGCAAACCAGCCCCCGCCGATGCCACCGGCCTGCTCCACTTCCGACTCTAAACCACCTGACCGCCTCGCCTCTGAGAAGGTCCGAGATCACCCTCCGCGACCGCTCCCCAAGATCTGTGCCAGAGCCCGCTGAGCGCCGTCCTAGCCACGAGTGAGGCAGCGCGGAAGTCGTCCGGGGCGGCGAGCGAGGACTCCACCACGGCGTCGAAGTGCCGGTCGCGGACGTGGGCTTTGACTGCGGCCTGCCGGCGCGCGGTGTCGGGGCGGACAGAGCACCGGCCGCACGGACATCGGAGTCAAGGGCCCTTCTGTAGTGGCGGTGCGCGGGCTTGTACAGGTCCCGGCCGACCCGCACGGCGCCGCCGCTACGGTCC
Organism: Streptomyces sp. NL15-2K; assembly: GCF_030551255.1. Classification (GTDB taxonomy): domain Bacteria; phylum Actinomycetota; class Actinomycetes; order Streptomycetales; family Streptomycetaceae; genus Streptomyces. Next base: position 232,897 of record NZ_CP130630.1, read on the forward strand.
AGGTCAGCCTGTACAAGGTCGTCGATCCGCGTTTCCCTGTCCCGGGCTGACTGGCCACGACGACCGGAACCGGCCGCTGCTGGCGCACCGCCCCCGCGGATCGCCGCAGGGAGGATGACCCGATCACGGATCTCGAAGTTCTCCCGCTCGGACAGCAGGGCCGGCGCATCCCCCGATTCCGTCAATGTTTCCTCCTGGTTCCCATGCCGTCGTGCCGGTCAAGATCACTGACGTCGATCGATAGATGGCCGGTGGCGGTTTGATCTTCACCGGTCGGGCGGCGGCAGTGATTCGAGTTGGCCAGTATGTCGGCCGGTAGTTGGCCAATCGGGCTCTGCCTCTCTGAGGTGGGGGTGAGTGAGTCCGCCGCCGATGAGCAGCGTGCGCAGCCGGTAGTGGTCGCGGTTGCGAAAGTCGCGGGCGATGGGGCGGTGGAGTCAGTCGAACACCGACCAGCAGATGTCGTTGCGCAACCTCTGGTCCTCAAGTACGAGCTCGCGGATTGCTCCCGGGAGCTGATCACGCTGCCACTGGCACTCGAGTCGCCCTGCGGCCTCGCTGCGGCCTTCCGGCGCCGCTGCACGTGCAGCCTTGATCGCGTAGGCGGCCGCGCCGAGCTCGTGCGCGGCGACGTGGGCGACCGCCCCGGCTTGGCCGGCGGCGTACGCGGCATGCCGTGCTGCCCCACGCAAGTCTCTGGCTGCCCCCATCGCATGGCCACCTGCCGCGCGAGCCTGCATCATCTTGACCTCGCCACGTACCCAGGCCCTCGCATGCTCGATGGCCTGGCGCGGTCGTGGGTCCCCAGGCTGGGCCGACTCGAAGAGGTGGAGTACATGCTGTGCACACGAGGCAGCCCATAGCGCAAGGAGCCGGTGATTCGCATCAGTGAGAGTCCCACCACGGCGGATCGTCACAAAGCGAGGGTCACGGACCTTTGGGAGGATCATGACTTGCCTTCCCTCCTGAGCGCATTCCTGAGGGCATTGGTGCGACGCCCTGCGGTGTGTTCTGCCGACCGGTCAGCCGCCTGGCGCAGGGAGTGATCCAGAGTGCTCATCAGCCGGGCGACATGATTGCTGCCGCTTGTCACGGGCGGGTAGCGGCGGAGCACGTCGATGAGCAGCGGTGTCGCACGCCGCCGCGACCGTTCCAGCAGGGCATCCACAATCGCGGGGTCGCCGCCCGCCTTTATCTCTCCGATGCGTGCAGCACTCGCGGAGGCTCGCAGGATGTGGCCGACCTGGCTGGCCTGGGCGATGGGATGCAGGTATGCAGCCGACGCGGCGTCACCGGCGGATCGTGCGGCCAGTCGCGCGGCCTCGGAGGGCGCGGACCGAGCGGCTCGATGCGCTTCGAGGGAAGTAACGCGCTGCAACTTCGACCTGTTGGCACCATTGATGAACGCCCAGGCCGCGTCGATCGCTGCATGGGGGCGCGGATCATCGGGAACAGCCTGCCCAAAGACTGACAAGACGTCCTCTGCGTGCCAAACCACGTAACGCGCCACGACACGCAACTCGTCCATCGTCAGGTCGAAGTCTCTCGGCGCGGTGTGCGTGCTCTTTGCCATGTTCCTGAATTGTATTCCTGAACACTCGGTGGAGACTTGCGACTAGTTTTCCGCTCACGTGCGTCCGAAACCCTCAAACGGAGGTCACATGCGACCCGTGGACCTGGCTCGTCGGCATGGCCTCTCCACACAGGCGGTTCGCAACTACGAGGACGCCGGCATCATCCCGCCTGCTCACCGCAGCCCGACGGGGTACCGGGACTACACCGCTACTCATGCCGCCGGCCTCACGGCCTACCTGGCGCTCGTTCCTGCCTTCGGCTACTCGACGAGCCGGCGCATCATGCATGCCGTCACCAGCGGTCGGTTGGACGAGGCTCTGGAGCACATCGACGCTGGGCACGCACTCCTGGCTCGCGACCGCAACACGCTACGAACCGTCGAAGCGGCGCATTGTCATCTCGGAGCCGCCACCCCAGATGAAGCGGTCAGTAATCGGGCGCCGTACAGCGTCGGTGAACTCGCCCGCCACCTCGGGCTCAACCCGGCCACCCTGCGAGCCTGGGAACGCGCTGGGGTCCTCACCCCGCAACGTGACCCGCGCACCGGGCACCGCCAGTATCTCGCGCTGGACGTGCGCGACGCTGAACTGGCGCACCTGCTGCGCCGAGGAGGCCAGGCCCTGAGCACCATCGCCACCGTCCTCGGACAACTGCGCCGGGCCGGGAGCCTCAAAGCGCTCGCCACGGCACTGGAAGAGTGGCGGCGCGACCTCAGGGCTCGCGGAACGGCCCAGCTGTACGCCGCCGGTCAGCTCTCCATCTACCTGGACGCGTTGGACCGATCCGTGAGCTGAGACCGAACCACGAACATTCGCCGGGCGTCGATGTCCCAGCGATCGCGCCGGGCGCACTTCGGTGGGCGCCTGGTGCCCGCGCTGAAGCGGGGGCGGCGTCGCGTTTCTGGTGCTCCTGTTTGCAATCCTCGGCGGGCAACCGCATCCCCTCGCCCTGGTCGTGCTCTGCTGTGTCGCGGCTGTCTCGAGCGGGGCGAGCGCGACGCGGACTGGGCCCACCAGCCACCGCTGGTCGAGGACGCACTCGGCACGCAGATGCTTTCCCTCCTCATGCAGCTGGAAGCCGCCTGCACCGCCGCCGACATCGCGAAGGGGTGAAAGAGGCATTCCCTCAGCACCCGGGCGCCGAGATCCTGCTGAGCTTCCCCGGGTTCGGCATCTAGCTCGCCGCCCGGATCCTGGCTGAAATCGGGGCCGACCGCGCCCGCTTCGCCGACGCCCGCGGCCCCAAGGCATGCGCCGGCTCCTCGCCCATCACCAGGGCCTCCGGCAAGAAGTCGGCCGTCGTGGAACTTGTCCCACTCCGCGGCCAGCACCTCCGGTTTCTTCTTGCCCATCGCACGGCGCAGCAGGTCGGCACCACCGAGGGTGTAGCCGGCCAGTTCGCGGGCGATGGCCATGATCTGCTCCTGGTAGACGAGCAGATGGAAGGTGTTGCCGAGGATCGGCTCCAGTGCGTCGCGCAGCTCTGGGTGGATCGGGGTGATCTCCTGGCGGCCGGTCTTGCGGTGCGCGTAGTTGGTGTGTGCGTTGGCCGCCATGGGGCCGGGCCGGTAGAGAGCGTTGACCGCGGCGATGTCCTCGAACCGGGTGGGTTCCATCTGCTTGAGCAGGACGCGCATGCCGCCGCCATCGAGCTGGAAGACACCGAAGGTGTTGCCCTCGGCCAGCAGCCGGTACGTCTTGGCGTCGTCCAGGGGGATCACGACGGTGGACGGGTCGCCGTCCAGGGGATCTACGGTGGCCAGGCTGATGCCCCGGTTCTCGCGGATGTTCTCGATCGCCTGATCGATCACGCCCAGGTTCCGCAGCCCGAGGAAGTCCATCTTGATCAGGCCCATGGCTTCGCAGGACGGGTAGTCGAAGCCGGTGATCTTCACGCCGTCCGAGGCGCGCATGTGCAGCGGGATGCGGTCGGTGAGCTTCGTCTTGGAAAGGATCACCGCTGCGGCATGCACGCCGGTGCCGCGGGTGAGGCCCTCCACCCCGCGAGCGGTGTCGATGACCCGCTTCACATCCTGCTCGTTGTCATACATCTGCCGGATCTCGCCGGCCTCTCCGTACCGCTCGTGAGAGGGGTCGAAGACGGCAGCCAGCGGGGCGGGTTTGCCGTTCTGGTCCGGCGGGAGCGCCTTGGTGATCCGCTCGCCGTGGGCGTAGGGGTAGCCGAGGATGCGTGAGGAGTCCTTGATCGCGTTCTTGGCTTTGATCTTGCCGAACGTGTTCACCATGGCGGTGTACTCCGCGCCGTACTTCTCGGTGACGTATTGGACCATCCGGTCGCGCTGGCGGTCGTCGAAGTCGAGGTCGACGTCCGGCGGGTTGATGCGTTCGGGGTTCAGGAACCGCTCGAAGAGAAGGCCGTGTTCCAGGGGGCACAGCTCGGTGATGCGGGTGGCGTAGGCGACGATCGAGCCGGTGCACGACCCCCGGCCCGGACCGAGGGAGATCCTGTTGTCCCGGGCGTGGCGGCAGATGTCCGCCACGACGAGGAAGTAGGAGCTGAATCCCATGGGGCCGATGACCGTCATCTCGGTCTCGAAGCGGTCCAGGACGTGCTGGGGGATCGGGTCTCCGTAGCGCATCGCCAGCCCCTTGAGGGCTTCCTTACGCAGCCACGACTCCTGGGTCTCGCCTTCGGGCACGTCGGGGAACTGCGGCATCTCGTCGACGTAGTCGAAGACCTCGTCGTAGGACTCGACGCGCTCGGCGATCAGCAGGGTGTTGTCGCAGGCTTCCGGAAGCTCCGAGAACAGGCCGCGCATCTCGGCGGCGCTTTTGAGGTAATAGCCGGAGCCGTTGAAACGGAAGCGGTTCGGGTCGTCCTTGTTCTTGCCGACACCGATGCACAGCAGGCTGTCGTGGGCGTCAGCCTGGTCCTCGGTGACGTAGTGCGCGTCATTGGTGGCCAGGAGGGGAATGCTCAGTTCCTCGGCCAGGCGCAGCAGACCCTCACGGACCTTACGCTCGATGTCCAGGCCGTGATCCATCAGCTCCAGGAAATAGTTCTCACGTCCGAAGATCTCCTGGTAGGCCGCGGCCGCAGCCTTCGCCTCGTCGTACTGGTTCAGCCGCAGTCGGGTCTGGATCTCGCCGGACGGGCAGCCGGTGGTGGCGATGATGCCGTCCGGCCGTGCAGCGATCAGCTCCCGGTCCATGCGCGGTTTGCCGGCGGGGAACTGGCCCTCGTAGCTGGCCTGTGTGCTGAGCCAGAACAGGTTCCGCAAGCCCTGGGCGTTCCGCGCCCACATGGTCAGGTGGGTGAAGCGGCCACCACCGGAGACGTCCTTCGACCCCTCACCGTCCTGGCTCATGGCCCGGCGGCCTCCTGGCCCCCAGAACTCCTGCTTCCGGACGAACCGAGAGGAAGGCGCCACGTACGCCTCGATGCCGATGATCGGCTTGATCCCGTCGAAGCTCTTCGCGACCTGCGCGAATTCATAGGCACCGAACATGTTGCCGTGATCGCTCATGGCGATCGCCGGCATCTCCTGCCGGGCCACCTCGCCGAACATCGGCTTCAGCTTCTGCGCGCCGTCCAGCATCGAGTATTCGGTGTGATTGTGCAGGTGAACGAAGGAATCCGGCACGTGTGAGTTACCTCCGGAGCGAGTAGGTAGGCACCCCATCGGGGCCAGCGGCGCGGTGGGGGGAACGCAGCCACCCGGCTTCCGGGCAGCACGCTTCCCGTGTGCCAACCGGAAAACCACAGGTTGACCGAAGACATCAAATCGAGCGGGCAGACCTGGAATCAAAACAACCATGACGTAGCCCGCACTCAACGATTGGTTGTCTGTCTAGGATGGTCCGTATGGATCTCACTGCCGTGCGCACCTTCGTCACAGCCGTGGATGCGGGACAGTTCCAAGAAGCCGCCGCCGAGCTGTCGATCACTCCGCAGGCGGTGTCCAAGCGCATTGCCGTGCTGGAGAAAGACCTCGATGTGCAGTTGTTCAGTCGCACGGCCCGCGGCGCCCGACTCACCATCGACGGGCAGGCGTTCCTGCCCTACGCCCGAGCTCTCCTGCAAGCCGAGGACCGGGCAGCCGCTTCCGTGCGGCCGGGGCGCCGGGCATTGCGCGTCGACGTCATCGTGCGCCGACTCTCAGTGGCCGGGCTGCTGCACGACTTCCACCGCGCCCATCCCGAAACTGATCTTGATGTCGTGACCCTGCTCGATTCCGACACCGCCATCGCCGCCGTCCGCTCCGGCATGATCGACGCGACCTTCCGTGCCGTGACCATGCCGGGCCGGCAGCTCCCCGACGGCATCGAGGCCGCTCCGGTCTTCGACGAACCGCTGCATCTGTTCACCGGGCCGGCTCACGAGTTCGCCACTGCACGTGCGATCAGTCCCGCCCAGCTCGCCGGGCGCCGGATCTGGATGCCCGGCAACATGCCGGGCACCGAATGGGCCGCCTACTACGACGAACTCGCCGCCACCTTCGGCCTCACGATCGACTCGGTCGGCCCCGACTTCGGTATCGAGCACCTCCTCGACACGATCGCGGACTCCTCCACGCTGGCGACCTTCGTCAGCGAGCAGACTCCGCTGGTCTGGCCTGTCGGCCACGACCTGCGGCGCATCCCCCTGCACGACCCGACTCCGGTCTACCCCCACTCACTGATCTGGCGCACCGACAACCCCCACCCCGCCCTGGCAGCCCTGCGTCACCACCTCACGTCCGCCTACCCCGGCCGCCCCGACAACGGCATCTGGACGCCGAAATGGGCCCAGCCCGTTCAGGCTGAACACACATGACCGATCTGGCGACCTTCGATCTCCACGAGGGCGGAGGACTCCAGGATCTTCACCCTCAGGATGTAGACGCCGTACTCCCGCTGGAAGGCGCAGTTCGTCAGGTCGGTACGCGCTTTGCGGCGGACCGGCGCGTAGGGTTCAGTGCCTGTACGACCTCTTAGACGTCATCTCATTTGGCTGGGTAAGCTGCCGGTCGTGGCAGGGATCGTTGCGCGGCTGGTGCCGGATGAGTTGTGGGAGCTGTTCCAGCGGGTGGTGCCGGAGGCGCCGTCGCGGCCTCAGGGCGGTGGTCGGCGTCGGCACGGCGACCGCGAAGTGCTGGCCGCGATCGTCTTCGTGGCGACATCGGGCTGCACGGGGCAGCAGTTGCCGACCGCCTCGTTCGGGCCGTCCGGTGCGACGGCCCACCGGCGATTCACTGAATGGACGAAGGCCCGTGTGTGGGCCAAACTCCACCGCCTGGTCCTCGACGAACTGGGATCCCGCGGCGAGCTGGACTGGTCCCGGTGCGCGATCGACTCGGTCAACATGCGGGCCTTGAAAAGGGGGAGCTGACAGGCCCGAATCCTGTAGACCGGGGCAAGTACGGGTCGAAAATCCACTTGATCATGGAGCGGACCGGCCTGCCCCTGTCCGTCGGCATCTCGGGCGCGAACACGCACGACAGCCAGGCGCTGATCCCGCTGGTGAAGGGCATACCGCCGATCCGCTCCCGCCGGGGACGCCGGCGGCGCAGACCTCACAAACTCCACGCCGACAAGGGCTACGACTACAACCACCTGCGGCGTTGGTCAGCCGGCCGGGGCATCCGGCACCGCATCGCCCGCAAGGGCATCGAGACCTCGCAACGACTCGGCCGTCACCGCTGGACCATCGAACGCACCATGGCCTGGCTCGCCGGATGCCGACGTCTGCACCGCCGCTACGAACGCAAGGCCGACCACTTCCTCGCCTTCACCAGCATCGCCTGCACCCTGATCTGCTACCGCAGACTCGCCAAATGAGATGACGTCTTAGAGCTCGTAGCCCGATCTTGTTGAGGTGCGCTGGTCGGGCCTGACCAATACGACGATTCCGCCGTTCGCGAGGTGCGGGACATCGGCCGTGGATCGTGGACGACGAACTGTGGGCGCTGATCGAGCCGTTACTGCCGCCCTGGCCGCAGAGGGCTCCCGGCCCGAAGCCGGTGGACGACCCGCTGTGCCTGCGGGGCATCTTGTACGTGCTCTGCAACGACATCAGCTGGCAACTGCTGCCGCTGGAACTGCGCTCCGGCTCTGGACAGACCTGCTGACGCCGACTCGGGCGTTGGCACGACGCCGGCGTCTTCGACAAGCTGCACCGCCTGCTGCTCGCCGAATTGCACGCGGCCGACGCATCGGACTGGACCCGGACCTGCGTGGCTGCCTCTCACATCCGCGCCAAAAAGAGGGCGAGGCCACCGGCCCGTCGCCGGTCAACTGGGGGAAGACGGGCAGTAAGCACCACCTGATCTGCGATGGGAAGGGGCACCCCGTTCAAGGCCATCACCACCGCGGCCAACGTCAACGACGTCACGCAGACCCTGGCGCTGGTCGACGGCATCCCGCCTGTGGCCGGTCCCGCCGGTGATCTCCCGCAAGGGCGCCCCGAACATCAAGGGCCTGGGCAAGCTCCGCTACGTCGTCGAGCAGGCCTTCTCACTCCTGCACCACTTCAAACGGCTGGGACAGCACACATCCGCCGGGCTGGACAGCACGACCTCCGCCCGCCGGACCGGAAGCACCGCCTCGCCTTCGGAGTATTGGCATCAAGTCCGGGTCGAACAGATAGCTCACGTCATCCCACAGCAGATCAGCCACCCGGCCATGCGGCCCGGCTCCCCGACCCAACTCATCCCCGTTTCCCTTGACCAAAGACATAAGGGCACTCCCACCGATATGCCGCGGCCTTCGGACGGCATGGACGCTCCTGACGAGGGTGGGCACGGAAGCGGAGACGGCGAAGGGGCCGGTGGTCGATGAACGACCGCCGGCCCCTTCGCGTTCCGCGTCAGGCGCCCGGGCGCTTGCTGAGGTCCTCGCCGAACAGGCGCAGGAGCTCGTCCTCGACGACCGGGGTGAGGGCCTCCACGTAGCCGTCCGCGAGGTGGCCGTAGTCACGGTAGACCATCGTGTTGCCCACAACGACCGGGCAGTTGCCGGAGGGCGCGCACACCCAGTCGTACGGGTTGAGGATCGTCACACCCTCGGCGTCGGCGGCGGCCTTGATCGCCTCGGTGACGTCCGGCTTCGGGTCGGCCTCCGAGCGGTCGCGGGCACAGGCGCTCAGATCGCTCGGGTGCGCGGTGGCGCAGTCCACCGCGTTGTTCTTCGGCCACGGGGTGTCCAGGATGGTCATCACCCGCGTGCGGCCCTGCTGGAGCATCCGGTACGTCTCGGCCTGCCCCTTGCCCCAGGCCTCGGCCATGTCGCCGTCGCCCCAGAGCTTCGCCGAGTTGGAGCTGGAGGCGATGACGAGCTCGGGCTCCATTTTGAGGATCTTCTCGATGGTGACCTTCCGCCAGTCGTCACAGGTCGAGTAGGGGCCCTTGTTGTACTCGATGGTGATCTGGGCGATCTTGCACGCGTTCTTCGTGAACGAGTAGAGACGCCAGTGGTGCTTCTCGGCGATCGCGTCGAGCGCAGGGAACCACTGGGCGACGTGCGAGTCGCCGAACAGGACGACGCTGCGGTCCGCCTTCGTGTCGCCGTACAGGCAGGGCTGTGTCTGCACCGTGTCGGTCATCGTCAGGGCGCAGTCGTCGGTGTACAGCTCGGACCGCTTGTAGGCGGTGATCCGCATGCTGGGCGAGAGGTTGGCCGGCAGCTTGTCCACTTTCTGCGCCAGCAGCTCGGTCAGCGCCGCGCGCGGGTCGGACGCCTTGGCGAGCGCCTCCCTGGTGTTCTGCCGGGCCACGCCCTCGGCCAGCTGCGGCGGGAACTGCGCGGCGACCACCGCGGCGCAGGCCGCGGCGGCCGACAGGCCGAGACCGAGTGCCAGACCCCGCCGGGCCTGGGCCTTGAAGGCGCGGTGGAAACGCATCGGGTTCTCGACCAGGTGCAGTGTCAGCCAGGCGAGCGGGATGCCGCACAACGCGGCGATCAGGCGCAGCGGCCCGTCGTGGTCGCCGAAGCCGGCGGCGGCGGGGACGAGCAGGATCAGCGGCCAGTGCCACAGGTACCAGGCGTACGAGACACCGCCGACCCAGACGGCCGGGCGCAGGGACAGCAGCGCGCCCGCGCCCCAGCGGCCGCCCGCGGAGCCGCAGGCCAGTACGGCGGCGGCGCCGAGAACCGGAACGACGGCGTTGTGGCCGGGGAAGCGGGTGCTCTCGTCGAAGACGACGGCACCATAGGCGATCGCGCCCAGGCCGGCCCAGCTGACGACCGCGGCGACCGGCCGCGGGATGTCATCGAGACGGTCCGCCACCAGCGCCAGCAGCGCGCCGACCGCGAGCTCCCAGATGCGGCCCTGCGAGCCGAAGTAGGCCCAGGACGGCGAGGTCTCGGTGAGCTGGAGGTTGACCGCGAAGGAGGCCGCGGCCAGGGCCAGCAGCGGCATCGCGAGCAGCGCCCGGCGCCGGAACAGCTTCAGGGCGACGATCAGGACGATCGGCCAGATCAGATAGAACTGCTCCTCCACCGCCAGCGACCAGAAGTGCTGGAACGGCGAGGGCGGCACATCCGTGTTGAAGTAGTCGGTGCCGGCGTCGGCGAGCCGGAAGTTGACGACGTACCAGGCGGACGCGATGGCGTCCTTGGCGTAGTCCGCGAAGCGCAGCGGGCCGAGGAAGAGCCAGGAGCCCGCCAGCGTCACCATGACGACGAGCGTCGAGGCGGGCAGCAGACGCAGCGCGCGCCGGGCGTAGAAGCGGCCCAGCGCGATCTTGCCGTCACGGCGGTGCTCGCGGAGCATCAGCGACGTGATCAGGAAGCCGGAGATCACGAAGAAGACGTCCACGCCGATGTAGCCGCCGGCCACCTGGGTCACCCCGGCGTGCGAGAGCGCCACCAGCGAGACGGCCACCGCGCGTAAGCCCTGGATGTCCAGCCGCAGGCCCGCGTTGCCGGCCGCCGCGGTCCGCTTGCCGCGTTCTCCGGGAGCGCCGTCGCGCGGTTTCGGTATTGATGCGGCTTCCCCGGACGTGGGCCGCGGAGGGTGCGCGAGGCGGCGGACGGGCACCGTGAGGATCTCCTTGCTCGTAGGACGTCGCCAAGACGCCTCCACGCGCCATCGGCAAAGGCTCCGGGGCGGGACGCCGCCGGAGAGGCGACGCCGGTGATCACCCCGGAGCCGGACGATTGAACTTACCCTCAGCCGGGTCGTGAGCGATGACGTTTTTATCGCATCGTCATAACAAACGGCGAAGGCCAGCTTGAATCTACGTGAACGGAATCCGACCGGACGGCGCCGGGTCCGTCCGTGCGACGCCCGGCGCGCCGCGCGGACGGGGCATGATGACGTCTATGACATGTACGACCTGCACGGCACGCGTGCACCGCACGACCGGCGTGATGAGGACGACCGCCGACCCGAAGGCCGATGCCGCGTAGACGGCCCGGCACGCTGCGCGACGAGCAGCGCGCCCGACAGCGTCCGCGACGGTTGGACCTGCCCGCCCCGGACCGCATCCACGGGCTCTCGGCCCGCACCAGCCGCGCCATCCACCGGTACGAGGCGCTGCCCGCGATCCCGGCGTCTTGCCGGCGTACCCGGCTCGCGCTGGCGCGGCTCGAACTGGCCGCGCGCTACCGGAACTTCGGTCACCTCGGCGAGCAATTGTCAAGACCTGTGGATGGGAGCCGCACCGACCCAGCGGTGATAGGCGTCTACGTCGACGTTGCTGCCGCGCACGATGGTGCATACGTGTCGGTCGGCGAAGCGGTCACGGTCTTCGAGGATGGCCGCGACACCGAGCGCGGCCGACGGTTCGACGCCGAGGCCGGCGTGGTCGAGGAGCATCGGCATACCGGCGATGATCGACGCCTCCTGGACCAGGACGGCATCGTCAGCGAGCAGGAGGAGGTCGTCCAGGACGGCCGGGATGGGACGCCGGCCGGTGACGCCGTCAGCGATGGTGTTGGCGGAGTTGCCCTCCGTCAGTTTCCGCGCGCTTTGGTGAGGTTGCGTCGTCTCAACGCGTCAGCGCCGACCTGGTGCTATGGGCGGTACCGGCCCGGCCCTTCGGCCGCGCGTCACCTTGAGATGCGGGCTTCGATGCCGTCGAGCAGGAAGTCGAGGCCGATCCGGAAGGTGTGGTCGGCGTCCAGGTGGGCGGCATCGCGCACCACCGTGGCCAGCGCGGGGAATCGGCCGGTGGCGAAGGTCCGCTCCAGATAGGGCCCGAGTGAGGCCTGCCAGCGCTTCTCGTCCATCCCGGTGGCCCGCTCGGCACGCCGCTCGGCGATCTCCCGACGCACCGCCCCGATCACGTACGCGTTGACTGCGGCGACCACCGGCATGATGGCGTCCACGTCGACGTCGCCCAGTGCGGCCACCACGGTCTCCCCACTGGCCAGCGCGTGCGGCCCGAGCTGCGGTCGCCCACCCAGTAGATCGGCGAGCCATTCGTGCTCGTGAGCGGCGTGCCGAGTGGCTTCGGCAAGAGACCGGAGCACCTCCCGCCAGCCGTCTCCGACCGGGCGGATCTCGGCGTGGGCGGCGTCGACCATCAGGTCGAGCAACTCGTCCTTGCTGGCGATGTAGCCGTACAGCCGCATCGGACGGACGTCCAGCGCGGTGGCGACCTTGCGCAGCGACACCGCCTCCAGGCCGTCCGCGTCGGCCAGCTGGATCGCCGCTCGCACGATCCGTTCCCGGCTCAACGGGGCCGGCACAGGTCGTTTCGGTGGCTCCGACCTCTCCCACACCAACATGCCGCCAACAATACACCGCCTCGGGCGATACAGTGTATCGGTCAGTACGGCGTATCGAAGGGGGAAGCAACCATGGCCATTGCCATCGTCGGAGCCGGCCTCGGCGGCCTGACTCTCGCCCGTGTGCTGCACGTGAACGGCATAGATTCCGTCGTGCATGAACGTGAATCGTCACGCGGTGCGCGCGGTCAGGGCGGCATGCTCGACATCCACTCCGGCCAGCGGGCACTGCGCGAGGCCGGTCTGATCGACCAGTTCTACGCGATTGCCCGTGGCGAAGGCCAGGACATGCGTCTCCTCGAGCCGGATGGCACCCTGCTGCTCCAGGAGGACACGCCCGACGACGCCCCGCTCGAGCGACCCGAGGTCGACCGCGCCGATCTGCGCAACCTGCTGCTGGATTCCCTCCCCGAAGACGCGGTGCGCTGGGGGCACACGTTCACATCCGCCGACAACGGCCTGCTGCACTTCGCCGACGGCAGCAGTGCGACGTATGACCTGCTGGTCGGCGCGGACGGCGCGAACTCCCGGGTCCGCGCGCTGCTCACCGACGCCCGTCCGGCGCATATCGGCCAGAACGTCATCGAGGTCGGCATTCCCGACATCGACCGCACGCACCCCGACCTCGCGGCGATGGTCGGGCGCGGCACCTACTGGGTGCTCGGCAACGGACTGTCCCTGGCGGCGCAGCGCAACGGCGACGGCCGCGTTCGCATCGGCCTCAGCTTCTACAACACCGCCGAGGACTGGTTCGCTACCAGCGGGATCCCGTTCGACGACCCGGCCGCCGCCCGGGCGCGGCTGATCGACCTGCTCCACGGCTGGGACTCACGGTTCACCGCGCTGATCGCGGCCTGCGACGACACGGTCGTGCCGCGGTCGATCACCACTCTCCCGGTCGGCCTGACCTGGCCGTCGACGCCAGGCGTCACACTGCTCGGCGATGCCGCACACCTGATGCCACCGGTGGGAGAGGGCGCCAACATGGCGCTGCTCGACGGCGCCCTGCTCGGTCTCGCGCTGGCCGCGCACCCGGACGACTCGCCCGCCGCCGTCAAAGAATACGAACGCGAGATGTTCGAACGCACCAGCGCTGCCGCCCGCATGTCCGCGGACATGCACGAGTTGCTGACATCGCCGGACGCCGGCAAGAAGATGCTCGCATTCTTCCAACCCGGCTGAATGCAATCGAATACGACCAGGCGATCGGCCGCCCAGCCGGCCGCGGCAGCCGCCGTAGTGTCTGCGGTCGCTGATGAAGAAGGCAGGGGTGCCGACGACGCCGCTGAGGTCCGCGGACCCGACGTCCTCGGCGACCCGGGCGGCGCCTGTCGTGGCACCCGAGCTGCGGCGCTGTGGCCGCGTCAGCGATCGATGGCGTAGCGCGCGTTGATGCAGAGTCCCCGCCGCAGACGTTGCCTTCCTCAAGGCCGAACCCCAGTTACCGCCTCCGCGGCCGCAGCCGGCCCTCGCGGCCCTCCGCAACGGGCAGCGACGCCGCCAGCAGCACTTGGAGCAGCCCGCCGAACACGCCCCGCGCCCGGATCAGGAACTTCTTGAACTCCACGGCGCGATGCCGGCGGTGGATCTGGCCGATCACCTCGCCGGTGGCGGTGTTCAGCGCGGCGAACACGGTGTGACGCGTGGCATGTGAAGCTGACTGCCGGTCGCAGCGGTGTGCGAGCCGGCCGATGCTGCCGACCCGACGCGGTGGGGCGCGTGGTCTCGCGCGCTTCGTCGAGCCCACCATCCGTATCAAGACGTGCCGTGCGCGACCCGGTTGCCGTGACCGATCGTCGCATTCCACCACTGTCCGCGTTCATTGCCTGATCCGCTGGCGTAGGCGAAGCGGCCCCGGGTGTTATTGAATGAGTTGTGAGTCAGGAATCTCGGAACCCTGTCGCACGGGTTCTGGTACGGCCCCGGCGCTGTGCCGGGGTTGGCGAGCGAGCTGCGAGAGCCGCATGAACGTCACATCCTCCCCCTCCTCTTCGTCGCCGTTCGACATGGTCAGCGGCGCCTTGGGGCAGTACATCCCGCGCGGCGGAGCGGCAGCGGCCGCCGGTTCTGCCGACTCGGAGGGCGACGACACCGCCCGCCAACGCGTACACGCCAACCCGACACCCGGCCGTCAGGAGCAGATCCTCGGCGCGGTCAACCTGGACCGGGATCTGAGAATCACCCGCTGCAATCTGGACGCCCCCGTATTCGCGGGGCTGGACGCCGTGACCGGGAGCCCTTTCGTCGATCTTCTGCCTCCCGGCGACGTACCGACGGTCACACGACGGTTGCGGCAGGTTCTCGAGACCGGTGAACCGCACGTCGCCCGGGTGCAGCGCCTGCGGCGCAGCGACGGGTCGGAGCTGGTGGTCTCCATGAGCATCCTGGCCGCCGCGGCGCCTCAGGAGGGCCTGACCGTCTCCCTGATCGCCATGGCCAGGAGGCTGCACCTGTACGCCGCCGAGACCGCGATCGGCACCTCGCTGGACATTGGCGAGACCGCGCAGTCGCTGGCGGAGTCTCTGCTGGCCTGGGGAGACGTGGCCGCCATCGACCTCGACTTCGCCATGTGGACGGGCGAGGGGCTCACCGAGCACCCGCAGGAGCGCATCCGGCTGCGGCGGGCGGCCCTGGTGCCGGACGTGGCGTGGCCCGACGGCTACGTGACTCCGGGCGACGATCTTCCCAGCGATGCGAGTCGCTTGCTGTCGCAAGCGATACGGCGTGCCGATGCCGCGCAGGCCATCGTCATACCCGACCGGGAGGCGATCGAGCGGGTACTCGGCAGTCCGCGGCTGGTACGTGCCCTGGTGCCTGGTGACCGGGCGGCGGGTGTGGCGTGCATACCGCTGATCCTGGACGGCGCGCCGCCCGTCGTTCTGGGCGTGGCTGAGGTCTGGCGACGGGCGGGCCGCCCGTTCGACGACGGCGAGCTGTTCGACCTGCAGGAACTGGTGGCCAGGACCTCTCATCACGTCGACCTGGCCCGTCAGCACCAGCGCGAGCACATGCAGGTGCTGGCGTTGCAACGCCGGCTGCTGCCACGGACCGGCAGCGACACCATCGAGACTGCCAGCGTCTGCCAGCCCGCCACCCCCGACAGCGCGGGCGTCGGCGGTGACTGGGTGAACAGCTTCCCGCTGCCGGACGGCCGTACTGCGCTGGTGGTCGGTGACGTCGTCGGGCACGGCCTGGGGGCCGCGGCGACCATGGGACAGTTGAGCATGGAGGCCCGCGCGCTGCTGTCCGCGGGGCTGGCGGCCGACGAGGTGCTGGAGCACCTGGACGAGACCGTGACGCTGCTGGACGACGCGGAGTCCGGGCTGGCGGCCGGATACAGCGCGCTCGGGTCGACCTGCTGCATCGCCGTTTACGACCCGGTCAGCCACCACGTGGCGCTGTCCAGCGCCGGCCACCTCCCCCCGGTCCTGGTGCCCCCGGGCGGGCCCGCCGGCCCGCTCGCAGTCCGCCCCCACCCCGGCCTGGGCGCCGAGTTCGCGCTGCGGGAGCCGTTCGACGTGCACGCGTTCGCCGCACCCCCGGGCTCGCTGCTCGCCCTCTACACCGACGGCCTGGTGGAGGATCCCGCCGTAGCGATCGACGAGGGCATCAGCAGGCTGGCGGACGCCGTGTCCGCGGTACACCCCTGGGATGCCCTGCAGCAGGCCGCGCGGCGCGTGGTCTCCGCGCTCGCGCCTGTGCACCGGCACGACGACGTGACCCTGCTGCTCGCGCGCATGATCGGCTACCGCAAGGGGGACACCGCGACCTGGCGTCTGCCCTCCCGCGACGACGCGGCCGGCCGGGCCCGCACGCTGGTCTCCGCGCTGCTGGGGCAATGGCGCACCAGAGATGACACCCGGGCCGGCGTGGTGCAAGTGGTCAGCGAACTGGTCGCCAATGCGGTCCGCTTCGCCGGCGGACCCATCACGGTACGGCTGATCAGGACCAGTCACGGGCTGCTGTGCGAGGTGGGCGACACCGGCAACGGGAGGCCGCGGCTACGCCGCAACGAACTCCTCGACGACAGTGGCCGTGGCTTGCACGTCGTGCATGGACTCACCACCCGGTGGGGCGTGCGGTGGACCGACACCGGCAAAGTGGTCTGGGCGGCGGTCGCGAGGTGACGCAGCTGCGGGTGGGTCAGGCGGCGTGCCAACCAGAAGGAGCCGACGATGATCGCGAGAGTGGCCGTGTGGGAACCGATGCCGACCGACGACCGGGACTGGGTGCTGGATGCCACCGCCACCGTGTCCGGTGTCCATGGCGCGTATCACCTCGTCGATCCTGTCACTGGCAACGGACTGTCCATCGCCTTCTTCGAGGACGAAGCCGCAGCTCACGCCGCGCGAGAGGCGATCGAGGAGCGCGCCGCGGAGATCGGCTGGAACAGCTCCCCGCATCCGGCACCCGTCTCCCACACGATCCATCAGGTCGTCCGACACGTGTAGTGCGGCGCAGGAAGGGCGGTGCAGGAAGGGCGGTGCAGGAACGGCGGTGCCAGCGCGTGGTGGTTCCAGCAGGCGACGGCGGCCCTCGCCCAGATCGACCTCTCTGAATCAGAGGTCGTGGGGTGCGCCGGTGTGGGCGAGGGCGCTGGGGGTTCGGCAGCCGACGATCGCCGGGGCCTCCTGGACGAGCGTGTCGTTGGTGAGCGCTTCCACCATGAACAGCGCGAAATCCACCCGGCGCGTCAGGTTGCCGGCCAATACCGGGTCGCCCACGTGCCTGCTCCAAACGGGCAAGCCCTGGCTTTCGCCCTCCTCCAGGCTGCTGCCGCGCACCACGGTCCATCGGGTGTCGCTGGCGAACACCCGCCGGCACGCCTCCACCTGGTCGTCGTGATTGTCTCTTCCTTCTTCGTGGCGCTCTGTCAGTTGTCAGATGTCGAGGACGATTCGGGAACCGTGAGCGCGCGAGACGCACGGGTAGATGACGTCGTGACGGCCGCGTTCCTGGGGCTGCAGCACGTCGTCCCGGTGGTCCGGAACGCCGGCGAGCACGCGGGTCCCGCAGCTGCCGCACAGCCCGTTCTCGCAGGAGAATTCCAGGCTCGGATCGATGTCCTGCAGCGCCGACAGCAGGCTTCGGCCGGCCGGCACCTGCACCAGCCTGCCCGACCTGCGCAGTTCGGCCTCGAACGGTGCGTCGGGGGCCCCACCAGCGCGAGAGCTCGCCGTGAACCGCTCGACGTGGAGCGTCCCCTGCGGGCAGGAGGTGGGCATCAGTGCCTCGACCGCGTTGAGCATCGACTCGGGGCCGCAGCAGTAGACCGCGGTTCCTGCGGGCGCCGCGCGCAGGATCGCCTCCAGGTCGGGCCGCCGCTGCTGGTCGGCCGGCGAGATCGTCACCCGCTGCGGGTGCAACCGGGCGAGCCGCTCGGCGAAGGCCATCGCGGCCAGGGACCGGCCGCGGTGGACCAGGTGCCACTGCGCGCCCTCGGCTGCCAGCTGCTCGATCATCGGTACGAACGGGGTGATCCCGATGCCGCCGGCGACAAAGAGATAAAACGGTGCGTCGACCAGCGGGAAGTGGTTGCGAGGCCCGCGGATCTTGAGAGTGCTGCCCGGTGTGAGCCGATGGACTTCAGCTGATCCACCGCGCCCGTCCGCCTCGTGCAGGACCGCGATGCGATAGTGGTCCGTGATGGCCGGGTCACCGCACAGGGAGTACTGCCTCACCAGACCGGACGGCAGTATGAGGTCGATGTGCGCGCCGGGCTTCCAGGCCGGCAACTGGGTCCCGTCGGCCGCCGCGAGGTCCAGTACGACGGTGCCGTCGGCGACCGGCTGGATGGCACCCACCGTCACGGCCCTCTCCGGGGACCGCCCTCGCTTGTTCTCCCTGCGCCCCCATCGGGTCCTGCCGCCGGGCTTGAAGACGGAGAGGATCGTCGCGGTCCAGAGCAAGGCGAGGAACAGCGCCATGGCGCCGACCAGCAGGATCCCGGTCCCTCCCGGCTCGGCGGCAGCGTCCTCGGTGCGCTCGGCCAGCGTCTCGATCCACGAGCCCTCGAACGTCGCCAGGACTGGCAGGCTGAGCGCGATGGACAGCTTGGTCAGCACCCAGCGGTGCTTGATCAGCCCCCAGGGCGTGCCGAGCGACACCACCACGCCGGTGATGATCGCCAGGAAGACGCTCGGGATCGCCAGGGCGACGTCGAACGTGTCCATGAGCACATATGCGGAGTGCCGTATCTCGTGACTGTCCGTGGACACCCCCACGATGGACAGGGCGAGCATGGCGAGGGAGATACCCAGCCAGCCGACGCCGATGCCGATGTGCAGCGTCAGCCACACCTTGCGCGACGTTCGCCCGAGCCGCGGGAAACGCGGCTTCAGCCCGACCGTGATCATTGTCGACAGCAGCATGCCGAGCCACGGCGCCTGGTGGGCGAGCAGGAACAGGAACTGCGCGGGGATGAAGAGCAGGTGGAAGACGATCAGGATCCGCCGGGCGCGCGCGGCGCTCGCTGCGCGGTGAAGCGTGAACCAGCCGGCGAAGGAGAGCACCGCGGCAGCTGCGTACCCCACTGTCCCAGCGGTCTGGAACAGGGGGTGGGCAGCGTCCTGTCGCAGTGCGATCAAGGCACCCGCGGCGAGTGCGAAGACTCCGAAGGCGAACTGCAGGTTTCTGGGGCTGAGCCATCGGCCGAGCCGTTCTTGGATGACCATGCGACCAGCGTTGCCGGTGGTGCCATGCCGGGGCGTCGGCCGATTCGGGATAGCCGATCATCACACCAGCCATGGCTCGCCGGTACTGTGTACAACTTTCTGCGTACAGCTTTCTGCTGACGCGCACACCAGCAAGGGCGCCTAGCCTGGGAGCACGATGAAAGCGCATGACCTGCACCCGGCCGGCCCCTGGTACGGCAGCCGCCCCGTGGCCAACACGGCAGTCGCGCTCGTCGTAGCGGTGTTCACGGCGACCGGCGGGTTCGGTACCAACGACTTCTTCGGGCCGACCCTCGCCGGACTCGACGACCGCTTACCGCCGCTGTGGCTCGGCGTCCCGCTCGCCGTGGGAGTCGGGCTGCTGACCTGGTGGCGGCGCAGGCTTCCGGTGATCCTGCTGGCGGGGTCCCTGCTGGCGAATGCTCTTGTGTCGGCTCATATGGCCGTAGTGGTCGCGCTGTACACATTGGCCGAGCGCACCACCGCATGGCCCAAGGTCGCCGCCGGCACGCTGGCAACCGCAGTCCTGGTGGGCATCCCTATCTGGCGGTTCGCCGGAGCCGACGGCGCGATCCCGATCAGCATCGCGGTGTGTGTCGCACCGGCGCTTCTGGGCATGTACGTCGGCACCCGGCGCGAACTGGTGGAACGCATCCGGGAGCGGGCAAAGCGCATCGAACGCGAGCATCAGCAGCGCGTCACGCAGGCCCGAAGCGACGAACGGGCCCAGATCGCCCGGGACATGCACGACGTGGTCACCCACCGGGTCTCCTTGATGGTGCTGCAGGCCACGGCACTGGAGGTGTCCAAGGGCGAGGACGCGGTCACCATCGGGAAACAGATCGGAGCGACCGGGCGCGAGGCACTCGCCGAACTCCGCTCCTTGGTGGGAGTCCTGCGCAACCACGACGACGCCCCGCTCACTCCGCAGCCGGGGCTGGCCGATCTGGACGTCCTGATCGAGGAGTCCCGGCGGATCGGCATCCCCGTCACCCTCGACGTGACGAACCAGGCAGAGGAGCGGCCCCCGCTGCTTGTGGACCACACGGCCTACCGGTTCGTCCAGGAGGCGCTGACCAACGTGTACAAACACGCGCCGGGAGCACGGACCCGAGTACGCGTCCAGCAGACCCCGCACCTGCTGCGACTGCTCGTCAGCAACGGCCCAGGGCGGCCGGTCACCGATGCCGCGCTGCCGGCCGGCGGGCACGGACTGCTCGGGCTCGCGGAGCGCGTGCGGCTGGTCGGCGGCGAGTTCACCGCCGGCCCCACCCCCGACGGCGGCTTCGAGGTGATCGCCGACGTGCCGATCTCCCGGACGGAGGAGCGATGACCTCTCCGGTCGGTCCTATCAGGGCACTGATCGTCGACGACGAGTGGATGGTGCGTTCGATGCTGCGCACCATTCTGGAGGCGGCACCCGACATCACGGTGACGGGCGAGGCGTCCGACGGCGTCGAGGCCGTCGACCTCGCACGCACGCTTCAGCCCGACGTCGTACTCATGGACATCCGGATGCCGCGAGGCGACGGGCTGACCGCGACCGAGCGGATGGCACGGCTCGACCCGCCGCCGTACGTCGTCGTGCTCACCACGTTCGACCTCGACGAGTACGTGCATACCGCGCTCCGCAACGGCGCCGTCGGGTTTCTGCTGAAGGACGCGTCGGCCGACGACATGCTCGCCGCGGTGCGCAGCGCGGCGCGCGGCGACGCGATGATCTCCCCGCGCATCACGCGCAGACTGCTCCGCAAGTTCGCCGAGCCGGCACCGGACCGGCACAGCGATGCCGAGCAGCGGCTCGCAGTGCTCACGGACAAGGAACGAGAGGTACTCGTCGCTGTCGGCGGCGGTCTGTCGAACACCGAGATCGCGGCCGCGCTCTACATGAGCGAGGCGACGGCGAAGACCCACGTCAGCCGGATCCTCGCCAAGCTGGACCTCGCCAACCGGGTGCAGGCGGCAATCCTCGCTCACCAAGCCGGCTTGCTCGACTGATCCTGACCCCACCGCCATGTCCTCTCCGGCCCGACTGTCGAGTGCGCCTTCGAGTCGACGGGCGCTGTCCCTCGGACCGGTGCGCTTCGAGCGGCCCACGAAGTGGTCAAGTCCCAGGCCGTGTTCGAGTTCGCGGTAGTCGTGTTCGATGCACCCAGAATCCCCTTGTCGGCCTGTCGACGTGGGCGACCAAGGCCGCGCACGACGATGTGAAGGTAACGAGCGCCGTGAGCTCCGGTCGGCTCAGGCGCCGAAGTACGCCTGGGCCGCCCGTATCCCGTCCGCCAACAGGTCCACTTCCTCGAGGGTGTTGTAGACGTAGAAGGTGGCCCGGCTGGTCGCCGGGATCCCATAGCGGCGCACGATCGGGCGGGCGCAGTGGTGGCCTACGCGCACGGCGACGCCCCGGTCGTCCAGAATCTGGCCCACGTCGTGCGGGTGGATGCCGTCGACGGTGAAGGAGACCGCCGAGCCGCGATCCGTGACGTCGCTCGGGCCGACGATCCGTACGCCCGGGATCTCCTGGAGGAGGGCGAGCGCGCGGGCGGTCAACTCGTTCTCGTGGGCGGCCACGCTGTCCATGCCGAGTGTTTGGAGGTAGTCCACGGCCGCCGCCAGGCCCACCGCCTGCGGTGCCATGGGCACGCCCGCTTCGAAGCGCTGCGGCGGCGGCAGGAACGTCGCCCGGTCCATCTCCACGATCTCGATCATCGAGCCGCCCGTGAGGAACGGCGGGAGGCCCGCGAGGCGTTCTTCCCTGCCCCAGAGCACGCCGATGCCGTTCGGTCCCAGCATCTTGTGCGCGGAGAAGACCAGGAAGTCCGCGCCCAGCTCGCCCACGTCGACCGGCCGGTGGGGCACGGACTGGGCGCCGTCCACCACGACCAGGGCGCCCACGGCGTGCGCGCGGTCGGCGAGGTCGCGTACCGGGTTGAGCGTGCCGAGGACGTTGGACTGGTGGGTGACGGCCACGACCCTGGTGCGCTCGTCCAGGAGCTCGTCCGCGCGGGTCAGGTCCAGGCGGCCGTCGTCGGTGAGCCCGAACCAGTCGAGCGTGGCGCCCGTGCGTGCGGCGAGCTGCTGCCAGGGGACCAGGTTCGCGTGGTGCTCCATCTCCGTCACCACGATCCGGTCGCCGGGGCCGAGCCGGCGCCCGTTGCCCAGCCCGTACGCGACGAGGTTGACGCCCTCCGTCGCGCTCTTGGTGAACACGATCTCGTCCTCGGCGGCCCCGATGAACCGGGCCACGGTGCGGCGCGCGTCCTCGTACGCCTCAGTCGCCTCCCCGGCCAGGTGGTGCGCGCCCCGGTGCACGGCCGCGTTGTGCGTGAGGTAGAAGTCCCGCTCGGCGTCGAGCACCTGGAGGGGTTTCTGGGTGGTCGCGCCGGAGTCCAGGTAGACGAGCCGGGCGCCGCTCCCGACCGTCCGGTCCAGGATCGGGAAGTCCTTGCGCAGCGCGTGCACGTCGAAGGGCACGGCGATCACCTCTCACGTCATTGCAGTCGGTTCTCCGTGAGAAACGCTAAGCATCCTCACGGAGAACCGCAAGTATTGGCGTGAGAACCACGGCTCGCTTAGCATGACCTCGTGGATCACGAGGCCCCCCACTACCTGCACCAGCTCCAGGTCCCCGGCGAGGAGCGCTACGTGTCGTTGGCCCTGGTCAACACGCGTTTTACGCTCAGTCACGGTCCGGTCGACCTGCTCGACGACGCCGAGGCCGCGCACCTGTGGCTCGTACGGCACGCGCTGCTGCCGGACCGGGCGGCGCTGACGGGCCGGCAGTTCGGTCGGCTGCTGGCGCTGCGCGAGGCGCTGCGCTCGCTGTTCGAGGCGTGGGCGAGCCGCGCCGTGCCCGCCGCCGGAACCCTCGCCACCCTCAACTCCGCGCTGGCCGCGGCCCCTGCGACGCCCCGGCTCGCATGGACGGCCGACGGCCCGCACCGCGCCGACGAACCCGACACCGGCAACCCGGCCGGCGCCGCGCTCTCCCTCCTCGCCGAGGACGCCACGGACCTGCTCACCGGCTCCGAGGCCGACCAGCTGACGGAGTGCACGGCCCAGGGGTGCGCCCGCTGGTTCCTGCGCTCCCACGCGGCCCGCCGCTGGTGCACCACCAAGTGCGGGAACCGGGTGCGTGCGGCGCGGGCGTACGCGGCACGCAAGGGCAACTAGAGAAGCCTCGCGGCGACTACACCGAGCACGGCGGTAGGCGAGCAGCGGAGATCCTGCTGTCGAGTTCCCACCCTCCCACCGCTGTTTTCGCGGCCAACGACCTGTCCGCCCTCGGTGTCCTCGCGGCCCTCAAGCATCGAGGGATGAGTGCGCCGGAAGACCTGTCGCTGATCGGCTTCGACAACACGGTTCTCGCCCAGTTCGGCTATATCGACCTGACCACCATCGACACCCCCCGCCAGGACATGGGAGCGACCGCGGTGACCCTACTGACCGCCCGGATCGATAACACCGGCCGCCCAACCCACCCCGCGCAACTCACTCCACGGCTCATCGTGCGCTCCACTACCGTCCCGCACCCCGGGGTGTAGCCCGCGCGGTACGCAGGCGGCCAGGCCGCGGCAGGGATCTATGCGTCTCGCGCTTCAGCAGCGCCAGGTTGTCCTCGATCTTCCGGGCCGCGAAGGCGTTGTCCTTGAGCAACTGCCGGTCGGACAGGGCCGCGAGCGGCATCACCTCGTTCGTGGAGGTGCGGTTGCCGTCGGTGACGGTGCACCGGACAGTGATCCGGCCGTCCCCGTCCTCCCGCATGACGTCCCTCCCGTCCAGGCCGAGCCGAAGCCCGGCGCGCAGTTCGGCGGCGGTGACTCGGGTGCGGAGCCGGCCAACTGAAGGCCACCCGTGACGGCATCCGAGGCGTTGCCGATCCGGATCGTGCGCAGCGGCGCCAGGTACTCGGGCGTCCGTACGACATTGCCCTGGGCGTCGTCGCAGGCCTGGAGCCGGGGGTTGGACAGCCAACGGCCGTCAGCGGTCTTCGTCTTGCAGCGCCGCTGCTTGTCACCGATGTTCGGCAGGAAGATCGTGCCGCCCGTATCCCCAAGGTGTCGTCAGTTCTGGCCGCCGTCCCGGTGCCGGAGACGCCGCCAGGGCGATCGCCCGACGCCGTCACGGCCCTGGGCCTCACTCTGCTCAATGCATCTACTCCTCGTAGTCTTGACCGGCACCTCCATCCCATCGCGGCGCCTCGCGGCATTCACTCCGCCGACCGGCGGGACAACCCCCGCCGACAGGGCGGACTCCGACCATCCGAAAGTGGGACCCGCGCCACCAGACGGTTCACCGGAATGATCCTGACAAGCCGCACGGATCGGCCTACCGCGGAACTCCGGTCCGCCCCAGCGATAAATCGAAGGCAACCTTTTCGCTCTCTGCGGTCACTGAGCAGTGCGCCATCGGCTCGATCTCCCGAACGGACAGGTATGAAGACAGCGAGGCAGGCCGCGCGTCAGCGCAGGCAAAGACGCAGGCTTGTGCTGGGCACCACCTTGGCCGTGACCGCCGCGGGCGTTCTCGCCTACCTGGTCATGGGGTTGCTCCCCGACCGCGAGGCGGAGGCAGGGCATGCCGCGACCGCGCCCGTCGCCACCACCCAGGTGAGAACCACCCCCACGACGGGCACCCCGAGCGCATCGGCGACCCCGCCCGCGACCGGCACACCGACGCCGACAGCCGCCGCGACGACCGGTGCAGCACGCCCTTCGGCCACAGCCACCCCGCGGCCCCCGCGAACGGCGTCCACCACGCCATCGTTGGCAGGGCGGATTCGGCCCAACACCACCTACACGGGGGTCGCCACCGCCTACGAGGCCGACGACGGAGACGGCGCCTGCCTGTTCGGCCCGAGTGACGACCTCATGATCGCGGCGATGAACACCACCGACTACGAGACGTCCAGGGCGTGCGGCGCGTACGTGCTCGTCCGCGCGGCCAACGGCAAGTCGATCACGGTACGTATCACCAACGAATGCCCGCTGCCCTGCGCACCCGGGCAACTCGACCTCAGCCAACAGGCCTTCGCCAAGCTCGCCGACCTCAAGGTGGGCCGGATACCGATCACCTGGCAGCTGCTGAGTCCCAGCACATCCGACACGATCTCCATCAGATACAAGACCGGGTCCAGCCCTTATTGGTGCGGCATCCAGGCGATCGGCCACCGCAACCCGGTCGCGCGCCTGGAGGTCCGGACCAGCGGCGGCTGGCGGCAGTTGCCCCGCACCGAATACAACTACTTCATCTCCGCCAACGGCAGCGGGTGCGGCAGCTCGATCAGAGTCACGGACATCTACGGAGAACAACTGACCATCACCGGGATCGCGCTGCGGCCGAACGTCGTGCAACCGACCGGCGTTCAGTTCGCCCGGCACTGACCCCACCGCGCACGCGTGCGTCTCTTTCACCGGAAGTCGGGGCGGCGACTGCCGATTCAGTTGACTGTCCGTCAGGGGCCGAGGCCGGCCGGCCTCCGCACATCCACCGCCAGGCCCGACTGCCACGGGGGCACCTACTTCGCACGGGCGACGGCCGCCGCGACGACTGGTCCGTCGGCCGACACGGCCGAGTGCGACATGCCGGTGTGAGCGCTGCGTCGGCGGGCCACGGAGCGCTCCGAGCGAGTCGGTCAGAACGGGCAGGTGTCCATCCAGCGCGTGACCAGGGATGTGTTGTTCTTGTCGGCGTCACGTACGGGACCGCACAGGAACGGGCTGAAGCGGGTGTCGGCACGCAGCCAGAGACTGAGGAACGACACGATCCACTTGCCCTGCTTGGCCTTGTTGCCGGAGCCCGTCATCGGGCACAGATGGTCGCCCGGAACCTCGATGTAGAGCTTCTCGGCGTGGGACATGGAGTTGTACCAGGGCACCGCGAAGTCGTCGCCGTGGGCGACAGGGTCGCTTTGACAGGTCAGGAAGAACGTGGGCTCGGTGACTGCGGAGAAGTTCTGGTTCGGGTAGTACGGGGCTGTGGGCACGCCCGCCCGGAAGAGCGCGTCGTCCCGGAGGGCTGCCATCACTCCCCCGCCGCCCATCGAGTGACCGACCGCGCCGAGCGTGCCGTTGACCTTCCCGGATATCGGGTTGCCGGTGGCGTCGCCGAGTGCGTGGAGCTGGGTGCCGGCGGCGGTGATCTGGCGGCCGCGCGAGGCGGGATCGTCGGTGAGTGTGTTGGTGCCGACGTTGATGACGACGAAGCCCCAGGAGGCGAGGCGGGGTGCGAGCCACTGCAGGTTCTGCTGTGTGCCCTGATAGCCGGGCATCAGTACGACGCCCGGGTAAGAGCCTCTGTTCGTGGGGTACGTGACCGTGCCGGAGCCGTACCCGGTTGGGCTGGGAACGGTGTAGGTGGCGGTGGTCAGCGGCCCGTTGGTGGCCTCGAGGGAAGCGGCCGTGGGGTCCGGGATTTCGTTGCCCGGAGGGGTGCCGCCACCGGAACCGTACACCTGGAACTCCCAGAGCGAGTAGCCGTAGGCGGTGCCGCGCTGGGTGCCGTGGAGGCGGACGTACCGGCCGTCGCCGTTCACGTCGAGGGTCTGCACGCCGCCGGTGCCGGTCGTGGTCGAGTAGATGGTGTTCCAGGTGGTGCCGTTGTCGGAGGTCTGGATCTGGAACGCGCGGGCGTACGCGGCCTCCCAGCGCAGCACCACTCGGCTGATGGTGGCTGTGGCGCCCAGATCGACTCCCAGCCACTGCGGATCGTTGAACGTGCTCGACCAGCGCGTCCCGGTGTTGCCGTCCACCGCCGCCGACGCGGGGGTTGACGCGTTCTCGGTGGACGAGGAGGTCGCGGGTTTGCCTTGGGACAGTAAGTCGACGGCGGCCGCCGGCGGGGCGGCGGCTGTCAGCAGAGTCAGCGCCAAGCCGATGGTGGTCGCCAGGGTGATCAGTGCCGTCATGGCACGGGGTCGGGTCCGTAACGGTGCGGCGGTGTGAGTGGAACGACTGGATGGACGCATTGTTTTACCTCCGGATAGCGGTGAGAGCGCGGTAACCGGACAGCGGGGTGCGCCCGCACAGTGAGGGCTGCAAGGAGGGGGCGCCGCGGGCGGCGGCTACCGGGACTGTTCGAAGAGCCAGTCGATGACCACGTCGTTCTCATACGTCTGGGCCCATGCGAGGTGTGGGTTCACCGGTGTCGTTCCGGGCGTGTAGCTCGTGAACAGTACGTGGCTGCGCGCGTTGCGGGCCTGTCGTAGGAGGGCCCGGGACCGGGCCTCGAATTGTGCCTTCGGCAGATCGTTGGGCCATTCCCCACGGGTGACCCGTGCGCCGGCGGTCTCCAGCGCGTTCATCAGTGTCCAGGTGCCGGGCTTGCCGAACCGGCCCTCCCGGTAGGGGACGACCGGGTCGTCGACGGAGTGGTCGGCCCACATCGGGATGTGCGTGATCCTGTCCATGGTGGCCGGGTCGCCCCAGCCGGCAGTGGGCAGGGCAGCCGCGAACATGTCGGGGCGCTTCGGCAGCAGGCTGTAGATTCCGCGCCCCCCTGATGACAGGCCGACGAGATAGAGCCGGGCTGTGTCCACGCTTCGGGAGTGCTCGCTCACGAAGGTGTCGATGAGTTCGATCAGCGCGGCCTGGACCTTGGCGTCGGTCCAGTCCGTGCCGTCGGGTCCGTCCATGGGGCGGGGCAGGGGGATCTGTGGAGAGAGGACGAACGCGGGGTCGCGGCGCTGCCGTTCCGGTTTGGCGAACGTGACCGCGATCCGGTTGGAAGTGAGCTGGGTCATGTTGTTGTCGGCGACTTCGCCACCGCCGTGCAGGGTGACGACGAGTGGGTACCGCTTGCGCGTCTGCGGGTTCCGTACGAATCCCTCGGGCTGGTACAGCCTGAAGTCGAGTTCGAAACCTGCGGAGTCGGTGAAGGAACCGGCGGCGAAGTCGTCGACCACGGGAGTGATGACGTCGTCGTTCCGGCTCGCGAACGGACCAGCCTTGAGCACTGGTTCGCCTTCCCGGGTGTGCACGTCCGCCACTTGTCTGACGGAGTATGCGCGGTCGAGCGGAAGAGGGTCGGTGCCCGCGGCCCGCGCGCTGGAGTCGCTCGGGTCGAGTTCGATGATCAGGCGGTCCCCCGGCCGTCCTGGGCGAGATCGGTCGTCCACTTCGGCGGTGGTGCTGGGGTAGACCCGGGTCACAGTGCGAGCCGCTGTCTGCCCGCCCACAGTGGCCTTCACCTCGAAGGCCGAGGGAGGGATCACCTCGCCGCGTAGGTCAATGCGATACGCGTACTGGAGGGCGACGGCTGTCACCAGCCAGTTGTTCCTCGGCGTCACCCGCGTGACGAGGTCCGTTCGCAGGACCGGATTGCGTCCGGAGGTCACTTGTCGTCCTTGTGATGTGGCTGTCGTGGTGTCGGCGGCGGAGGCGGTTGCCGTGCTCAGGGCCGGCGCCGCGACCGCACCTGCCGTGACTGCGAGCGCCGTACGTCTGGTGATCCCTCTCATGGGTCCTCGTCTCGGTCGGTGGGGCACCCGGACCGGGTGCCTGGTGCGTGTGGATCCGTTCGCCCTGCTCCGGACTTCCGGAAACGGGCGGCGAGTTGGAGGCCTGAGCGGCATGTGCGGTGGCTGCCGGGGGGCCGCGGCCGGCGGGGACTCCGCTCGGGCCCGGGACACGGGTCACGGGTCACGGGTCACAGGGGGAACGCACCGGTCAGCAGGGCGCCTGCGGTCATGACCAGGGTGGTGGCGAAGGCCCAGCGGAAGATGAAGCGCTGGTGTTCGCCGAGCGACACACCGCTCATGCCGACCAGGATGAACGTGGACGCGGTGAGCGGACTGAGCGGGAACCCCGTGGTCATCTGGCCGAGAATGGCGGCCCGGGCGACTTCGGCCGGGTCCGTGCCGAAGCCCTGCGCGGTCTCGGCGAGTACGGGCAACACGCCGAAGTAGTAGGCGTCCGGGGTGAACACCAGACTCAGCGGCATGCCGGTGACGGCCACCGCCACGGGCAGGTGCGATCCGAAGGAGTCGGGGACGACGGAGACCAGCGTCTCGGCCATCTCGTCGATCATCTTGGTGCCGGTGAGGATCCCGGTGAGGACGCCGGCCGCGAAGATCATCGTGGTGACGAGGACCACGCTCTTGGCGTGCTTGTCGAGCAGCGCCTGTTGCTGTTCCCAGGTGGGGTGGTTGACCAGCAGAGCGATCGCGAACCCGAGGACGAACAGCACCGGAAGCGGCATCACTTCCTGGATCAGGCAGACCAGGAGGGCGATGGTGAGCAGGAGATTGAAGATGTTCAGCCAGGTCCGCGGCAGCGGCGGGACCCGGACGGTGCCGGGCCCGTCCCCGGGAGCCCGGAGGGCCTGACGCTCCCCGTCGGCCGTCGCCGGAGTGGCGTGCCGACTCGACTCGGGGTCCGTGGTCGCCGTGAG
This sequence comes from Streptomyces sp. NL15-2K, assembly GCF_030551255.1. Classification (GTDB taxonomy): domain Bacteria; phylum Actinomycetota; class Actinomycetes; order Streptomycetales; family Streptomycetaceae; genus Streptomyces. Next base: position 262,208 of record NZ_CP130630.1, read on the forward strand.
CGTCGTCGAAGGGGCAGGTTCACGGTCGTCCCGCTCGTCCTCGCCCTCGCCCTCGCGCACGTCCGTGTCCGGACCCCCCGGGGACAGCGCACCGAGACGGTTGCGCTCCCGGCGGCCGAGCAGGTAGGAGGCCACCAGCACCCAGACGACACCGAAGCCCATCGCGGGCAGCACGGGGTTGAAGACCTCGGAACTGTCCAGCTTCAGTGCCGCCATGGCTCGCACCGTCGGGCCACCCCAGGGGACCATGTTCATCACGCCCGCGCCCAGGCAGACGACGCCGGACAGCACAAGGGGGTTCATACCGAGCCTCTGGTAGACCGGCAGCAGTGCGGAGACGGTGATGAGGAAGGTGGAGGCACCGTCGCCGTCCAGGGCCACGCACAGCGTGAGGACGGCTGTGGCGACGGTGATCCGCAACGGGTCGCCACGCGCCACCCGCAACAGACCGCGGATCAGCGGGTCGAAGAGCCCGGCGTCCACCATCAGGCTGAAGTACAGGACCGCGAAGGCGATCATGATGCCGGTGGGGGCCACCTTGGACAGCCCACCGAGAGTCAGCTCGCCCAGATCGCCCGCGAATCCGCCGATGAGCGCCGCCAGCACCGGAAGCAGGATCAGAGCGACCAGTACCGAGGCGCGTTTGGTCATGGTGAGCAGCAGTAGGACGGCGATCGTGGCGAAGCCCAGGGCTGCCAGCATGGCGGCGCTCGCTTTCTCGGGGACGGCCCTCGGCGGCGGTGGGCGGGAACTGGGCGGGGGCGGGCCGAGGTGTTACGCGAGAGTTTCGGAGCACCGGCGGATCGGTGTCCAGCATCAAACCGAGATCTGTCCATGCGATAAGCGCATCAATTCAAGCGGTTGAGTCCTATGCTCGTCGGCCATGGAGGCCACCACCCTGCGTCAACTGGCGGCATACGCGGCCGTCGCCCGGGCCGCGAGCTTCACCGCGGCCGCCGCGGAGATGCACGTTTCCCAGTCCTCGCTCAGCCGCGCGGTCGCGGATCTGGAGCGACAGCTCGGCGTGCAACTCCTCGAACGGGACACCCGTAACGTGCAGTTGACCGCGGCGGGCGTCGAGGCCCTGCGTGTCGCCGAGCAGATCGTCACCGCTCACCGAGCGGGCATGAAGGAGCTCAGGCGATACCTGCTCGGCGAGTCGGGAACGGTCGCCGTGGCCACCCTTCCCTCCGTCGCGGCGGTGCTCCTGCCGCAGGTGATCTCCGACTTCCGTGAGCGGCGACCGCAGGTGGCGGTACGCCTCCTCGACGGCCTGGAGCGGTCGGTACTGGACCGGGTCCTGTCCGGCGACGCCGACTTCGCGATCACCACTGTCGGTAACCCGCCGGAGCAGTTGGAGCACCGCCCTCTGGTCAGGGACCGCTTCGTCGCGGTGCTGCCGGAAGGCCACCCGCTCGCCGACCGCCACGAGATCGCCTGGGACGACCTGGCCCGACAGCCGTTCCTGGCTGTCGGGCGCGACTCGAGCGTGCGGCGGCTCACCGACGCGGCGTTCGCCCAGATCGACACGCACGCGGTACCGGCGGCCGAGGCGGGCAGTATCGCGACCGTGGGGGGACTGGTGACGGCCGGCCTCGGGGTGTCGGCGATGCCCGCTCTCGTGCTCCCGCTCATGGGTGCCGGACCCGTCGTCTGCCGTCCTCTGGTGGACCCCGTGGTGGACCGACGCCTGGACATCGCGGTGCGCGCTCGGCGAACGCTCCCGGCCGTGACGGAGCGGTTCCTTCAGACGCTCGAAGAGTTCCGCCTTCAGGGGCGTCCACTTCCGCCCGGGGTTTCGTGGGCCTGAGGCCGCGTACGACACCCTCCCCAATTCATGCGTTTTTCGCATTGATTGATGGCTGTCTGTTGCTCGACAGGCATTTCTCCGCTCCGGCAGTCTGAAGACAACGGCGACGGCCGTGCCGCACCAACGCGGACGACGCTGTCGGAGACCCACGTGGAACGGCAGGGCAAGGGAGCGCATCGGTGTCGGACGACGAGCGGAACACCACCGGAAGCGGGCAGTTGCACGGGCTGAAAGTGGTCGAGTTCGCCCATGTGGTGGCCGGTCCGCTGGCCGGCTCGATGCTCGCCGACCAAGGGGCCGACGTCGTACACGTAGAACCCCCCGGCGCCGGAGACGCGGCCCGCGCCATGGGGCCCCAACGTGACGGTGTTCCCCTGTGGTTCAAGGTCGCCGGCCGCAACAAACGCTCGGTCACCCTCGATCTGCACCACGAGGCCGGCCGACTCGTCGCCCACCGGCTCGTCGCCTGGGCGGACGTCGTCATCGTCACCCTGCGCGCGGGACGCCTGCGCAACTGGGGACTCGACTGGGACTCCGTGCACCGGATCAACCCCCGGGCCGTACTGCTGCAGATCTCCGGCTTCGGCGCCACCTCGTCGCAGGCGGACGCCCCCGGCTTCGGCAAGATGGGCGAGGCACGCAGCGGAGTCGTGCACCTGACGGGTTTCCCCGACGGTCCTCCGGTCCACACCGGCTTCTCGCACGGCGATGCCGTGACCGGCCTGATGGGCGCCTACGCCGTCCTGGCCGCGCTCCACCGCCGCGACCATGACCCCGGGTTCGACGGCGAGTGGATCGACCTCGCTCTCTTCGAGTCCCTGTTCCGACTCGTCGAGTGGCAGGTGATCGTCCACGACCAGTTGGGACGGGTGCCCGAACGCTCCGGCAACCAGTTGGCGGTCGCCCCCGGGGCCGTGATCAACACCTACCGTTCCCGCGACGACGAGTGGATCACGGTGACTTCCGCGACGCTGCGATCGGTCCGCAACATCGCCCGCCTGCTGGGGCTCCCCGAGAAGGACTTCACCACGGCTCAGCAACAGTACGACCGACGCGAACAGTTGGACGAGGGCCTGCGGAACTGGGTGGCGGAGCGCGGCACCGACGAGTGCCTCGAGGAGTTCGCCCGCGCCGAGGTCGTGGCCTCACGGGTGTTCGACGCCGCGGACATCGCCGCCGACCCCGTGTACGCCGAACGCGAGGACATCATCACCGTCGATGACCCCGACCTCGGCCCGGTGCGTATGCAGGCGGTGATCCCGCACTTCCGGCAGCGGCCCGGCCAGGTCTGGCGGACGGGGCCCGCCCTCGGGCAGGACAACCACCTCGTCTACGGGCAGTGGCTCGGACTCAGCGCGGACGAGCTGGCCGACCTGGAGAAGAGCGATGTCATCTGAGGCGTCTTCCAAGAGCCCTGCCGAGGTGGACGCGGGAGTGGTCGACCGGCCCCCGCTGCGCTCCCTGCTCTTCGTCCCCGGCACCAGAACCGACTGGCTGGCCAAGGCCCGGACGGCGGGCGCCGACGCGGCCATCCTCGACCTGGAGGACGCGGTGCCCGCCCCGGACAAGCTCGCCGCCCGTGCCCAGGTGGCCGACGCCGTCGCACAGGCCGCCGACACGTCGGCCGAACAGGCGGGACGAATGGCCCTGTTCGTCCGTGTCAACCCGCTGGACGACTGGGCGGGGGCCGAGGAACTGCGGGCGGTCGTACGGCCCGGGCTCGCCGGTGTCGTCCTTCCCAAGGTCGGCTGCGCTCAGGACGTGAGGCTTGCCGACCGGCTGCTGGGCTGGTGCGAACAGGAACAGGGCCTGCCGCCGGGACACATCGCCCTGGTGCCCCTGCTGGAGACGGCGCGCGGCCTGCGCGAGGCCTACGACATCGCCCAAGCCGCCTCGCGCATCGCCTACTTGGGCGCTCTCACCGCCCCCGGCGGCGACGTGGAACGCGCCGTCGGCTACCGATGGAGCGCAGAGGGAACCGAAACCGTGGCACTGCGTTCCCGCGTCCTGCTGGACGCCAGGGCAGCCGGAGTGCCATGCCCGGTCAGCGGATTGTGGACACGCATCACCGACCTGCCGGGCCTACGCGGCTTCGCCGAACAGAACCGCTCCCTCGGCTACGAGGGCATGATGGCGATCCACCCCTCCCATGTCCCCGTGATCAACGAGGTGTTCTCTCCCAGCTCCGCCGAACTCGCCCGCTGCGCAGAGCTGGTCGCCGCGGTCGAGGCGGCACAGAGGGACGGGACGGGCGCCGTGACATTCCAAGGCGAGATGGTCGACGAGGCCATGGCCCGCACGGCCCGCCTCGTGGTCGAACGACACGGGGCGCAGGTTCGGGTGGCGCGTACGAGTTCCGCGTAGAGGCCGCGGGCCCGCGCCCGTCCCAGGTCGCACCCGGCCGGCGACAGGGTCGTAGACGGCGTAGAGGCGCACCGCGTCACCCACGGCCGACGCCACCCGTCCCCCGTGCGCCGACACCGCCGTCGTGATGAACGGACGCTCGTGGTCAGGCGGTCGCGGACCCGGGCGGCTCCAGCAGCCTGCGCTCCAAGTCACGCAGGTCCTTGGCGATGGACGAGCGGACCTTGCGCGCCATCACGGGGGCGGCCAGGCGGTAGTAGCGGCCGGCGTCGCCCCGGACGCGGATGCGGGCGAGCGTGCCCTGTGGGTGCGGGGCGAAGGTGTACGTGACGTGCATGGGCATCGGGCCCGCCACGGACACCATGTCCAGCAGTTGGGGCGGCTCGTGTGCGGCGATGCGCAGCACATAGTCGATGCGCCTGCCGAGGAAGTACGCGGTGCGGGTGACCTCAGCCCCGACGCCGAAACCACCCCCGTCCGCCTCGCTGGTCAGCTCCGCGGTGCGGATGCCCTGCGTCCACTTGGGGTCGTTGCGCCAGTCCATGGCGTACGCGGCCACGCGGTCGGGTGGCAGCCGGATCACGCGCTCCGCCGTCTCGTCGATCGCCATTGCGTCCTCCGATCCTGCGCGCCGGATGCCGTCCTGCGGGCGGTCAGTCGCTCCACTCAGGATTCCTCCCGCTGGTGCCGAGCGCCCGGCGGAAGGCGGGTTCGCCGGCGGCGGCGGGTACGGGTGGGCCGAAGCTGCCGTTGGCCCGGGCCTGGTCGGCGATCTTCTCGACCACGCCGAGGACGACCTCGGCGGTCTCCTCGCTGACGGGGAAGGTCTGCCGGGTGGCGCGGGCCAGGTCCCAGCCGTGCAGGGCGAGTTCCTCCAGGGTGATCGTGGCCGCGAAGGCGGCCGGCATCTCTCCCGGTCCGAACTCGGTGGTGCCCTCGTAGGCCGCGGGGTCGGCCCAGGCCGCTGCGGCCAGCTCGGCGGCCTCGGCGACGGCAGCGGGCGACATAGACAGGGCGTCGCCCCCGCCGGCCTGCGGTTCCTTGCGGGCGGCGCGTGCGGACGAGGCCAGGGTTCCGCCCAGGTGGTCGAGGAGTTCGGCGACGGTGAACTTCTCGCACGGAGTGCGGTCGCCGAGCTGGTCGCCGCGGACGGCGGAGGCCGTGGCGGAGACCGCGGCGGCACATTCCCGGATGGCGGGGTGCAGTGCGCTGTGCTGGGTGTTCATGAGTCTCTTCCTGAGATGAGTCATCGGATGGGCCGGTAGGGGCAGCCTGTGATGTCGGCAGGAGCAGCCCGTGAAGTCGGCGGGGTCAGCCCGTGAAGAAGGGCGCCGGCTTGCCTGTCTCGGCGTAGGCCTTGAGCTGGGTGAACTTCGTCGCCCATCCGTACGTGAAGTCCCGGTAGGCGTCATCGACTGCCCGGAAGCCGCTGTGCGTGAAGCGGAGGGTGACGTCGCCCTCGGGTTGGGTGAGGACCTCGTAGGTCTGGGTGGTGCCTGTCCAGGGGCCGTTCTCGCCGGCCAGGACGAGCCGCTTGCCGGGCACGTCCTCGGTGACCCGCAGCCGCCACGGCTCCGGCACTCCGGGGAAGCTCAGCTCGTGCCGGCCGCCCACGCCCTGCTCGGCGGTGGCGGTCGTGGTGAACCAGCCGTGGATGCCCTCGGTCGTGGAGATCGCCGTGTAGACGGCGTCCGGGTCGGCCTCGATGTGCAGTTGCATAGCGATGTCCGCCATGACGTGTGCTCCTCGCTTCAGTCTCATAATCACTTTAGCCATGACTAAAATGACACACCTTCTGCGGCAAATTCAAGTGGCGGCTAAAATGATGTTCATGGATGCGGTACGGGCGGTCGCCGAGCCCAGGCGGCGCGAGATCCTTCGCCTGGTATGGGACGCAGAGCTGTCCGCGGGCGAGATCGCGGAGCGTTTCGACGTCACCTTCGGAGCGGTCTCCCAGCACCTCAAGGTGCTCAGGGACTCCGGCCTGGTTACGCTGCGCCAGGACGGCAAAAAACGCTTCTACCAGGCCGACCGTGAAGCCATGGGACCGCTCGCCGACTACCTGCAGTCCATGTGGGCCGCCAAGCTCGACACGCTCGCCGAACTGGCGGAGGCAGCCGAGCGGGCCGAAGAAGCCGAACAGCCCGAGACCACTTGAGGGGCAAGCTCTTGAGCACGACAGACGTGGTGACGGTCGAACGGCGCATCGCCGCACGGCCCGAGACGGTGTTCTCCTTCTTCACCGACCGGGACAGGTGGCTGTCCTGGATGGGCAGCGACGGCGAGTTCACCTTCGAGCCCGGCGGCTCCTACCGGACGAACGTCAACCGCGACAACGTCGCCGAGGGCCGCTTCGTCGAGATCGACCCGCCCAAGCGGCTGGTCTTCACCTGGGGCTGGGCCGAGGGCGGGATGCCCGTGCCGCCCGGCTCGACGACGGTGGAGATCACCCTCGAACCGGTCGACGGCGGCACCTTGCTGCGCCTGGTCCATCGCGGCCTGCCCACCCGGGAGGCGAGCGCCGCACACGAGGAGGGCTGGGCCCATTACGTGGATCGGCTCGCAACCGTGGCAGCGGGCGGCGACCCCGGGCCAGATGTCTGGATGTGACCCTGCGCCACGTCCACACGTCCACACGTCCATGCACAAGCCGAGTTCGGCGTGCCCGCAGCCGGCTGATCACGGGCGCCTCGGGCCCAGCCAGGAGGGCCCGCCTTGCGATCAGAGGGCCCGGAATCGGTGTCGGCGGATGAGAGGCGGTGGGAGCGTACGACCGCGACCACACTCCCGGCGACGCGGGGGGCGATCCGCCCGCCAAGATCACGAAGCGGTCGCGACCGGGGTGCTCCGCGCTCCACACCGCGCGGCGACACACGCCCCTTCGGCTCGTACCTGACGGCGAGCGCGTCACCCGGCCGGGTGGTCGGCCCGCAGCCCCGCCAGATGCCGGCCTTCAGCAGGACACCGTCCTGGTCGGTCACCGTACAGAGGTGGCGGCCACGGCCGGAAGCAGCCCGTGCCCCACTCGGCGACGACATGCACAGGTACCGTCGCCGAACGTGACCGTTGACCGGAGGACGAGCCGAGAACGCCCTTGACGCCGAGGTTGGGTTGGCCTTGATGTTGTTGGTGGCCAGGTAGTTCCCTATGCCGCTGAGTCGGCCGACCTCGGCGGGCGCACCGGAACGCTGGACCAGGAATGCCTCGTTGTTGCCGTCGGTGTGCTTGACCCGGATGTGGCTGGAGCCGGGCTGCACCTCGATCCACAGTTGCTGGTGTCGGAGGTGTCGTCGTGGATGGCCCGGGACAGGAAGCCGGGCCCGGAGCCCTTGATCGTCAGGAAGCTGATGTCGATGACGACGCGGGTGAGCAGGTCGTAGTGGCCCGGCGGGATGTGGATGGCCGCACTGGGAGGTGGGTGTGCGTGGGGGCAGCGAACGGCGCCCGCGGTCATGCCCGCGATGACCTGCTTCTCGAAGGCCTCGTAGATCGTCGGCTGCGGCAGGAGGACGAGGGTGGCGGACGCCATCATGGCGCCGTAGTTGACGCTGTAGACGCCCTGGAACTGGGAGACACCGAGGGACACGGTGGTCATGTTCGGGTCGTTGATGCGGGTGACCGCGAAGGGGAACGCGTTCCAGACTTACCTGTTCCGTACCCTGGCGGCATGCGCATGCGTCCCACTGTGAGCTGGACCCCTACCGCTGACCTGCCGCCGGGCACCACGGATCTGGAGCCGGTCGCCGGTGTGCTGAGCACGGGTGGTGTGCTGGTCCTCAGCGGGGCGGGCATCTCCACCGAGTCGGGCATCCCCGACTACCGGGGCGAGGGCGGGAGCCTCAGCCGGCACACTCCGATGACCTACCAGGACTTCACCGCCGGCGCCCAGGCCCGGCGCCGGTACTGGGCACGCAGCCACCTGGGCTGGCGCACCTTCGGCCGCGCCCGCCCCAACGCCGGGCACCGGGCCGTGGCCGCGTTCGGGCGGCACGGCCTGCTCTCGGGTGTGATCACCCAGAACGTCGACGGCCTGCACCAGGCCGCCGGCGCCGAGGGTGTCGTGGAACTCCACGGAAGCCTGGAGCGGGTCGTCTGCCTTTCCTGCGGCGCCTTCAGCCCGCGCCACGAACTCGCCCGGCGGCTGGAGGAGGCCAATGCGGGCTTCGAGCCGGTGGCCGCCGGAATCAACCCGGACGGTGACGCCGACCTCACCGATGAACAGGTCGGCGACTTCCGCGTGCTGCCCTGCACGGTCTGCGGCGGCATCCTCAAACCGGACGTGGTGTTCTTCGGCGAATCCGTTCCGCCACGGCGCGTCGAGCACTGCCGCAAACTGGTCCGTGAGGCGGCCTCGCTGCTCGTCCTGGGCTCCTCACTGACGGTGATGTCCGGGCTCCGGTTCGTCCGCCAGGCAGCCCAGGCAGGGAAGCCAGTACTGATCGTCAACCGGGACCCGACCCGGGGCGACCTGCACGCCCTCACCCGAGTGGCGCTCCCCCTGGGAACAGCCCTCACCACCGTGGCCGGCCGGCTGGGCATCCCCGTCGACGACGAGGCGACGGCCCGGGCGAGGGAGTGACGGTGACGGGACGTCACCGGAGCACTGGTGGAGTGTCGGTGTTCGAGAGTTGCAGTATTCGCCGCCTGGCTGGCTAGGTTTTCGTCAGTCGGCTCCCGGAAGGCGGCTTCATCTGGCCCCAGTTGGTGGAGATCAGAAACACGACCGCTCCCTCTGCCGATGGGGCGTTCGCAGCTGTCCCCGCTGCCCTTGGTCCACTCTCTGCAACAAGAGCCGGGCGGCGGCGGGGGGAGGCACCGTTCTGATGGCAGCGCATGACCAAGCTCAGGACGGGGGGCTGGCTTCTCCGTTCAGGCCGATGTGCAAACCATTCAAACCTTGGGGTACGTCCTCGAAGGCGCCGCCGACTCGGTCCACGGGGTGAGCTCGAAAGGCAGGCGGTCCACCAGCCGGCTTCGTACAAAACTCGGGGACACAGCAGGATCGACGGTAACTGCGGTCAGCGTCCGGTCGTCCAAGCAGTACTAAGTGGCACGTACTTGTCCGAGGCCCAGGGCGTCCCGATGGTGGTCGGCGTGTCCGGGGCGAACACCCACGGCAGCCGGCCCTCAAACCCCTGGTGAAGGGGATACCGGCCGTGCGGTCCCGGCGCGGACCGCGCCGCAGGCGCCCCGGCAAGCTCCGCGCCGATAAGGCGTGCCACTCCGCCGGCACTCTGTTCTGGCTGCGCAAACGCGGCATCATCCCGCATCGCCCGCCCGGCATCGAGTCTTCCGAACGACTCGGGCGCCACCGTTGGAAGATCGAGACGTCCATCTCCTGGCTGTTCGGCTACCGCCGCCTCACTGTCCGGTACGAACGCAAAGGCAGCCATTCCTCGCGTTCCTCGGCCTCGCCGCCGCGCTGGCCTGCTACAAGAAACTCGCCAAACTCACCACGTGAGACATCGTCTTAGGCGGCGAACGCGCCGATCCAGCACTTCTCCGTGCGGCCCGGGGCCCGTATTTCAATTAGTGCTCGGCAGAGGGGGTGTTGGTGGGAGTCTGAGATATGACCTCGTGTCTGTCAGGCCGCGTTGCCGCTCGTGCTCTGCGGGCCAAGTTCGATCAGATCCTGCCGCACTTCGATGAGCGCCGCCGTCGGTTGTACCTGGCCAGTGAGGCGACGGCCCTCGGCCGTGGCGGGATCGTCCGGGTCGCCGCCGCCTCCGGCACCAGTACTGCAACCATCGCGCGAGGTATGGCCGAGTTGGCCGGTTGCTCCTCACCGACCCTGCGGGTGCGGGCTCCAGGTGCGGGCCGCAAGCGGCTGACAGACACCGACCCTGGTCTGCTGCCCGCGCTGGAGTCGCTGATCGAGCCGCACACCCGAGGCGACCCCGTCTCCCCGTTGCGGTGGACCACGCTGTCGTTACGGGCCCTGGCCTCGACCCTCACCACACAGGGCCACCCGGTCAGCGCTTCAACCGTCGGACACCTGCTGCACACCCTGGGCTACAGCCTGCAGGGAACCGCGAAGACAACAGAGGGCATCAGCCATCCGGACCGCGATGCCCAGTTCACCCACCTCAATGCCACCGCCGCCGCGTTCCTCAACGATGCCCAGCCGGTGATCAGCGTCGACACCAAGGCCAAGGAATGGCTCGGCAACCGGGACCGGCCCGGTCGCACCTGGCGGCCGGGCAAGAACGCGATCAAGGTGGACTGCCACACGTTCACCACCAACGACCAGCCCATGGCGATCCCCTACGGGATCTACGACATAGCCAACAACAGCGGATGGGTCAACGTCGGCACCGACCACGACACCGCCCAGTTCGCGGTGGAGTCCATCCGACGCTGGTGGCAAAACCGCGGACGGGCGGACCACCCGAATGCCACCCGGCTCCTGATCACCGCCGACTCCGGCGGCTCCAACGACCCCCGCCGCTGGACCTGGAAAAGCAACCTTGCCACCTTCGCACGAGAGAGCGGCCTGGAAATCACGGTCTGTCACCTACCGCCGGGGACATCGAAGGTCGGGTAGCCGGAGGGATTCGCACCCTCCGGCTCCCACAGATCCGTACGTGACGATCTCTCGTCATACGGCTCTTGTCGTCCTGATCACCAGGCCAAGGAGGGGGAACTGACCCATCTCCACTGCGCGAACATCCCCGGGCGGCGCTTGGCTGCCCGCTGGAAGGCCGCGATGGCCTTCCTCATCGCGCGAAACCGTCTGTACTTGTTGCGGAGCCAGCGCACCAGGTAGGCGTTGATGCGCATCAGAAGTGGATACAAGGCCGATCGGTAGAACCGGCCGTAATACTGCATCCAGCCCGCGACGATCGGATTGATCCGCTGCGCGAGTTCTTCCACGGTGAGGTTGACCCGCCGGTGAAGCCGCCAGGAACGGACCTCCTCGCCGAGTCGTTTGAGGGCGTCCCTGCTGACCGCGGGACGGAACGACCATCTGATGCGGCCGTTCCTGTCCCGCATTTGGCGCTGTTGGAACCTGAACCCCAGGAACGTGAACGACGTGTGCTCGTACGAGCCGCGCCGCAATCCGTCCTGGCAGTACACGATCCGGGTCTTGGCCGGGTGCAGACGCAGCCCGACCTCGGCCATCCTGTCCGAGAGCGCGGCCAGCACCTGGCGGGCCTGGCGCTCGGTGACGCAGTGCACGACCGCATCGTCCGCATAGCGTTCGAAGGGGACGGTCGGAAAGTCCCGGACCATCCAGACGTCGAACGCGTAGTGCAGGAACAGGTTCGCCAAAACAGGAGAAACCGGGGCTCCTTGTGGCGCAATGCCACGTAGATAAGTGTTTTGGGATTCTCTTTCCACATGTGCACAGCGACACGCCCGCGTTGGTTGTGGATGGTCAACCGGCATGGCCGCCGTTGTCTGTGGCGGCGATGAAACGGGTTATCTTCCTTCTTCATGGGTGGGGTTCGGGGTAGCTCGGCGGTTTCCGGTACGCGGTTGACGGACCGGGTGGGTATCGGGGTTCTGACGCGTCTGGTCGACCGGGATCTGGTCGATGAAGTATTGGCTGAGACGGGCCGGTTCGAGAAGCGGTCCCGCCTGCTGCCGGCCCGCGTTGTCGTCTACTACGTCATGGCTCTGTGCCTGTTTTTCGGTGAGTCGTACGAGGAAGTCATCCGTCTACTCGTCAATGGCCTACGGTTCCTGGGGACATGGCGCAAGGACTGGAAGGTCCCCACGACAAGTGCGATTTCCCAGGCGCGTCGGCGTCTGGGACCGGATCCTTTGCGGGTCTTGTTCGAGCGGGTGGCTCTGCCGTGTGCTCAGCGGGGCACGCAAGGAGCCTGGCTGGGCCGGTGGCGGCTGATGGCCATCGACGGGTTCGTGCTGGACATTCCCGATACGCCGGCGAATGACGCGGAGTTCGGACGCTCCGGCGGGACGAAGAACCCCGCTCCTTTCCCGCAGGTGAAAGTCGTGGGACTTGGCGAATGCGGGACCCACGCTGTGGTGGCCGCCCGGCTGGGGCCCTGGCGTGTGGACGAGGGCGCCCTCGCAAAAGAACTCGTCACCGACTTCGAGCCGGGCATGCTGATCACCGCTGACCGGGGATTTTACGCCTACCGCCTGTGGGAGGCCGCCGCCGCGACCGGCGCGGATCTGCTGTGGCGCATGCCCGACGGACCTCATCTCCCGGTAGTCCGGCCGCTGAAAGACGGATCGTACGAGTCCTTTCTGCTCGACCCAAAAGTCAGGAACCGGCGCGGGAACCAGCGTTACCGCGGATCTGCGCGTATCGAGGAGCCGTCCGGGATCCCGGTCCGTGTCGTCGAGTACGAAGTGACCAACCGTGAAGGGAAAGGCGAGATCTTCTGCCTGATCACCACGATCATGGATCCCGACGAGGCCAGCGCCGCCGAACTCGCGGCCGCTTACGCAGAACGCTGGGAACTCGAATCCAGCCTCGACGAGATCAAGACCCATCAGCGCGGCCGGGGCGGCGTCCTGCGCTCGAAAACACCGGACATGATCGAGCAGGAGATCTGGGCACTCCTACTGACCCATTACGCGGTCCGACATCTGATGTGCGAGGCAGCAGACCAGGCCGACATCGACCCCGACAGGCTGTCCTTCATCAGATCACTGCGCATCATCCGCCGCCAGGTCACCGACCAGGCGGGCTTTTCCCCCTCAGCGTCTCACGGAAGCTCTTGAAACAGCCCGCACAGAAATCCTCGAAAGACTCAACCCGCGACGCCGGCACCGTACCAGCCCACGAGCCGTCAAACGCGTCCACGTCCACGCCTACAGGAAGAAACTCCGCACCGAAACCACCATCCACCACCCCGACCCACCCGACATCAAAATCCTCGCCGTTTCTTAACTACGCGGCATTGCCTTGTGGCGTCCCACACTCCCGTTCCAGCAGGGTGCCGTCGGGCATCTTGAGCGGGGCAGCAAGCCACCGCCGCACATACAATTTCACCCAAACGGCGTCGGTGTGCGCTTCCACAGCCTTGACCAGGAGGTCCCAGGGCACACTGTCGAAGAACTGGGAGATGTCGAACTCGACAACCCAGTCCCGTTTCCAGCTGCGTTCCCGACACTTCTCCACGGCATCCAAGGCGGACCGTCCGGGCCGGTATCCGAAGCTGTCCGGATGGAGAATAGGATCCACCCGTCGCACCAAATGCCGGGCCACTACGGTCTGAGCCACACGATCAGCGACGGCGGGAATCCCGAGGATTCTCTCACCGCCGCCATGCGGCTTAGGAATGGCCACCGCACGCACTGGCGGAGGAAAGTAGGAGCCCGACGACATCCTGTTCCAGACCTTGTAGAGGTTGTTCTTCAGGTCCTCCTCGAAGTCGGCGATGCTCTGCCCGTCCACTCCCGGTGCTCCCCTGTTTGCCCTGACTTCCTCCCATGCTTCCTTGACTTCCCACTTAGAAATCTCAAACGGCTTGGCCTGTGACTTCAACTGGCTCACCGAACTCCTCCCGGACACCGTCCGGTTGATGCGATCAACACAGTCACGAACGACCCGGCCCCTTCGCTCCACCCCCATTACAGGAGCTTCCCCACTACTACGAGCCGGTCCGCCGGCGCGTTCCGCATCGGTACTCGGCCCCTTCACGGCACGACCGCTCGGGGTGCTCCCTCTCGCCCGGCCCTACCAGGACGGGCTGTATCGGTACGCGCCTTCTCCTGTTCCACATGACCGCGGCAGATCAGGTTCACGTCGTCTCCATGCCGGACACCGCCTGGCCAGTCGGCGGGCTCCCGCCAGGCTTATCCCGGGACGGTTCCAAGCTCCCCGGTTTTGATGTCGTCGGAATCTTTTCGACACGTCAGCAACGATTCACTTGCGTTCGTCTCCCTGATCCCCACCTGACGCCTCTCGGACGCCTTTTCCTCATCGCTCACCACGACAGTCTTCGGCTAACGCGGCATGAGGCGGTTTGAAGCCTCCCCCCGCAGGGCGACTTCGAAGGGCCAATCCTTCATCGGTCACGCAGCACTGCTTCAAGAAACTCGTCCTACATCGAATTCCCCTCTGCATTCAGGACACACTGGAACAAGATAGAGCACCGGATGTTCTGTCACATCACCGCGAACTGGCGGGGGCGGCCGCTGACCAGCTACCAGGTCGTCCTCGAGACCATCGCCGCCACAACCACCAGGACCGGCCTGACCATCGGGGCCGAACTGGACACAGGCAGCTACGACCTCGGCATCAGCGTCACACCCGCCGAGTTCCACGCCCTTCCGATCACACCCAACACCTTCCACGGTGACTGGAACTACACACTGTCTCCCGTTCCACGACGAGCGCCAGACGCGCCGGCCACGACACACCGGGCCGACCCGGCCCTGACCGCGATGCTCACCGACCCGGCCCTGACCGGCATGTCACGAACCGCCTTCGAGCATCTGGTGGCGGTCTCGGAACCTTTCTGGGACGCCTTGGCCGAGGCAGCATTCCAGCGACGCTTCCACCGCCCGCGCAGCTACCGCCACCCACAGACCAGCAGCGTGGACCACACCCACCGGCTCCTTGCAGCCATCCTCCGCCGCCGCAGAGCGGTGACCATGACGTTCCTGGCCCAACTACTGGGCGTCAACCGCACCAACCTGTCCATCCAGTACCAGGACGCAAAACGGCTCCTGGACCTGCACCGGATCCTCGTCACGCCGATACCCGGATCGCCCGCCCGCACATTGGAACAGCTACACGCCCGAACAACCCCCGCGGGAACCCGTCGCTGACAGTTATTGAAATACGGGCCCCCGCCGCGCCGGAGTACTGCCGCTGCAACCCTGGCCGAGACGGTGCCCTTCAACGAGGCATCGGACCGCACGTCGTCTTGCACGACAAACACAGCGGCTCGCCGCGCCCGAAGTCGCGAAGTCCCGTCACCTGGCGGCACGCCAGCCAAGCACACTCACGAAAAACTCTTGGCCAGCAGGAATAGCGAACTGCAACTGGATTATCAGGCGAAGCGCAGGAGGTGTGGGCTCACCGTCAGGTGCGAGGGAACTCGAAGCTGTCGTCAGCTGCGAGGTCGGCCAGCAGCCCCCCGACCCGGGCACGAGCCCGGTCGGCGACGCCGCTTCCGGGGGCGGAGTGCACGCGGTCGGCCTCGATGGCGGCAAGGGCGGCCTCGGCGACCGCCCTCGCGGACATGACCCCGGGCAGGCCCTTCATGGTTGAGCCGTCAACGCCGGGTGGAAGCGCGGCGACACCGAGCGTCACCGAGTTCTGGCCCAGGGGGGTGTCGACCAGGCCGGGGCAGAGCACGGTGGCGCCCACCTTCCGAGCCGCGCGTCGCAGTTCGGCGTCGAGGGTCTCGGTGAGACCGACCACCGCGTGCATCGTGCCCGTGTAAGGGGTGCGGTCAGGCAGGGGAGCCAGACCGCCGGACGAGGCGGTGTTGAGGATGTGGCCGCTGCCCTGGTCGATCAGGTGGGGAGCAAAGCTGCGTACGCCGTGGATGACCCCCATCACCTTGATGTCGATCATGCGGCGCCACGTAGTGAGTTCCTGCTCCCACATCGGCGCGGCGGGCGATACGACGCCCGCGTTGTTGCAGACGAGGTCCACTCGGCCGTAGGCGTCAATTGTCTGCTCGGCGAGCCGGTCGACAGAGGCTGCGTCGGTTACGTCGGCGACGACACCGATGGCGTCCACGTCGCCGGCGCCCAGCCGCGCGACGGCCTCGTTCAGGCCGTCCTCACGGACGTCGGAGAGGACGATGCGTACGCCGCGGGCCGCGAGCGCCTCGGCCAGGCCGTACCCGATGCCGCTGGCGCCGCCCGTGATGACAGCGACCTGTCCCTTGACGATCTTCATACTGTGTCGGTTCCTTCCACCATGGGATGTGCGGGGTTGGGGATGTGGGCAGATCAGTTGGGCTGGACGCCCACCCTCAGGACTGATGCGTCCGCGTGGCGGGCCGCGTGCACCGTGAAGAAACCGGCCTCGACTTTGCCACGGGCCTCGGAGGCGAGCAGCACACCGAGCCGCCGGATCAGGTCCTCGTCGAAGGAAGCGGCGAGCGCGGTGGGCGAAGGCAGGCTCGCGGACGTGTCGGCCGCGTCGAAGGACGTCCCGCGCACCCCGGCCGGGCCGTCGGACACCGTGATGCGGCGCAGTCCTTCGGCGGGTTCGGGGTGGGTGGTCCACAGGGACTCCCCGGTGAGGAGACGGACCTTGGCCTCCAAGGAGAGCCGGCTGACGGCTGCGTCGAGCCGCGCCTCGAGAGTGTCGGAGGGGCGGTTCATGGTGTTCCTTCAGTTGCAAGGACGCGGGGTGGAACCTGGCCGAGCAGGCGTGCGTCCTGGGCCGGTTCGGTGAAGTCCGGTGCGGGTCGGCAACGCCCGAACGGGGTGCCGGGCCGTGTCGATGTGCGGCTGCGCCGAGTGGGAGCGACCGTCTGCGATGGGCCGGCGGACATCCGCCGGCCCATCGCTGCTGCTTTCAGCGGAGCGCTCAGTTGCCCGACTCCGCGTTGACAGCCTCCAACAGCCGCGTCAGTTCGGCCTTCGGAAGCGATGCCCCGCCACTGAGCGAGCGGACCCGGCCCACCGGGATGCGTAGGCCCGACTTCTTCGCGTCGATGCCCAGTTCCTTGGAAGCGGTGCTCCGCGCCTGTCCCGCACCCTGTTGCACGGCCGCGGCCAGAACTCGCGCCGCCACCGGGTGGGCGAGCAGTTCCCCGATGGTGGAGTTCTCGGTGAAGGGACGCCGGACGGTGTCGGCCTCGACCTCTGTCTCCTTCGACAGCCGCAGGTCTCGGCTCGACGCGCCGGCGTGGAAGGTGTACCTGCCTCCCTCCACGACCCAGCGGTGCAGCGAGATGTCCCAGTAGGCGAGCTCGTCACGGGAGATGACCAGCACTGTCTCCGAGGACTCGCCCGGCGCGAGACGTACGCTTCGGAACGCCTTCAGCTCGACCGGGGGGCGCTGCACGCCGTCGTCCTTGGCGACGTAGATCTGGACGACCTCGCGGCCGTCGCGGGTGCCGGCGTTAGCGACCGTGACCGTGATCTGGATGTCATCGCCCGCGGCGCTGATGTGCAGGTCGCGGTACTCGAAGGTGGTGTAGGACAGGCCGTGGCCGAAAGGGAAGGCGACGTCCCGCTTCATCCGGTCGTAGCCGCGATAGCCGACGAAGATGCCCTCGCCGTAGCGGACATGGAACTGGTCTCCCGGATACGTCGGGAACGACGGCGCGTCCTCGATGCGCAGGGGCACCGTCTCGGCGAGGCGCCCCGACGGGTTCACCCGCCCGAACAGGACATCCGCGATCGCGCCTCCACCGGCCTGCCCGAGGATCGAACCGTCGAGCACGGCGGGTACCCGGTCGGCGACCTCGTGCAGGCGTACCACGCCGCCGTGCACGATGACCGCCACGGTGCGGGGCTGCGCGGCTGTCACGGCCTTGAGTAGTTCCAGCTGGTGGGTCGGCAGGTCGATGTCGGGCCGATCCGTGCCCTCGGCTTCCTCCGCGGCCGTGAGGCCCAGGAAGACGACCGCGACGTCGGCCTCAGCCGCGTGCCGGGCCGCTTCGGCTCGGAGATGTTCGGCATCGCCGCCGTCGTGGCGGTAGCCGTCCGCGACGGCGATGGTCGTGGAGCCGGCGATCGCGCGCATCTCGTCGACGGCCACGTCCACCTTCGTGGGCACGACTCGGGAGCTGCCGCCACCCTGGATGCGCGGCTCGACCGCGAAGGGGCCGATGACGGCGACCGATCGGCCGTCGGCCGCGAGCGGGAGCACGTCGCCGTCGTTCTTGAGCAGGACGATCGCCCGGCCGGCGACCTCGCGTGCGAGGCCGTGATGGCGGTCCACGTCCAAGGCGGCGTCAGGGTGCGCCCGTCGAGCGTTCTCGGCGCGCCGGGCGAGTTGCACGGTCCGTCGGGCCCGCTCCGTGACCACCGACTCGTCGAGTTCGCCGCTTCGGACGGCGTCCACGACCTCCTGATCCGAACCGGCGTCCCCGCCGGGCATCTGCAGGTCGAGTCCGCCGAGCACGGCTCGGACCCGGTCTGCGACGGCGCCCCAGTCACTGACCACGAGGCCGTCGAAGCCCCACTCGTCGCGCAGGACTTTGGTGAGAAGCCAGTGATTCTCCGTTGTGGGAACGCCGTTGAGACGGTTGTAGGAGGCCATGACGGTCCACGGCTGCGCCTCGCGCACGACGCGCTCGAAGGAACGGAGGTAGATCTCCCGCAGGGGCCGTTCGTCGATGTCGGAGCTCGACCGCATGCGCTCGAACTCCTGGTTGTTCGCCGCGAAATGCTTGACCGAGGCACCGGCCCCACGCCGCTGGAGCCCACGCACCCAGGCCGCGCCCATCCGGCCGCTCAGGAGCGGGTCCTCTGAGAAGTACTCGAAGTTGCGTCCACAGCGCGGATCGCGCTTGATGTTGACGCCGGGCCCGAGCAGTACATCGGTGCCGAAGGAGCGTGCCTCGGTGCCGAGGGCTTCACCGACGCGCTCGATCAGCTCGGGATCCCAGGTCTGGGCGAGCGCGGTGGCAGGCGGGAAGCAGGTCGCGGGGGCACTGGGAGCGATGCCCATGTGGTCTACGTCTCCCGGCTGATGCCGCACCCCGTGCGGGCCGTCCTCCATCACGACTGCCGGAAGCCCGGCCGTCCGCTCAGTCACCCAGAACGCGGCTCCGCTGCCGAGCGATGCCTTCTCTTCCAGACTGAGAGAGTCGACGAAGGAGTCGATGTCGACGGAGATGTCGGCAGAGGCGTCGTTCTCGTGGTTCATGAAACCGCCTTCGAGTGGGGGGTGAGAGATGTGGGCCGTCATCGCGTCTTTCGCAGCCGGCCGAAGAGGACTGCGGAAGCCACGAGGAAGCCGCCGGCGACAAGAAACGCGGGGGCGAAGCTGCCCGTTGTCGCGATCGCCGCGGAGGTGACACCGGGCGCGATCGCCTGCCCCCCGGTTCCCGCGACGTTGAGGAAGCCGAGATCCTTCGCCGCCGTGTCCGCCCCGGGCAGCACTTCCGTGCTGACGACCTGTTCCACCGAGTTGTAGATGCCGCCACCGATGGCGCTGCAGAGACCGAAGACGATCATCGCCCACGGCTGCTGCACGAAGAAGAGGAACAGGGTTCCGCCCGTGCACAGGATGGTCGCGCCGACGATGAAGACCTTACGGCGGTTGAACCGGTCGGAGATGGGACCGACGGCGGTTCCCACGATGACCGAGCCGACAAGCTGGGCGAGCCCGAGCAACGACATGGTCTTCCCGGCCTCGGCGATCGTCGCCCCGAGATAGTCGGTGAGGATGTACAGCTGGTAGCCCACCACGACATAGGTGCCGATGATGTTGAACAGCCGGCCGAAGAAGACGAAGTAGTAGTCGCGCGACTCGTGCATCGGGAAGACGAACGCTTTCACGAGTCCCTTGGCCGAGAACGGCTCACGTGGCTCGTCGCGGTTGGACGGCTCGGGTGTGATGACGGCGACGAGCGGACCCGCCAGGAGTGCGAAGAAGGCGAATATGTGCATGCCCGTCTTCGTGTCGTCGAGGAACTGCGGTGCGGCGACCTGACCGATCAGCGCGATGCCCAGCAGCAGGCCGACACCGTACAGCGCGGACATGGTGCCGCGTCGTGCCGTCGGAACCCGGTCGGGCAGGATCGCGATCAGGGGCGCGATGATGGCGTTGAGGAAGAGCTGGAACAGGCACCAACCGGTGACGATCAAGGGAACGGAGCCCGCGTTCGCGACGATCAGCAGCCCGAGGGTCGCCCCGACCGAGCCGACGATCATCCAGGGAACGCGACGTCCGAACCGTGTGCGGGTCATGTCCGACAGCGCGCCGAAGAGCACATTGGCCACAGTTGCGACGATCACGCCGGTGGTCGCTATGAGGGCGATGGCGCTGACCTTCTGATCCGGCGCAATGGCCTCGATCCGTGCGGGCAGGAACACGGCGTTGAAGGCCATGAACGGCCCCATGCACAGCATTGATCCGATGGCCAGTGCGATGCCGGTGCGAACGGGCCGCCATGGGTAGGCGGGTGCGGATGCCTTGTTCTCAACTGGAGACAGGTCGTTCGACACTGAACCACCGCCTTCCGGGAATGTTCATGAAGTGCATGAAGAGATGGGTGCGGAGGCAGGGGAGTCACCAGCTACCTGCACCCCTGTAGGTAGGGAGGTTAAGCTGCTACCTACACCCCTGCAAGTAGTTGCCGTGGCGGATGTGAAAATGACCTCATGAGCGAACCCCGTACTCGCCTGGCAGCGGATGACCGCAAGGCGCAGATCATCGAGCACGCCACTCGCATGATCGCCGCGACCGGCTACCAGGGCTTCTCCATGTCGGCCCTGGCCGAGGCGTGTGGTCTCACCCGCGCCGGCGTCACTCACCACGTCGGCTCCAAGCAGGAGCTACTGATCGAAGTACTGCGGGGCAAGGAGCGTGAATCGAGCAGAGAGTCGCAGGTGGCGATCGAGCGGGCGGGCCGGCAGGACCCGAGGGAAGTGCTCGATCTTCTGATGAGGCGAAACATCGCGCGCCCCGAGATCGTCCGCCTCTTCACGGTGCTGGCGGCGGAGTCCATCAGCACGGATCACCCGGCCCACGACTACTTCGTCGACCGCATCCGCAGGGGTGCCCGTCAGCTCGCCCCCTTGTTCGTGGACCACTCCCCGGACCCGGAGGGCATGGCGATCGAGATCCTTTCGTTCATGGACGGTATTCAGCTCAACTGGCTGCGCGATCCAGAGATCGACATCTGGGCCCGGTGGACGGCCTTTGCCGACCGGTGTTTGGGTGCGAGGGACGGATAGGGCCGGGCCCTTCCTCTTGAGCGTGGACACCCTTGGACACTGGACGTTGGGCCCTCACGCAGGACCACGGCCTGCGCCCCGACTTCGTCGCCGGTCACTCCGTCGGCGCGTTCGCCGCCGTCACGGCGGGCGTCCTGACCTTCGAGGAGGCGCTGATGGCCGTACACCTGCGTGGCGAACTCATGCGGGAGGCCTGCGTCGGCGGCGAGTGGGGCATGGGCGCGCCGTCCTCGGGCTGGGCGCCCGCGAGGTACGCACGCTCACCGAGCGAGTGAGCACCACGGACGATCCCTTGTGGATCCCGAACGTCAACGCCTCCGACCAGAGCGTCCTGTCCGGTACCGTGGTCGCGCTCCCACGGGCCCAGGCCCCGGCCCCCGGCCTGGGCGCGCGTCGCTGGCAGCGCCTGGACATGGCTGTGGCCTCCCACTGCCCGCTTCAGGAGCCTGTGGCCGCCCCTGGCCGAGTACCTCGCCAGTGTTCCGCATCGCCCGCAGCACGTGCCCTACCTGACCGACGTGCGGGGCCGCCGCATCCACCAGGACGTCGGCGCCGTGCTCGACGACCTTGCCCGGTCCGTCGCCCGCCCCGTGCGGTGGTACGACGCGATGCGTGTGATCGGCGAACTCGGCGCGACTCATGCCGTGCAGATCCGCAGGGGCAGGCACTGGCCCGTCTCCTGCTCGCAGCGGCACCGGCGACCCGGCCGATCGCCGTGGAGGAGACGGGAATCGGCCCCCGCAGGTGCGCAGTCGGTGACCCGAGCGCGAGACAGCGCAGACCACGCTCAACCATCGAAGGAGGAACCCCTGATGACGGGCACACAGATCCGGCGGATCGCGGCGATGGGAAGCTCGTACGCTGCGGGTCCCGGCATCGAGCCGGTCGCCGACCGCCGGGCGAACCGCTCGGCGCGGAACTACCCGCACCTGCTGGCCGAACGGCTCGGTGCCGAACTCACGGACCTCACCGTGAGCGGAGCGACCACCGACACGATCACCACCACCCCCCAACGCGTGCTGCTCCACACCTTTCCGCCCCAGCTGGCCGGTCTGCCGGAGGACGCCGACCTGGTGACGATCACCGCCGGTGGCAACGACCTCGGCTACATCGGCAGCATGTTGCGGCTGGGCGTGGCGGGCCGGTTCTCTGCCCACACCCTCTTCCGGCCGCTGGGCACCGCACTGAAGCGGAAGAGCGTGCCGCGACCGTCGGAGGCCGACGTCGAACGGGCGGCGGCCGGTCTCGTCCTCATCGTGGAGGAAACGCGACGCAGAGTCGAGCGCGCGCGGGTGCTCCTGGTCGACTACCTCACGGTCGTCGGACCCGACACCCGCCACAGCCGCGCGACACCCTTCGAGGCAGCGACTCTGGAGGAGTTCCGCCGACTGGGCGACCAGGTCGCCGACGTCTTCACCCGCGCCGCCGCCCGCTCCGGGGCGGAACTCGTCGCGATGCGGCCGCGCAGCCAGGAACACGCTCTCGGATCGACCGAACCATGGGTGACCGGACTCCCCGAACGACTTCGCCCTTCCACCGTCGTCGGAGCCTTCCATCCCAACAGCGCCGGAATGCGCGCTGTGGCGGACGCGATCGCCGAGCACCTGCAAGGGCCCGAGAGGGAGCAGGGGCCAGCAGGCGACAGGCTGCCTCGTCATTCCTGATGACGGGGCCTGGGAGCTTCTGTACTCGATTGCCGGGGGCGAATTCCGGTCGGCTGTCCCGCTCGCGGTGGCACCGGGCAGGGCTGCCGCGCCGATACGGGCTTACCGCGAGTCAAGCCGGCGGGCTCGGGCCGGTGGCCTCTGCCGCGGCTCATGTCGGCGTCGGTTGAAGTCGCCTTCTGGACCACTTGCAGTGGCGGGGCCACGGAAGGGCACCGACACCGCGATCAGGCCGCAGCCCGTAGAGCCGCACGACTTCGGCAAGGTCGGCCGGCGGGTGCGGGCTGGTTGCGGAGTGCGGGGCGTCGGGGTGTAGCGGGTTGGTGGCCAGGTACCAGGTCGTTTTCTCCGGCAGGAGGCGCGGGTCGGTGGTGGCCACGACCAGGCGGCAGGGGCTGTCGGGGCCGTAGCCGCCCAGGCGGGCATCGGCGGCCCACCAGGTCTCGGTGTGCCCGTCGCGGAAGTGGTGTTCGATGGGCCGCCAGTCATCCCGATGGTCGGGGTCGGTGTCGGCCAGTGCACGGGCGGCGTCGATCGGGGTGTGCGGCAAATCGGTACGGGCCCAGGTGCCGCGGTGCGTTTTGAGCGCGACGACGTAGGGCAGGCCGACGTCGCGCAGGGCGAAGTACCAGCCGTCGCTCGGCCGAACGGACTGACTCCCGCTCGACGGCGACGGCGGCGCGGCGGCCCGGCGCCTGGACACCAGTGCAGGGGGCCGCACCGCGGGGCCCGAAGGCGCTGATCCACAGGGGCACGTCGATGGGCCGGGGGGCCGCGAGGCCGGAGGACTGAAGCATGCGTGCCGGTCTGCCGTCCAGTACGGCGGTCTCGCCCGCCAGAAGCCGACGCAAGGCGCCGACGAAGTCGCCGAAGGGGCCAAGTCGCATCAGGGCTTGGCCCAGAGCCAGGCGGGCGGTGAAACCGGTGCCGAAGCAGACCCGGAAGCGGCCCGGCGCCAGGCGGGCGACGGTGGCGATGGCGGACGCCATGGCCATCACGGATCGCTGCTCAGGAACGAGGACCGCCGTGGGGAGCCCGATGCGGGTCGTACGCCGGGCGGCGAGCGCAAGGTGGACGAAGGGGTCCTCCCACAGAGGTGCGGAATCGTAGCTCCACATCCGGGCGTAGCCGAGTTCCTCCGGTACGTGCTCCGGGCTTACGGACGGGCGAGTCCGGTGCGGTAGGCGATGACGACGAGTTGGGCTCGGTCACGGGCGTGGAGTTTGTTCATCGCGCGTTGGACGTGCGTGCGTACGGTGTACGGACTGACGAAGAGTTGCTCGGCGATTTCGGTGTTGTCCTTGCCTTCGGCGACCAGGGTGACCACTTCGGATTCGCGGGTGGTGAGCGCGTCCAGCTTGGCTGCCGGGAGGGGGTCGGGAGTGGCGATGAAGCGTCTGATCAATGTCCTGGTGGCAGCGGGTGACAGCAGGGCGTCACCGGCGGCGACGGTGCGGATGCCTTCGAGGAGGGTCTCGGCGGAGACGTCCTTGCCGAGGAATCCACTGGCGCCGGCGCGCAGTGCCTGGGCGACGTGTTCGTCCGTCTCGAAGGTGGTGAGGATCAGGACGCGGGTGGCGGTCAGGTCGGGGTCGCCGCAGATGGCGTTCGTGGCGGCGAGGCCGTCCACGCGGGGCATGCGGATGTCCATCAGGACGATGTCGGGATGGTGGGTCCGGGCCTCGGCGAGGGCTTGTTCTCCGTCGGCGGCTTCGGCAACCACCTCCATGTCGGGGTGCGTGTCGATGAGGGTGCGGAACGTCGTGCGCAGCAGGGCTTGGTCGTCGGCGAGCAGAATGCGGATGGGCATGGGTTTCCTGGTGTGGTCAGGGCTTCGTCGGCAGGTCGGTGGTGACGGTGAAGCCGCCTTCGGGGCGGTGTGCGGCCTGGAAGCGGCCGCCTGCCGAGTGGGCGCGCTCCCGCATGCCGATGAGGCCGAAGCCGCGGTCTGAGGGCCCCGAGGCGTAGGCCGGCTGGGAAGGGCTCGCGTCGTTGGTGACGGTGATGGTGAGGCGTTCGGCGTGGTAGGTCAGCCACACCTGGGCGGTG
This sequence comes from Streptomyces sp. NL15-2K, assembly GCF_030551255.1. Taxonomy (GTDB): domain Bacteria; phylum Actinomycetota; class Actinomycetes; order Streptomycetales; family Streptomycetaceae; genus Streptomyces. The sequence continues at coordinate 286,898 of NZ_CP130630.1, forward strand.
TGGACGACGGCGTGCTTGGTGACGTTGGTGAGTGCCTCTTGCACGATGCGGTAAGCGGTCAGGTCCGTCCCCGAGGACAGCGGACGCTGCTCGCCCTCGACGGTGACCTGGACATCGAGTCCGGCGGTATGGAACGCGGCTACGAGGTCGGGCAGTTGGTCCAGTCCGGGGGCCGGTTCCAGGAGGTCGGGGTCGTCGGGTTGTCTGAGCAGGGTCACGGCTGCCTTCATTTCGCGCAGAGCGTTGGCGGTGGTGTCGGCGAGTCCGGTGAGTACCTCCTGTGCCTGTTCCGGGTGGGTTCGGGTCAGGTAGGCGGCGGTGCCGGCCTGGGCGTTGGCCACGGTCAGGTGGTGGGCGACGACGTCGTGAAGTTCGCGGGCGATACGGACGCGTTCTTCGGCCACGCGGTGGCGGGCCTCTTCTTCTCGGGTGTGTTCGGCGTATTCGGCGCGGGCCTGGACGGCTCCCAGGTAGGCGTGGCGCAGGCGGGCGGCCGAGCCGAGGGCCACGGGCAGCAGGAGGCAGAAGAGAGGGTTGAGGGTGGTGAGTGGCCAGGGGTGGTGGTAGCGGTTGGCGAACAGCGCGGTTGCCACGATCAGCGTGATGACGGCGAGGCAGTACAGGTAGGTGGTCTTCCGGGGGGTCCGGACGGCCAGTTCATACATGGCGGCCATGACGGGTGCCAGAAGCAGGGGGGTGATCAGGTAACCGGTGCCTGCGGCGGCGCTGGCGCACACGGCGCTGAACACGACGACTGTGCGGGGATGGCTCCGGCGCCACAGCAGGGCTAGCGAGGCGGCGAAGGCCAAGGGGACGCCGGGGAGCCAGCCGAGCTGGTCGTCGGCGTAGGGAAGGCTGCTGTAGAGCGTGGCCGGGCCGCAGGCGGCGCACAGCAGTGCGATCAGGGCCGCCTCGGTCAGGCGGCGGTGGCCGCGGGCGTACTGCTGCCAGCTGATCGTCATGCGGCGCTCCGGAGGTGGGGGTGCTCAGGGAACATGGTGGGTGCGGAGGGACCGGGAGGGCCAGCGGGCCCGCCGCAATGTTCGCGGCGGGCCCGCACCATTCGGCGATGGCGGGTTGGTTCAGCGCCGGGCGGTCTCCCGTTCGGCCGGTACAGACAGTGCCTGGGTGTCGGTGTCGACGGGCTTGCCGGTCAGGGACGCTCCTTCGATATCGACGTTGGGCAGGATCCGGTCGAGCCGGCGCGGCAGCCACCACGCCCGTTCACCGAGCAGTGCCAGTACGGCCGGCACGAGCGCCATGCGCACGACGAAGGCATCGAACAGGACCGCGGTCGCGAGTCCGAACCCGATCATTTTGATCATGGATTCCTGGGCCCCGACGAATCCGGAGAACACCGCCATCATGATCAGTGCAGCGGCCACCACGACCCGAGAGCTGTAGCGGAACCCGGTGACCACAGCCTGCGCGGGACGCTCACCGTGAGCGTAAGCCTCGCGCATCCGGGAGACGAGGAAGACCTCGTAGTCCATGGCCAGGCCGAAGACGATACCCACAAGGAAGATCGGCATCAGACTCATGATCGGCCCGGTCTGCTCCACGCCCAGAGGGTCGGCGGCCCAGCCCCACTGGAAGACAGCGACCACCGCGCCCAGGGAGGCCAGGACGGAGAGCAGGAAGCCAAGGGCTGCCTTCAGGGGCACGAGCAGTGAGCGGAAGACCACCATCAGGAGCAGGATCGCCAGACCGACCACGACCACCAGATAGGGCACCAGGGCGTCCTGCATCTTCTGGGAGACGTCGATGTTCATGGCGGTGGAGCCGGTGACGTAGAACGTCGCGCCAGTTGCCTGCTCGCTCACACTGCGCTCACCGCGCAACGTGTGTACCAGGTCCTTGGTCGTCTCACTGGTCGGCGCGGTGGACGGCACCGCGGAGAGCACAGCGGTGCTGCCCGCCTCGTCGAAGCGCGGTGGGGAGACAGACACCACGCCTGCGGTATCGGCGACCTGGGCGGAGATCTTGGCGATCGCCGCCTTGGGGTCAGTAGCCTTCTGGGCGTCGACGACCACGGTCAGCGGGCCGTTGAATCCCGGCCCGAAACCCTCGGCCAGCGCGTCGTAGGCGCGGCGTTCCGTGGTGGCGGTGGACTTCACCTCGTCGCCCGGCATGCCCATCTGGAGGTCCAGCGCGGGCAGCGCCACCACCCCCAGACCGATGACCGAGGCGAGCAGCACCGGCACGGGGCGGCGTAGCACGAAGCGTGCCCAGCGCACACCGCCGTTCTCCTTCGCCGCACGCTGCGGGCGACGGGCGGTGCCCTTGCGGTCGCGGCGTGAAAGGACGGCGTTGGGCCAGAAGCCGAGCAGCGCCGGGACCAGGGTCAGCGCGATCAGTACGGCGATGACCACCGCTCCGGCCGCGGCCAGACCCATCTTCGTCAGCATCGGGACGCCGACCACCGACAGGCCGGCCAGCGCGATCACGACCGTCAACCCGGCGAACACCACTGCCGAGCCCGCCGTGCCCACAGCACGGCTCGTTGCCTCGTGTGGGGTATGGCCGGCAGCGCGTTCCTCCCGGTAGCGGGACACGACGAACAGGGCGTAGTCGATACCGACCGCGAGACCCAGCATCGAGGCCAGGGCGCCAGTGGTCCCGGACAGTCCCAGCGCACTGGACAGAGCGATGATGGACGTCATTCCGATGCCGACACCGAGCACCGCTGTCAGCAGCGGCAGTCCGGCCGCAGCCATCGACCCGAAGGTGATCAGCAGGACGACGGCGGCGAGCACGATGCCTACCACCTCGCTCGTCCCGCCGGCGGCCGGCTGCTCAGCCAGCGCGTTGCCGCCCACCTCGACCGTCAGCCCGGCGTCCCGGGCCTGGTCGAGCACTTCCTGCAGATGGTTCTTCGAGGCGTCGGTGAGGTCGGTGGCCGTCACCTTGTACGTGACAGTCGCATAAGCAGTCGAGGCGTCCTTGCTCACCGCGGAAGCCTGGAAGGGATTCACCACACCGGCGATCTGACTGCCCGAGTCCGCCTGGTCGACGAAGTCGTCGATCACCGCGCGGTTGTCGGCTGCGGTGATCCTCTCTCCGTCCGGGGCGACGAATACGATCCGGGCACTGGCGCCGTTCGCGGCGGTTCCAGGAAACCGCTGTTCCATCAGGTCGAAGGCCTTCTGCGCCTCGATGCCCGGCATGGACTGCGAGTCCTCCGGGGCGTCGGCGGCCGTGGCGGCCCCGAAACCGGCGACAGCGAGGACCGCCACCCACAGCAAGGTCACCGTCCAGCGCCGATGAAAGGCCAAACGGCCAACGTGATACAAGAAATTAGCCACGGGAGGAAGCACGCTCCACATTCAGATTCGGGTACCCAACCACCCTCCCCTGCCAGCCCCGCCACGTCGTCGTGCACATGCTGGCCTTCTCCCGTAGTGCCAGCGCAGTACACATCGGCCATCCACTGATGCGAGAAGACCACGTCATGGCCCCTACCAGTGCCCAGCAGAGGACATACGAACGAGAAGGTCGTGCAGCTATCGGCCACACAGGGGCGACATCAGGAGGGCAGGGCCCTGCCTGGTCAGCGCACCGCCCGCGGCTTGCGCCACGGCGCCAATGCCGTCGATACCGCGGTGAACAGGCCCACCTTGCGAACCGTCTCGGCAACAGCACCGCCCCGGCCTGCGAGACCCCCAGCCACCGCCCTCGATGCGGACACATGCGTACAACCCGATACGCTTACCCACCTGCAGAGTGCTTCTTCCCGTGCAGGCAACAGCACCCTGGACAAGCCGCATAATGCCGCACAGCGCGACCAGGGTGTCCATGCTCATCCGCTGGGGCGGCTGTGTCACCAAGCGGTAGACCTGCTCACGCGACAGGGTCACGCCACGTTCTGCCAGGAGCGGCACCAGGTCCGACGTCTGAAACATCTGGTGCTCGGCCATCGTGGCCCGCAGACACCACTCCTATCCCATCTTCTTGATCATTTAAGATCCCAGTCGTCACCCAGCCGGCGCCTCAGCGAAGCTTCCAGGAGCTGGTTCCGGTACTCCTCAGAGACGCCCATGTAGATGGCCGTCGTAGACGCGTGGGTATGTCCCACCTGCTGCTGGATTATCTTGAGTCCGGGCAGGCTTCGTGCCTGTGACCTTGGCGTTCGCGTTGAGGACGCTGTTGTCGAGGCGGAGTTGGCAGCCGCGTTCCCGTAGCGGATAGCTGACTGATCGTTATCAGGGCGAGACGCGCTGCTGCGGTTCCTGATGGGGTGGCTCATCTCCGGGCGGCTGGTGCTGGAGTTCACGAGGTTGCGGGTCCTGACGAGGGGTGGCGGGGCTGCCCGAGTTCCTGATCGCGTTCGCGGGCCGCGGCCTGCTGCTGAGCGCGGTAACGGTGGAGTGCCGGCTGGTCGCCGAGGTGTTCGGCAGCCGCGATTGCGGCGTCGAGGACTCCGTCCATCCAGAGCCGAGGAATCCCGTGCAGGTCCTGCTCGCTGGCGGCGAGCAGTCGGTGCGCTGTTGAGTCGTCGGGTGCGATCGGGACGAGGAGGAAGCACTCCTTGACGAAATGCCGCCATATTCCCTGGTCGAAGCCCTGCTTGTCGGGAGGCAGGCTGCGCTGGGCCTCCTGAAGTGTTTGCCGTGTGCCCGTGTAGTCGTCGGTTCGGCGTTGCAGCCGAGCAAGGGTGAGAAGTTTGCTCACCCTTGCTCCTGACCACGACGAATCACTGATCGCGACGGCTTCTTTCTGTACTTCCACGGCTTCGGCGAGGTAGCCGAGCTGAGCGAGGTGGAACTGCAGTGTGTTGAGCGTGTCGCCGGTTCGGGGCTCACCTGCCGCCCATTCGGTCATGAAGAGGCGGGACACCTCGCGCTCGCCGAGGCGCGCGGCGTGGTGGGCCCACGACTTGAGTCCTTCGTCGGCCGGATCGGAAGGGAATCGTGTGCCTTGCCGGTCCAGCCATTCCTCGACGGCGGCATCGGTATGCCGGGGCGATGTGATGTCGCCCAGGATGCGTGCGCGGTCGGGGTGGGAGCTGGCTCGCACCGTCTCCGTGGCGGCGGCGATGCCTGCGGTGAGGAGATGATAGAGGTGGTAGCCCAGCGCCGTATCGAAGCTGATGTTCTTGGCGTCCCAGTGCAGCCAAAGGTCCTCCGCCTGCCGGTGTTCGGCGACCAGGAATCCCGCCAGGGTTAGGTCGGGGGCCATGCCCCAGGGGACGGCCTCGCGGTAGTACGTGGTCTGCTGCTGGAGCAGGAAGCGCAGGAGCGGCAGGTCCTGGGGGCGGCGGTCGTATTGCAGTGCCCACAGAACGGCGAAGCGGGCCGCTCTGTTGCGGTCGGCCACGGGACCCTCGTCGGTAACCTGGGCGCAGTAGGCCAGGTCTGCCCACATCGTCGAGTCCTGCCGTGCTCGTTCGAGGGCGCTTCTGGGTCTGCGCAGGAGCCGGTCCTGCTCTTCGGCGGTACTCATTGTCTTCCCTTCGCTTGTTCTTTCGTGATTCTTTCTGCTCGTTGCTCGCCCAGTGCGCCGGCGAGTTGGTCGCGGAGTCGCCGGTTCTCCTCGGTGAGCTGCCGGACACGGGTGTTCGCGGCTTCGAGCCGCCGCAGCAGAGAGGCGTCGGAGGTCCGTTGGCGAGCCGGAACTGGAGACACGGGTCCTCGGTGGTGTGCCGCTCGCAGGCGTTCGACTTCAGCCCGCAGGTCCGGCTGGGCATAGAGCCAGGACCTGGACACTCCGGCCTGATTCGCGACGGTCTCGAAGGTGACCGGCTCGCCCGCTGCGTCGAGAGTGCGGAGGGCCTGGACGGCCTTGGCGCGGGTGTACTCGCTGCGGCGGCGGGCTGCGTCGACGATGTGCTGGCTGTTGTCAGCTCGCATCGGCGGAAGCCCCCGACTGCCCGGGATCGGACTCCAGACCGGTAATGACCTTCTCCAGGTTTCCGAGGACTTGGCGGTTCATCTCGACCACCCGCGTTTGGCCGCGGGCCTCGGCGGCGGAGACGATCTGCAGCAACTGCTGGCGCTGATCGCGGTGTTGTGGCAGGAACTCGGGGGTGGTGACGAACATCGGGCAGGTCAGGCAAGCGTTGGCATGCGGACAGGTTTTCTGTACTGGCAGGCCGCAGTAGCCGTTGGGTAGGGCCTGGGTCACGCGGCCGAGCCGCTGCTTGGCCCAGGTGGCCTCGGCCAGCGGGCCGTCGGGATCGACGGTGACGCTCTCGCCCTTGATGTTGACCTTGCGGGCCTTCTCCCAGTGCCGGCGAACCGTGGTGTCGTGCAGCCGGGCGTAATGCGCGGTCATCTCACCCGAGGAGTGATCAAGAAGGACGCGTACGACTTCCTGTGGGACGTCCCGGTTGATCAGCCTGGTTCCAAAAGTGTGGCGCCATTGATGGGGCGTCAGGTGCACCGCCCGGCCGTGCTCGTCGCGGACGTCGCAGCGCTCCAGCCAGAGATCGAGCTGTCCGCGGTAGGAGTGGGTGGTCAGCGGTCGGGTGCCGTCGGGGTTCATCCGCGGGGCCGGGAACAGCCACCGGCTGCCGCCGGGCCAGCGTCCCAGGACGCGCTGCTGCTGGGCGGTGATCTCGCCCTCGACCTCCTCGTCGATGGGGACCAGGGCCTCGCGTTTCATCTTCCGGTTGAGGTAGCGCAGATAGGCGGCGCCGTCGGCGTCCCGGATGATGCAGTCGAAGGCCAGGTTGCAGGCGTCACCGACCCGCAGCCCGCACCGCATGAGGACCAAGGTCAGCAGGCGGCCCTCGGGGTTGTGCCAGCGGTCGAGGTTGGCGGGCTGCTCGACCTGGGCCATGACCTGCTCGGCAAGCGCCCGGGGCAACCGCTTGTCGGGACGGGGGAAGTCGTCGGGGTAGAAGGTCGCGTTCGCCGGAAGGGTCTCGTCCCAGCCGTGGCGGCGAATGGCGTGGAAGAACGCGTTCAGCGAGCCGATGTCCCGGCCGCGCGAGTGGATCGACCGCGGGTCGACGGCGAGATCGGCCAGGTAGCGTTCGAGTACCTTCCGGTCCACCGCAACCAGACCGCCCGCGGCGACCCGTGGGTCGGCCAGGAAGCCGGAGAATCGGTTGAGCGCGAGGATGTCGACGACGGCCTGGTTGATGCTGCGGCCGATACTGAGCCGCCAGCGCACGAACCTTTTGGCCGGCTCGCGCAGCCATGGCTGGGCGATGCGGTCGAACCGCAACCGGGCCCGGGTGCCCTCGATTCCGAGCCGACGCAGCACCCACACATCGCGGGGGAACTCGCTCTCCCAGCCGCTGCCGCAGGCGAGATCCTCCAGATGCTCGTGCGCGTAGCGCAGGAACGCAAGTTGTCCGTTCTGGTCATGGCTGGCCCCGCGCATCGCGGCGAAGTGCTCACTCCACTGCTCCATCGGCCACTCCAGCAAGGATCCTGCCTCGCTGGCGGCGGTCAGCCGGATCACCGGCGAGACGGCCGAGCTATGGGTGTTGACCTGCCGCTCGTCGTGGCGGCACTGCAGCGCGTACTGCAATTCGAGCTTGAGCTGACGCTTGTCGTCCAGCGGCCGGAAGTCGAAGCGGTCGTCTCCGGCGACCTCGCAGCGGCGTACGAACTCCTCGATCTCGGGGCTGCCGACGGCATACCAGCGGGACTTGTGGTTGTGGCAGAACGGCGACTTCCCCTGGATCCACAGGGTGCAGAACGACAAGCGGCAGATCTGGTGGCTGCTGTCGGCGACCGCCGGCAGATCGGCCACCCACTTCTTCTTCTCGGGCTTGCCCGTTCGTTCCCAGAAGCCGTGATGGCTCACGCACAGCCCTTGGCGGGCCGCACCGTAGTGGCAGCCGGCGACGGAGCACTCGGTCAGTTCAGTCCGCCCGACCGGGCCGGGGCCGGGATCGGCGATGAACGTTTCGATGTCGGGGCCTCCGCGCCGCTGCCAGCGGTAGTAATGACCGCGGCAGAGCTGACGGGTGCGGGGCTGCCGTGGACATCCGGGAACCCGGCAGGCTCCCAGCCCGAAGATCAGCTCTCCCGGAGCGGGGATGAACACACCGACGCGGAACTCCGGCCGGACCGCAGCCATGAGTTTGCCCAGTAGCCCTGAGCCGGGAAGGGGAACAGCGGGAGTCGACTCACTCACCAGTGGACCTCCCGCCCGGTCAGGAACCCGGCGGCCTCCAGGGCGCGACGGGCGTCCTCGACGGACAAGTGACCGTAAATATCGAGCGTGGTGGCGATCGAGGAATGGCCAAGCAAGGTACTGACGACCTCGATGGGCACCTTGCGGCGCAGGAGCAAAGTGGCCCGGGTGTGACGGAACCAGTGAGGGTCGAAGTCGATGCCGGTGGCACGGCGGATTCGCAGCACCAGGTCGTAGACGGCCGCATAGGTCAGCGGGTGTCCGTAGGAGCCGCCCCAGAGGTTGACGAACATGTAATCGCTGTCCAGGTCGCCGTACTCGTCGTGGAGATAGTCCGCGTAGAGCCGGATGATCTCGGGGCCGACGGGCACAGTGCGGGGAGAGGCGGACTTGGCCCGTGCCCGGTTGTCATTGACTCGCGGAGTGACGATCAACTCGCCTTCTGCCGCAGCGAGATCCTCGTGACGCAGACCAAGGGCCTCGCCGATCCGGATGCCGGTCTCCCACAGCAGCGCGAACAAGAACCGGTCCCGCAGCCGGGTGCACGCGTCCAGGATTGCCTGGACCTGGGCGGCGGTCAGGATGGTCGGGTGCATGCGAGGCGTCTTCAGCTTGATCGTGCGGCGCCGCTCGGGTTCGCCGCCGGCCAGGTGATACAGAAACGGCTTCCAGCCCGTCCGTCGGGCTCGCACCGGCTGCAGCTCGGTGACCAGATCACCCAGGTCCACGCCGTGACGGGCGTGGAAGACGTAAAGACCGCTGACCGCCGACAGCTTTCGGTTGACCGTGGTCACCCCGCAGTGATGCTCCGCTGACGGCAGCAACGCGACCCTGCCGTCACGACCCGCAGGCGGCAGCCGGAGCCAGGCGACGAACTCGCCCAGATCCTCCAACCGCACCTCGCGCCAGTCCAGACCGCGCCGGCCGAGGAAGACGAACCAATCCTTCAGATCATGGGCGTATGCCTTGACCGTGTTCGGGGACCGCTCGATGTCGGTCAGGTAGGTCAGATAGCGCTCGATCGGCTCGACTATCCCGCCCTCGTCGCCAAGGACCGTCCACGACTCAAGCGACGAGGCGGGCATCAACACCCGTTGCACCAGCATCAAACCTCCCGAAGAACTGCGTGATGGACGGCGGTAGATAACCACCTCCACCACACAGACCACCGCCCACCCCGGACTCGTGCTGCACGTCATGGACACACACCAGAGGGCTCAAGAGAACTTGAACGAAGCGGGCAGGGTAGCCGAACTCGGTCAGATGCGTGATGTAGCTGTGGCGCAGACAGTGCAGGTCGAGGTCCTCGTCGAGGCCATCTCGTGCACCCACTCGTCGAGGACGTCGACTACCCAATCCATCTCGGGGACCAGAAGCACCGTCCGTCGCTTCGGCGGTGTGCCCTTGGAGGACTTCCCGTACCGGACGGCCATGCTGCCAGCCTGCCCGAACTGCGGCGCCTTCCTATGACGTCGCAGATCCACCAGGTCGACCCTCGAAGACTCGGTCCGCCGGGTGCCGTAGGCATAGATCGTCTTGAGTGCGGCAGCATCGCGTAGTGCGGTGAGCGTGCCCTTCCGGCCCTGCCCGTGAATGCGTCGAGGTCGGGCATCGGCAGCGTCGAACAGCGCCTGGACCTCGTCGTAGGTCAGAGGCCGACGCCGGGGATCGCCTTCGTACTCCACCGAGTGAAGAACAGAGTTACTTCGTGGAAGATCACCTGCGGTGACAGGCCGAACCGTTCCTGGCAGGTCTCAACCCACCCGTACCGGCGGTCCAGCAAGTACTCCACGAACAGCTCGATGACCACCTCGTAAGACCGAGCCGTAGACAACTGGATCGGCTTGGACCCGCTGCGAAGGTGGACGATGAACGCCTCGCCATCGGCGGGAGTCCACTGCCACGGGTACAACCCCGTGAACTCCTCGAGCCGTTGAAGCAGAGGCAGCCGGGGCTGGATCGTCGAAGCCTGGAGAAACCGCGCGGACTGCTGCCGAGCCCATCCCTCCTTCATTGCAGAGGAAACCAGCTGGCTCCGGGTCCAGAAGGACAACGTTCGGGGCCAGCGCAAGACGCACCGAACCGGGTGCCTCAGCGACCACGCGTGTCGCTGTATCAAACGCATCATTGTTGCGTCCACACCGAGTGGTGCTGGTCAACTGCGCAAGGGACTCCGGGCATTCCCGCGTCAGGGGATCTGATCAGCAGCAACGGCCGATGCGAAGGTGTACGAACTGTTGCAGCTGGGGAATTTCCCGTGTTGGTCTGCAGCCGGGGCAGGTCGCTGGCCTGTGCCGCAACGATCCTCACCTGATGACGGACTCCCGGGCCCTCGGGCTCGGTCGAGGGCGCCCACGTTCACGTCGCGCGACGGCAGAACGAGAACGGCGCCTGGTCCAAGTCCAAGAAGTCGTGGGCCGTGCCGGTGGACCACCTCCTGGTCGTCACCTTCCCGCGCTCCCCCTCCTCGGTGCCCGCATCTGCCCGGTCAAGGACTGCGACAAGATGGCCACCCGGTTCCTCCAACTGCCTGACCTGCAGCCGTTCGACAGCCTGGGCCCCTGCGTGGTCGCCGCTTGCTACCGGGTCCGCGGCAACGCCGACTACTGCCCGCCTCACCGCCAGACGCGCAACATCCTGCGCCGCACCGGGAGGCTGGAGGACGAGGAGGAGCTCTGGCACCGGACCGCGACGGCGGTGGTCGAACCGGGGCGTCGTCAGCCTCAAACAGAGAGATCAGGGACATCGACGCACTCGACGATCTTCCCCGTCGGCGGGGGGAAGAACCCCCCTTCCGCCCATTCAGCGTCAGATCAACTCCAACGCCATGCTCTCGAAGCGCCTGCACCAGAACCGCGACGAATGGAGAAACGGTGCTCCGTTGAGGAAAACGGTCCGAACGACCCGTCACGGTCCCCCGGTGCGGCTCACTTCAGCCAGGATTCGACCAGCGTCTTGTTCTCACCGATCCACTCCTTCGCGGCTTCCTGCTCATGGCCCGAGCCCCTCTTCTGAAGCAGCAGTTCAAGGCTGCCCAGCTGGGCCGAGGTGAGCTTGAAGTTCTTGAGCCATCCGGCCAGTTCGGGGTGGTCGGCGGCGAAGCCCTTGGGGGCGATGGCCTGGACCTTGTCGGGGTCGCCGTATGCGCCCTTGGGGTCCTTGAGGACCTTCAGCGGCAGCTTCGCGTACGCCCAGTGCGGTCGCCACAAGGTGACCACGATCGGTTTCTTCTTGCCGATCGCGCTCTGCAGCGCGGAGAGCATGGCGGAGCTGCTGCTTTCGGTGAGCTGATAGTCATCCTTGAGACCGTAGGCGGGCATGACGCTCTCACGCGTGAGCCGCATCAGGCCGGAGCCCGCCTCGATGCCGACGATCTGGCCGCCGAACTCCGATGCATGCGCCTTGAGATCGGCGATCGAGTTGACGTCCTTCACGTACGTGGGGACGGTCAGATTGAGGTCGGCCGGTGCGTACCAGGTGGAGGTGACCTCCAGCTTGGAGCCGAGCTTCTTCCAATACGACTCGTGGGTACTGGGCAGCCAGGCGTCGAGGTAGAGGTCGACCTGTTTGTTCGCGACGCCGGTGAAGGTGCTGGCGACGTCCAGTGACTGAACGTCGACCTTGTAACCGCGCTCTTCGAGGATCTCCTTCCAGAGATACGTGGCGGAGGTGCCCTCGTCCCAGCCCTCGACGACGGCGATCTTCAGCGTCTTAGAGTCGCCGCGCCCCCCGCCGGAGCCGGAGTCCACGCTCGCCGTCTCTCCGCTGCACGCGGTGGTGACCAGAGTGAGTACGGTGGCAATACAGCCGAGGAGAAGTGCGCCGCGGGATCGGCGTGAGGTGCGGTTCATGAGCGGTTTCCTGTTCTGAGACAGTCTTCACGCCGAAGCGGCGATGGCGGGTTCGGGGGCGGGATCGGAGGTGACGTCGGCGGCCGGGGTGGGCCGGGTGCGGTTCTTGCGGCGCCGGCGTCGCCTCGGCGTGGCCAGCGCGCCGGTGACGCGGTCGAGGAAGATGGCGAGGAAGACGACGGCCAGTCCGCCCTGGAAGCCGACGCCCACGTCGAGTTGGCTGATGCCGCGGACGACGACGGTGCCGAGGCCGGCGGCGCCGACCATGCCGGCGATGACCACCATGGACAGCGCCAGCATGATCACCTGGTTGATGCCGGCCATGATCGAGGGCAGGGCGAGCGGGAGTTGGACCTCCCGCAGGATCTCGCGGGGCTTGGCGCCGAAGGCGTGCGCGGCCTCGACGACCTCCTTGTCGACCTGCCGGATGCCCAGTTCGGTGAGGCGGACGGCGGGCGGGACGGCGAAGACGGTGGTCGCGACGACTCCGGGGACGAGGCCGATGCCGAAGAAGAAGACGGCCGGGATGAGGTAGACGAACACCGGCAGGGTCTGCATGAAGTCGAGCACCGGCCGGACGACGGCGCTGGCCACCCGGCCCCGGGCGGCCCAGACGCCTATGGGTACCCCGATGGCCACGGCGAGGGCGGACGCGACCGTGACGACCGCAAGGGACTGCATCGCCTCGGTCCACAGGTTCATGCCCTGGATGAGGAGGAAGGCGACGACGGTGAAGGCGGCGAAGCCCCACTTGCCGGCGACGTACGCGAGTGCCGCGAAGACCCCTGTCACGACGAGTGGATGGGGTGCGGTGAGGACGAAGAGTACGGCGTTGACCAGCGTCGTCATCACCGAGGAGATGGCGTCGAAGGCGCCGCCCAGGTGCTGCGTGAGCCAGTCGACGGCGGAACTGACCGGCGTACCGAGATCGATGGTGAACAAGGGGCTAGACATGGGCCGCCTCCTTCCGGGGGTCGGTCGCGTCCGACTTCCGGGGGTCGGACAGAGCCGTGAGGAGTGCCGCACGGGGGACGACGCCGAGGAGCCGGCCGTCGTCGTCGGTGACGGCAAGGGGCACGGCGTGCCGTCCGACCCGCGGGCACAGGTCGACGAGCAGGGTGTCGGGGCCGGTCCGCTCGTACTCCTCGACCAGGCATTCGCGCACGGACGTACGGCCATCCCGGACCGCCTGGGAGAGCAGGTCGTCGCGCGCCACGCCGGCGATGCGCCCGTCGGAGTCCCGTACGTATACCCCCGCGGCCTCGATGTTCGACAGCCTCCTCAGGACGTCCCGGGGATCGTCGTCCGCGCTCGCCGTCATCAGCGGCTCGCGCATGATGGCGCTCGCGGTCAGCACGCGTGAACGGTCGACGTCGGAGACGAAGTCGCGAACGTAGTCGTCGGCGGGCGAGTGGAGGATGTCGGTCGCGGAGCCGAGTTGTACGACGCGCCCGTCGCGCATGACCATGATCCGGTCGCCCAGCCGCATCGCCTCGTTGAGGTCGTGGGTGACGAAGACGATCGTGCGGCGCAGGTCCCGCTGCAGGATCAGCAGCAGGTCCTGCATGTCGCGGCGGATCAGCGGGTCGAGCGCGCTGAACGGCTCGTCCATGAGCAGGATCTCGGCGTCCGTGGCGAGCGCACGGGCAAGGCCTACGCGCTGTCGCTGACCACCGGACAATTCGCCGGGGTAGGCATCGCCCCGGTCACCGAGGCCGACCGTTCGCAGCGCCCAGTCGGCGCGATCGAGCCGCTCGGATTCGGCGACCCCCCGCAGCCGCATGCCGTAGGCGGCGTTCTCACGCACCGTGCGATGCGGGAACAGCGCGAAGTGCTGGAAGACCATGTTGACCTTGCGGTTGCGCAGCTCCCGAAGGTCCGCGTCGCCCATCGCCAACACATCGCGGCCGTCGATGCGCAGTTCACCGGAGGTCGGCTCCACCAGCCGGTTGAGCATGCGGAGCAGGGTCGACTTGCCGGAACCCGACAGCCCCATGATCACAAAGAGCTCTCCTGGCGCCACGTCGAACGTCACGTCGTCGACCGCGTGCACTCCGTCGGATGCCGAGCCGTACACCTTTTTCAGCCGAGATGCCTCAATCACCATGCCCCACCTCCGGGGTCCGCGCGGGGCGGAAAGGTCGAGGTTGTTTCGCAATACGAAACCAGTGCGTATTGCGGTACGCACGATGTCCCCGCGCCGGGCGCCCCGTCAAGGCCCTTGGAGGAAGGAAACGGCGAATTAACCCCGGACGACCATCACGGGAAGGCGCACCATGCGGCCGTCCCACCGGGCAGCGCCTGCCGCTCGACTACTCTTCCGCCATGACCAGCAACGGCAGCCGCCCACGTGATCACTCGGTGCAGTCCGTCGACCGGGCGGTATCGATCCTGCAAGTGCTGGCCACGCGGGGCCCCAGCGGGGTGACCGAGATCGCCGAGGAACTGGCCATCCACAAGTCGACCGTGTTCCGGCTGCTGGCGACACTGGAGTCACGGGGCATGGTCGAGCAGGACGCCGAGCGCGGGCGGTACCGCATCGGGTACACGGTGGTGGAACTGGCGGGCGGCGCGAGCAAGGTGAACGACCTGGCCGTGCTGAGTCACCCCGTCTGCCAGGAGTTGGCCGCGGCCGTGGGCGACACCGTGAACGTCGCGATCCGGGACGGCGACGACGTGATCAGCATCGACCAGGCGATCGGTTCGGCGATCATGAGCATCGACTGGGTCGGCCGGCACTCCCCGATGCACGCCACTTCGGCAGGCAAGCTCTTCATGGCGCACATGACCCCCGACGAGATCGCGGAGATCTTCGCGAAGCGGCCGGAGCAGTACACCCCGCACACCATCATCGACCCGGTGCGTCTCGCGGCGGAGCTCAAAGCGGTCCGAGAGCGCGGTTACGCCACCACCAGCGAAGAGCACGAGATCGGCCTGGCCGCCATCGCCGCCCCGGTCCACTCCCTGAACGGCCAGGTCATCGCGGCCGTGACCCTGTCCGGGCCGACCTTCCGGATCAACGAGGACACCATTCCCGACCTCGCGGAACAGGTGATGAAGGCCGGCGCGAAGATCTCCTGGCGCCGGGGCTACGTGAAGCGCGGCTGAGCCCGGCGCCAATCCGGGCCACGCCGCGAGACAGACAGAGGGCTCTTGACGGCCGGGATTCCCAGCTTCACTATCTGTCCCGTATCGCGGTTTAGTTTCGCATAGCGAAACCACCGCCCGACGCGTCCCTGAGGAGCGGCTGTGCCCTCAACCACCCTTGATCCCCTGCTCCAGCCCTTCCAGCTCAAGCACCTCACCCTGCGCAACCGCGTGGTCAGCACCTCCCACGAACCCGCGTTCGGCGAAGAGGGCATGCCCAAGGACCGCTACCGGGCCTATCACCTGGAGAAGGCGCGGGGCGGGGTCGGCCTGACGATGATCGGCGGCTCGGCGGTGGTCTCGCCCGACAGCCCGCCGGCATTCGGCAATCTGCTCCTGTACCGCGACGACATCGTGCCGTGGCTGCGCCGGCTCGCCGACGACGTGCACGAAGCCGGGGCCGCGGTCATGTGCCAGGTCACCCATCTCGGCCGCCGTACCAGCAACTTCACCGGCGACTGGCTCCCGGTGGTGTCCGCCTCACCACTGCGTGAACCCGCGCACCGTTCATTCCCGAAGGCGGCCGAGGCCTGGGACCTGGACCGGATCGTCGCCGACTACGCCGCCGCGGCGGTTCGCTGCCGGGAGGGCGGCCTCGACGGCATCGAGCTGGAGGCATACGGCCACTTCCTGGACAGCTTCCTGTCCCCCGCGACCAACCACCGCGACGACGAGTGGGGCGGCAGCCTGGACAACCGCATGGCGTTCCCGCGCCGGGTGATCCGGGCCGTCCGCGAAGCCGTCGGCCCGGACTTCGTCGTCGGCATCCGGATGTCGCTCGACGAGGCGCACCCCGGCGGCCTCCCTGGTCTCACCTTCGATGAGGCACTCACGGCCGCCGAGCAGTACGCCGCCGACGGTATCGACTTCATCAGCGCCATCCGCGGCTCCCTCGAGAGCGACGCGTCCCTGGCGAAGACCATCCCGTCCATCGGCACCCCGCTCGGGCCGTTCCTGGACTTCACCGGCGAGGTCAAGCGCCGCCTCTCCATCCCGGTGATGCACGCGGCGCGCATCGCCGACGTCGCCACCGCGCGGCACGCCCTGCGCGAGGGGCTGCTCGACCTGGTCGGCATGACCCGCGCGCAGATCGCCGACCCGCACCTGGTCGCCAAGGTGAAGGCCGGCCAGGAGGACCGCATCCGGCCCTGCGTCGGGGCGAGTTACTGCCTCGACGCGATCTACGACTCCGGCGACACCAAGTGCATTCACAACCCGGCCGCCGGCCGCGAACTCCACGTACCGCACCTCATCTCCCCCACCATCGGCCGCCGCAGGAAGGCCGTTGTCGTCGGTGCCGGTCCGGCCGGTCTGGAAGCGGCCCGCGTGCTGGGCGAACGCGGTCACGATGTCGTCCTGTTCGAGGCGAGTGACCAGCCCGGCGGGCAGATCAGGCTCGCCGCGTCGAACCCGCGCCGCCACGATCTGCTCGGCATCGTCGACTGGCGCATCGCCGAGTGCAAGCACCTCGGGGTCGACCTCCGCTTCGGAACGTACGCCGAGAAACCCGACGTCCTCGCCGAACACCCCGACCTCGTGATCGTCGCCACCGGAGGCCTACCCAACCGCAGCTTCCTCACCGAGGGCGAGGATCTGGTCGCCGACACCTGGGACGTGATGACAGGCTCCCTGCCCCGTCGGCGCGGAGGCGCCGGCGAGATCCTCGTCTACGACGACCACGGCGGCTACCCGGCCATGGACGCCGTGGAGGTCCTCACCACGTCCGGCGCCTGGATCGAGTACGTCACCCCGGAGCGCACCCTCGCCCCCGACGTCGGCAGCATGAACTCCCCCGCCTACCTAAGGGCGTTCACCGCACACGACGTCATCACCACGCTCGCCCAGCGCCTGCGCTCCGTGCGCCGAACCAAGGAGGGACGGCTCGCCGCGACCCTCTACAGCGAGTACACCGAGGCCGAGACCGAGCGGATCGTGGACCAGGTGATCGTGGAGCACGGAACCCTGCCGAACGACGAGCTGTACATCGAGCTGCTCCCCCAATCGACCAATCGCGGCGAGGTCGACCACCGCGCCTTGCTGGCGCACAAGGAACAAGCGGTGGTCAACAACGAGGCGGGCCGCTACCAGTTGTTCCGCATCGGCGACGCCGTCGCCGCCCGCAACATCCACGCCGCGATCTACGACGCGCTGCGGCTGTGTCTGCCGGTCTGAACTCCCTGACCCCATGACCTCACGTCAACTTCCGAGCCCAGTCGGAGAGATGAGATGAACCCAGTGACACCCGCCGCCGAGGTGCGCTCCCCAGCCGACCTCATTGCCCGACGCACCCTCGGACACAGCCTCGAAGCCCCGTTCTACGTCGGCGAGGAGTTCTTCGGCCTCGACATCGAGGCGGTCTTCGCCCGGCACTGGCTGTTCGTCGCCGCCGAGGCGGAACTTCCCGAGCCCGGCGACTACGTGACAGTTACCGTCGGGCCGTACTCGGTCATCGTCGTCCGCGACGACGACGAGGACGTACGGGCCTTCCACAACGTCTGCCGCCACCGCGGCGCGCGCATCCTCAACGACGAACGCGGCTCGGTGGGCAACATCGTCTGCGGGTACCACCGGTGGACGTACGGCGTGGACGGCAGACTGCTGCACGCCGAGTCCCAGGCGCCCGGCTTCGACCCGAAATGCTTCTCGCTGCGGTCCGTGCACGCGCGCACGGTGGCCGGGCTGGTCTTCATCTGCCTGGCCGAGACGCCGCCCGACGACTTCGACGAGGTCGCCGCCCGCGTCGAGCCGTACCTCGCACCGCACAACCTGGCCAAGGCGAAGGTCGCCACGCAGATCGACCTGGTCGAGAACGGCAACTGGAAGCTGACCATGGAGAACAACCGGGAGTGCTACCACTGCACTGGCCACCCGGAACTCCAGGCCTGCTACTTCCCGATCTACGGCTACCAGGAGCAGGACATCCCTCCTGCACTGCGCCCTGCCTACGAGCGCTTCCAGCGGGCCGACGCCGACGCCCGCAGGACCTACGAATCCCTCGGCCTCCCCTACGCCGCGATCGAGGAACTGGACACCCGCACCACGGGTTTCCGTATCCAGCGCGAACCCCTCGACCAGGCCGGAGAGTCCTACACCCCGGACGGCACAGCCGCGTGCAAGCGCCTGCTGGCGGACTTCCCCACGGCCCGCCTGGGCCGGCTGTCCATGCACCTGCAGCCCAACTCCTGGTTCCATGTCATGGCCGACCACGCGATCACGTTCACCGCGATCCCGCTCGCCCCGGACCGCACACTCGTCCGCACCACCTGGCTCGTGCACGCCGACGCCGTCGAGGGGATCGACTACGACCTCGACACGCTGACGAAGGTGTGGAGGGCCACGAACGACCAGGACGCGGCGTTCGTCGCCCGCGCCCACCAGGGCATCAGCACCCCGGCCTACCTGCCGGGCCCGTACGGCCCGACGGAGGAAGACGTCCAGGCGTTCGTCAACTGGTACGTGACCCGGCTCAAGGCACACCTGGAGCGGCAGCGATGACCGAGACCGAAGAACTGCTGGTGTGCCGTCAGGTTCACCCGCTCACGCACGACGTCACCACGTTCGTGTTCGAGTACGCCGAACCCCGGCTGTTCCGGCACGAGCCGGGCCAGTTCCTGACACTGGCCCTCGACATCGACGGCCGGCCGGTTCAGCGCTGCTACACCATCTCCTCCCCGCCCACCCGCCCCTTCCTGCTCTCGATCACCGTGAAGCGCGTACCGGGCGGCCTCGTGTCGAACTGGCTGCACGACCACCTCAAGCCCGGCGACACCGTGCGGGCACACGGACCGCTCGGCGAGTTCTCCACGGCCCGGCATCCGGCGCCCAAGTACCTCTTCCTGTCCGGGGGCGTCGGAGTGACGCCGTCGATGGCGATGACCAGGACGCTGTACGACCTGGCCGACCCCGCCGACGTGGTGTTCGTGCACAGCGCCCGCACCCCGGCGGACATCGTCTTCCGCCACGAACTCGACCTCATCGCCGCGACAGCGCCGAACATCCGGGTGGTCCACATCTGCGAGGAGGACCGCCCGTACGCCCCCTGGGGCGGATACCGCGGCCGGCTGACGATCGAGACGCTCCGGCAGGTCGCGCCGGACCTCCTCGAACGGGAGGTCTTCACCTGCGGACCCGCCCCCTACATGGCCGCCGTACGGCGCATGCTGTCCGACGCGGGCCTCGACATGGACCACTACCACGAGGAGAGCTTCACCTTCGAGACGCCGACCGCGTCGGCCGGCGCCTCGCCCGACGCCGACACGAGTGCCGGTTTCAAGGTCGAGTTCACCCGCAGCGGACGCACCATCGAGTGCGACGCCGACACCTCGCTCCTCGCCGCCGCGTCCCGAGCCGGCCTCAGCCTGCCGGCCTCGTGCGCGCAGGGCATGTGCGGCACCTGCAAGACCACCCTGCTCTCCGGCTCCGTCGACATGCAGCACAACGGAGGCATCCGGCCACGCGAGATCACCCAGAACAAGATCCTGCTCTGCTGCTCAAAACCGCTGGAAGACCTCGCGATCGACGCGTGAGGACAACACGACGCCACCCGGCCGACGCAAGAGATCGCCCGAGACTCTCCCTCATGCCGTTGATCATGAGCGAGGGTCGCGGGCGGGCGTCCCCTCCTGGTCCGACGCCGCGCGGCTGGTTGCCGCACCGGTCAGATCAGGTCGGCCACAAGATCCGGTTCGACTCCCCCGTCCGTGACGCGGGGTCACGTGGAATGGCGTTCATAAGCACGGTCATCGACCACAGCGCCGTGGCCTCGTACATGGCGGGCAGCGTCTCGTAGTCACGCACCAGGCGACGCGAGCGCATCAGCCGGCTCAGCGTTCTTTCCACCATCCGCGGTGCTCGAATCGGTCGCCCGCGCGCAAGCGGCCACCTGGTCGGACGCCGCCCTGGTGCGTCTGAGCCGGCCGGCACCGCGAGCGCGGTGCACAACCCCCGGCCGCCCCTGCAGAGCCCACCCACCGATTCCGGCACCGACACGATCCGCTGGCAGTCCGGCGCGAGGACCGACGCCGCCATGCCGTCACTCCGGTGCGGCACCGGCGAGCCCTCAACCGAACCCCGCTGCGGCTCGGCGACCGCGGAAGGCGGCTCGGCCAGCGTTGCACGCGCATCCACCAGCCGCTCAAGCGCGCGTTCTGCCTCACCGAGTACGGCCCGCACCCGCTCGGCCTCCTCCCGCAACCGCGCATTCTCCTCCCGGACCCCCTTCTCCCGGGCTTCCAGCAGACCGAGCACCGACGGCATCAGCCACCTCTACGAGCCGGACGAACGGACGAACGGCCTGAGCTGTACAGTCCCCGCAGTCGATCCCGGGAAGGGTAAAGATGATCAGACGGTGGCCGACGGCCTTGGGCATGAACCTGCTACTCGGAATCCCAGGAGTGGCGCCGATCTGGCTGCGGTGGCACTGGCCGGGCTGAGAACCTCTGCTCATGATGCAGCGAGCCGGTGAGGCGCAAGGCGAGGTCGTCAGCCCGGGGAAGTACGCGCGTATTGAGCGGGAGAGACGGTTCCTGCTCGCAGGGCCTCCCGCTCCTTCGTCGGTCACTGTCACCCGTATGATCACGGACCGGTATCTGGTGGGAACACGACTGCGCCTCAGACGAGCCGAGCAGTCGGACACCGACGGTTGTGATCTCAGGCTCACCCAGAAAGTGCCTTTTGATCAGCCAGGTGCCGCGCAAGGGATGATCACGAATACGTACTTGTCCTCGGCCGAGTACGATCTCCTCGCCTCGCTACCGGCTGCGGTGTTGTCCAAGACGCGGTTCAGTGTGCCTCCCTTGGGAGTTGACGTTTTCGACGGACCACTGGAGGGCTTGGTTCTGGCGGAGGCCGAGTTCACCAGCGATGAAGAGGCACTGGCCTTTGTGCCTCCCACGGAGTGCGTGGCTGAGGTCACGGATGACAATCGCTTCACGGGCGGAAGACTTGTCGCGGCTTCTCGGCAGGAGTTGTTGGCGTGGCTGGCCGAGTACGGAATCCACCTGTGTCGACGGTCACGCATTCCCGTGGGGAGGGTGGTCTCGACACGGGGACGTCCTCGGAGCCGGTCTGGTCAGGACGTCGCGTGGGATCTCCGTTCTCGCCCCTTCGAGCGGAATGAGAGAGGCGCACCCCAGTGACTTGCCGGCATCGGGGGTGCGCCTCTTGCTGTGTGTGCGCCCCGCCGTTGCCGGGCAGGCAGGCATGCTGGAGGTGCTGGCGTCTTGTGACGGGGACGGCCAGCGCTCGGGGCGGTCGTTCTGCGCCTCAGCCGATGCTGCGACCGCCCTGGGGCCCGGCTGGAGCGGGGCACTGATCCGCGGCCAGGACGAGGAACGCCACCACCGCGAGGGTGGCCGCCGAGGCATGGCTCAGGTCAAGTCCGCTGGAATGGGCGGATCACTCCACCACAGCTGCCTGATGCGGACGGTACCTGTCCGCAAGGGGGGTCATCGTGTGCGTGCGGCCGGGGAGACCGGCGACGAACGATGTTGGGAGACAGGCATGACGTTTCTGGTGGCGGGCGCGACCGGCACGGTCGGGCGGCAGGTGGTGGCGGCGCTGCGGGAGGCCGGTGCGCCGGTGCGGGCGCTGACCCGGCGGCCCGGGGCTGCGACGTTCGGTCCGGGGGTCGAGGTCGTCGGCGGCGACCTTACCGACGCGGCGTCGCTGGCGTCGGCGCTGCACGGCGTGACCGCCGTGCACCTGATCAGCTTCGGGGGCGATGACTACGCCCCGCTGGAGAACGGCGGGGAACTGGTGGCGGTGATTGAGGCGGCGGGGGTGCGCCGGGTGACCATGCTGGCCGGCTGGTCGGAGTCGACTCTGGAGCCGGCCGTGCGGGCGTCGGGTCTGGCGTGGACCATGGTGTCGCCGACCGAGATCATGGCCAACGCCCTGGAGTGGGCGGACGAAGTGCGCGACGGACGGGTCGAGCGGCCGTTCGGGGACTCGCGCACCGCGATGGTGCACGAGGGGGACATCGGCGCGGTAGCCGCAACGGCGCTGCTCGAGGACGGACACGGGGGCGCGGAGTATCTACTGACCGGCCCGGAGCGGATCTCGCTGCGGGAGAAGATCGCCGCGCTGGGCTCGGCGATCGACCGGAAGGTGGAGTTCGTAGAGCTGACGCCGGACCAGGCGCGGGCAACGATGCGGGCGCAGGGCGTACCGGAGCACATGATCGACTTCCAGCTGGAGGTGTTCGCCGACCCGCCGGCCGAGTACAACACTCCGAACGGCGTGGTTGAGAAGGTGACCGGACGTCCGGCACGCACCTTCGCGCAGTGGGCCCAGGAGAACGCGGCAGCGTTCCGGTGAGTGCCGGCACTCACCGGGCAGCAGGCTGATCCACGACCGCGTCCGCCCGACCCGGGCCACGGCCTGGCGCTGGTCTCCGGTCGCGCCCACGCCCAGGTCCAGCACGCCGTCCAGCACGCCGTCCAGGACGAGGCAACCGCTACTGGCCCGAAGCGGAGGACCGCGAGGTCGCCTTCGGAGAAACAGGGCGCGGCTGCGAACTCCCGGACGGCCGGGTCATCCCGGTCACGGACGGAGAGCTGCGGGCCCTGCCGCTGCCCACGGCGCGCGCCATCGAGTTGGTGGCGTTCATCCCGGCCTCCGCCGTCGACCCCCGCCCAAGGCTTGTGCATCGCCGGTCAGTGACCGCTGTGCCGGTCGGATCCGGTCGGGCGGGGTCCAGGACGGAACTTCAAGGCTGTGCAGACGGCCAGAGACGACCGCGTCCTGGGACAAGGTCAGGCCTCCTGCCGGCGCCGTATACCGGGCGGCGTGAACGGCGAGGAGAGAGCCGCCCGCGTGCGGGTTCGTCCGCCACCACCGTTACTGGCTGGCCCCGGTGAGTCGGGGCTTTCCCTCATCGTCGGCCCGACCGCACGGCGAAGACGGTGGTGCTTCCGCCGAACATGACCAGGATGGTTCCGCGAACGCTGACACGAATGTCGCGCACCCACTCCGGTACCCAGAACTCCTCGACGGTGCTCCTGGTGGTCAGGTCCCACACCCGGACCATCTGGTCGTTGCCGCCGGTGACGGCGTGCGCCCGGCCGTCCAGTTCGGTGATGGCCACTGCGGTGGTGCCGCCAGGGTGCGGCGTCAGCCACCCCGTCTCGCCGAGCCGCAGCAGATCCCAGATGCGGACGGAGCCGTCCAGGGCGCAGGTGATCGCCACCGGGCGGCTGTCGCACTCGCCGACCGCAAGTGCCGACAGGCCGTCGCAGTCGAGCCGGCCGATCTGGCGGCGCTCGGTGACATCCCACACCTGGACTGGCGCCCGGGCGACGCCCGTCGGTCCGATCAGCGCGAGGGTACGCAGTCCGCACGGCAGCATGGCCAGGCGCGCGGCCTTGTGTGCGCTGACCCGACCCCATTCGGTGTCGAGAACGATGGTGTGGCTTCTTTTCTCCTCGTCGCGCGGCCCGCGGGCAACGCCCAGCACACCGGTCTCCCGCCCGGCCGTCACGTCCCAGACGTGCACGAGTCCCTGGTCGCCCCGCAGGAGGGCGGTGGGGCGGCCGCCGACGTCGCCGAGGACGATCTCCGAGACCAGCCGGACGTCCAGCCGTGCGGTCTGGCGGCGTCGTGCCAGGTCCCACACACGCACTGCCTCGTTGGCCGCGCTGGTGACGGCCAAGGTGTCGCCGTGCCACGAACGGATCGCGATGGCTGACAGGCCCTGGCGGTGGCGATCGGCGTGGCCGGTGAGTCGGGCGGTCTGCTGGCCGCTGGCCACGTCCCACATGCGCACGATCTGGTCGTCGCTGCTGGTGGCGACGACCACCTCACGGCCGTCCAGCTCCCCGACGTCTGCCGTCCTGATGTCGCAGGATTCCTCGCCTGCCGGCGTGCCAGGGGCGTGCAGTTCGGTGAGATCCCAGACCAGGGCCGTCTCCCGCAGGTCCTGGGTCACCGCGAACGTGCGCTCGTCGGCCTGTGTCGTGACCACACGGTAGGGCTGGCCGGAGTGTCCGGTCAGCCGGGCGGCCTCGACGCCTTCCCGTACGTCCCAGATGCGGACGGTCTTGTCCCTGCCGCTGACGGTGAGGGCGGTGGACCGTCCTCGTACCGACGTCAGAGCTACGTCGCTCACCCTCCCGTCCTGTGGCAGCGGCAGACGGGTCAGTACCTCTCCGGTTGCAAGGTCCCATACCTCGGCTACGCCCGGGGCGCCTGTGCGATAGTCACCGGCGAGGGCCACCAGGACCACGGCGCGGCCGTCCTGATGACCCACATGGAAGGCGGAGATTTGGGTGCGGTCGTCAGCCAGGCGGCGAAGCAGCCGGTGTTCGGCCAGGTCCCACACCTGCATACCTTTGCTGTAAGTGCCGAGCGTGACGGCGACCTTCCTGCCGTGCAGGTCCGCGGTGGCAAGGCCCGGACCCGTCGCCTCGGCGAGCCGGCCGATCATCCGCCCCGTGGCCAGGTCCCACACCCCTGCCGGCTGATCATTGAAGGCGGCGCCCAGAACGACGGTACGGCCGTCGCACCGCGCGAAGGCCAGCTGCGTGACCTTGCCGCCGATGGGCTCCAGCCGCCCGATCCTCCGTCGCTCGGCGAGGTCCCATACGCCGATCCAACTGTCGGATCCGACGACGGCCAGGTCTCGGCCGTCGACGTGGCCGATGGCTGCGGCGGTGGCCGCGATGGTGCCGTCCGTGGGCAGTTCGGCCACCTGGTACTGCTCCTCCAGGTCCCACACCCGGACGGCTCGGGGCCCTGCGACCAGAGCGACCGGCCGGCCGGCCACGGCACCCGCGGCGACTGCCCCGGCGGCTTGCCCGATGACCGCGACGGTGCCCGGATGCGGCGCCTGCCCCGCCGCGAACAGCGGCCTCCAGCGCGGTACTTGATGCGACGGCAGCCGGTCCAGTAGGGCCTCGAACCTGCGGTGGAGCGTCGGGGCGCGGTGGCGGGCGGCGTCGAAGGCGAGCGTCCAGCATCGCTGTGCCGGAGTGGCCTGGCGGTGGCGGTAGAGGGACGTGCGGTACACCCGTGCCGTGAGCCGGCCCTGCGTGCTCGTGGCGGAGGACAGTGCCGCCGTGAGCGGTGCGGGCAGGGCGTGGACCAGGTAGCCGGTGTCGTCCAGCAGCACATCGAGCTGTCCTGCGGCAGCGGCGTGGCCGGCCAGGTGCGCCCGAGTGTAGGCGTCGGCCAAGTCCCACTCACGCTGCCCGTCAGGTCCGGGAACCGCGGTGGTCAGAGCGTCGGTGATGGCCCGTTGGGGATTGCGGTGCCGGCATTCGTCGCGCAGGTGCTGGTCGATCGCCTCGTGGTAGAGCCGGTACGTGGTGTGTCCGGCCTGGTCGTCGTTGCGTTCGATCAGGTAGTGGGCCGCGCTCCGGAAGACGTTGTCCAGGTCGGCGGGCGTGTGCATGAGACCGTGGCTGAGGCTGTCGGCCATGAGCAGCCATGTACGGCCGCGTGGCAGTCCGTCGCCCTGAGCAAAGGCCAGAGCGGTGAGCAGGCGCCGTACGGCTTCGGGGTCGGGTCCGCAGGCGCTGAGGTAGTTCTCCATCGCCTGGCCGACGGTCTCCGGGAACTGTTCCTCCCATGCGGGTGCACTCGGGTCGGGCGGCGCGGTGCCGGGTTGGATCAGCCAGCCGCTGACGAGCTGGGCGATGAGGAAGTTATGGCCTGCCCTGCGTGCCACGGCCCTCCCGATGGCGTGCAAGTCCCAGGTGCCGCCTCCCGTGCCGGCGTACGAGGGTCTCCGACCGCGCAGGCGGCTGGCGACGTAGTCGGCGACGTCGGCGTGGTGCAGATACGGCTGTGTATCGAGGTCGATACGGGGTGTGCTGGGTCCGAAGGCGCCGAGGACGCGTGCCTGGCCGCTGCCCGGTGGCGCGGTGCGCGCGGCGACCAACACCCGCAGGCGGCCGGTGCCCGCCACCTGCCTGAGGAGAACCGCGATCCGCCGGGCCTCGTCGACGGAGGCCGCCTCCTCCAACGCGTCCACGAGCACGGTGAACGAGGTGTCGGGCGGAAGGGCGGCCACGGCGGCGAGGAGTTCGTTGGGCTCGTTCGCAGTGGTGCCGAGCGCCTCGGCGAGCCGGGCGGCCACCTCGTCGCCGGTGAGCCCCTTCAGGTGAAGAGCCGCGTCGAAAGCGCCCGTGGGCGGGCGGGGCCCCGGCGTGGGCACGGTCGCCGACAGCCGGGCGTCGGCTGCCAGCAGAGCGTGCGACACGAGCGCGGACTTGCCGGAGCCTGGGCCACCCGTCACGAGCAGGAGCGGGTGCTCGGCCGGGGCCGGATGCGTCAGCCAATCGCGGATCGCGCGGCGGGCCTCGACACGACCGGTGAAGTACCACTCACCGGTGTCGGTGTCGACTTCGGAGCCGCGTGCGCGGGGCAGCCAGTGCGTCGGCAGGTGCGGATCGAGGTCCAGCCGCCACCCACAGCTCCGCCGCACCACTTCCCAAATGGTGCGCAAGTAGGAGATCGGGAGCATGTGTCCGCTGCGGTGGTCGTCACGCAGGACAACGATCCCGGTCACGGCCTCACTGTGGTGGTCGAACACGGGGCCGCCGGAGAACCCCCGCTCCACCGACCAGCCTGTCATGCTCTCCGCCTCGACCTGCACCCACTGCCCCGTCGGGCCGCTGGCTCCGCGAATCACACCCGTTGCCTGCCGCGCCGCCGCCTCGCCCCGGGGAAAGCCGTGGACCGAGAACCGGTGGCCGCTCAGGGCGGGCGGACAGGCCAGGGGCGCAGGAATGTGGTCGACAGGAGCAGCCAGTTCCAGGAGCGCGGCGTCCCCTGCCCCGTCGGCGTCGATGGGCTGCCAGCCCACCACCCTCGCCCCTACCGACGCCTGTGCCGGGTCGGGGGAAGATGCGAAGGGGAATTCCGTGTTCACCGGTCCCGTCGGCGCCTCTCCGCTGCCCGCCGTCGAAGCAGGCCTGCCGAGGGCGATGTCGACGACATGGGCGCAGGTAAGCACGTGCCGGGGTCCGATGAGTACTCCGGCTCCCGCAATCCCATTCTCGGCGTCTGGCCTGGGTAACCGGACCAGCCACGGCGGGCGTTCGGCGAGCCGACCACGCAGGCTGGTCGCACTCACGTGGCAGGTCCCTCCGCTCCAGTGCCGTTCCGCCAGACGATACGCACGTTGATGTGTGCGTCACCGCCCGTGGAGACCAGCGTGGCTCCCACCTTTCCGGTGACCGCCACTCCGAAAGTCACCTCGACCTCCTCCGGCGGCGGATCGAGCGAGCGCAGTTGCGCCAACACTCCGTCGGCTGCCGCACGTACACCGCTGAGCGCGCTGTTCCACGTCTGCGAAGCCGCATGTGCAATCCGGTCTCCGGCCCCCGCCCGGACCAACCCTTCGCCATCGCCACCGTCCTTGTCGGCGACCTCGACGTACACTCGTCCGCCCTGACCTGCCTCGAACTCCACAACAGTCACTCGTGCACACCTCCGCGGCCAGAGTGTCGCATCACGCTCGCCCTTCGCAGCTCCGCCGGAATCCTCGAACCCGAACTGGTGAATCGAGGGCTCGACCCGCGGCTCAGCGGTGGCTGTCGCCGGGGCACGCCGGCCTTGCCCACTGGCGCAGCGTGTACGGCGGCTCCCCCACGCCATAGCCTCCGGCTCAGGCCGCGGCCGTGACTGCGGGAAGGGCGCAACCGGCACCCCCCGGTGCCATCGCACCGGCCGGGGTGCGCGGGCGTTGCCGACGGCGGCGACGGGTACGCCGAAGTCCTCGACACCCGCGGGTCGCGGTGCCCCGCTCCTCACCAGCGAGTTCTGTGTCGACCTCATCCGCGTGTCGAGCGCGCGCTGTTGATTCGGCCGTCCACACCGTGCCGCCACGTCCACGGCACTGGGGCCCTCTGACGCATCACTCCCCGAACCGGCCGACCTTGCCATGTGTGGCGCCGGTTCCCGGCCACGCAGCGATCGGAAGCACGATGGGCCTGGAATTTCTCTGGTACGTCCCCAACACCGTCGAGCCGGGCCACCGCGGCGACGACACCACCGCCGGCCGGGGGTCGATCGAATACTCGACCGACCTCGCCCGTGCCGCGGAGGAGCACGGCTGGGGCGGCGCACTGCTGGGCACCGGATGGGGACGCCCGGACACCTTCACCGTCGCCACGGCGCTGGCGGCCCGGACCACGACATTCAAGCCGTTGATCGCGGTTCGCCCCGGCTACTGGCACCCGGCCAACTTCGCCGGCGCGGCCGCGACGCTCGACCAACTCAGCCGTGGACGCGTCCTGGTCAACATCGTCAGCGGACTGGACAACCCGGCCGCGTACGGCGACACGAACATCGATCCCGCGCGGCGGTACGCCCGCACGCGGGAGTTCCTGCATCTGGTGCGGCGGTTGTGGACCGAGGAGGACGTCACCTTCCGCGGCGAGCACTTCCAGCTGACTGCCTCCACGGTCGCGCCCCGCCCGTACGCGACCGGCGAGCGGGAGCATCCGACGCTCTACTTCGGCAGGGCGTCCGAGGCAGCGGAACGGGTGTCGGCGGCCGAGGCCGATGTCCAGCTCTTCTGGGGCGAGCCGCTGGACGGGCTCGCCGAACGCATCGACCGGCTCAAGACGCTGAGCCGACAGGTGTGTCGGCGGCACAAGCCCCTGGAGTTCGGACTGCGCATCACGACGCTGGTGCGCGACACCACCGAGGAGGCCTGGCGCGCGGCCGAACAGAAGGTCGCGAAGATGGCGGCCGAGGCCCTGGCGAACTACCGGCGGCTCGGCATCACGCACTTCGTCCTGTCCGACACGCCGTACAAGCAGGAGATCGCTCGTATCGGCGACCAGTTGCTTCCCAAGCTGCGCGAGGCGCCCAGGTGAGAGGCAGGATCTTCGACCGTAGCGTGGCCCATCCGGCGGTGAGCGAGGTGACGCCGTCGGGGCCGATGTCGGCGCGCGGACACCGCCGGGCCGCGCCGGGATCGACGCGGGCGGTAGTGCCGTCCTGCGTCACGTCGATACGGCGGCGCGAGTCCCGTCAACCACCAGTTCGACCACGACACGGCAAGGATGGTGATCGCGGCGGTGCGAGCTCAGGCCACGGACGGCATGTGCAACCCGCCAGGCTCATGCCACGGCGGCATTCCGGCCCCGTACGACAAGCCCGTGGCGGCTTTGTGACGCGCTCACTCCCGCCGTGTACGGGCCGACTCCCGCTCCTCGATGGCGAGTTCGCGATAGTGGGCGGCCGGGTGGTCGTCCCGGACCCGGGGGCCGCTGCCCGGTCCGTGCAGGCGTTCACGGAGCGTGGAACCTGTCGGCGGGACCGGGACCCTGCCGCGGGCGCGCAGCTCCGGGACGACCAGGTCGACGAAGTCGGCGAACGTGCCGGGGGTCACGGCGTAGGCGAGGTTGAAGCCGTCGACGTCGGCTTCCTCGACCCAGCGCTCCAGTTCGTCGGCGACCGTCGCCGGAGAGCCCACCACCACCGGGCCGATGCCGCCGATGCCCAGGTAGCGGGCGACCTGGTCGGGGGTCCAGCGGCGGGTCGGATCGGCGGTGGAGAAGATCGCGAGGGCCGAGCGGACGGCGTCAGTGTCGACGTACTCCAGGGGCTGGTCCGGTGCGAGCTCGGACAGGTCGAGGCCGCTCCAGCCGCCGTAGAGGGCGAGGGCACCCTCGTAGGAGGCGTAGGAGAGCAGGTCGGCGTGCTTGGCCTGGGCCTCCTCGTCGGTGGGGGCGGTGATCGCGGTGAGCAGGATGAAGATCTTGACGCTGTACGGGTCGCGGCCCTCGGCGGCGGCCCTGGCCCGGATGTCGTCGACGACGCGTCGGGTGGCCTGCGGGTTGACGGCGTTGATGAAGACGCCCTCTCCGTGCCGGGCCGCGAAAGCCCGGCCGCGCGGGGAGGCGCCGGCCTGGAAGATGACCGGGGTGCGCTGCGGGGAGGGCTCGGCCAGGAACACACCCGGGACGCTGAAGTGACGGCCCTTGTGGGCGATGTCGCGGACGCGGGAGGGGTCGGTGTAGACACCGCGCTCCCGGTCGCGGACGACCGCGTCGTCGTCCCACGAGTACTCCCACAGCTTGTAGCAGACCTCCAGGAACTCCTCGGCGACCTCGTAGCGGTCGTCGTGGCCGATCTGTTCGGGGAGCCCCAGGTTGCGGGCGGCGCTTTCGAGGTACGAGGTGACGACGTTCCAGGCGATGCGGCCCTTGGTGAGGTGGTCGAGGGTGGTGAGGGTGCGGGCGAGCTTGTACGGCTGCTCGTAGGTCAGGGACACCGTGATGCCGAACCCCAGCTGCTCGGTCACCGCGGCCATCGCGGCGACCGCCGGCAGCGGGTCGGACAGCGGAATCTGCGCGCCCTGGCGGACGGCGGCATCGCGCGAGCCCTGGTAGACGTCGTACACGCCGAGCACGTCCGCGACGAACAGGGAGTCGAAACCGCCGCGGTCCAGCAGCCGCGCCAGATCGGTCCAGTAGGCGAGGTCGGTGTAGCGGTGCGCCTGGTCGTCGGGGTGCCGCCACAGGCCCGGCGACTGGTGTCCGACGCAGGGCATGTCGAAGGCGTTGAGATGGATCCGACGGGTCATTTCACGGCTCCGGAGGACAGGCCGGCGACGAGCCGGCGCTGGGCGGCCACGGCCAGGACGTAGACGGGTGCGATGCCGACGAGGGACACCACGGCCTGCTGGCCGAACTCGACGTTCTTGTCGCCCTGGAAGAGGGAGAGCAGCACCGGCAGGGTCTGTGCGCTGCTGTCCTGGGCGAAGCTGAGGGCGAAGAGGAACTCGTTGTAACTGAGGAAGAAGCAGATCAGCGCGGCCGCCGCGACGCCCGGCGAGATCAGCGGGAGCACCACGCGGCGCAGGCTCGCCCAGGCGCCGAGCCCGTCGAGCCAGGCCGCCTCCTCGATCTCCTTCGGCACCTTGCGTACGAAGCCGTCGAGGAGCCAGATCGCGACCGGGACATTGGCCAGCCCGTCCACGAGGGCGAGCCCCGCGACGGTGTTGTTCAGCTCCAGGTTCCGCAGCAGGAAGAACAAGGGCAGGACGGCTACGACGGGTGGCGCGCAGTAGCTGGACAGGACGAGGGTCGCGAGCCGTGCCCCGCGGCGTCCGGCTCGCGCGGTGAAGTACGCGCCGGGGACGGCGACGAGCAGGGTGAGTACGACCGAGCCGGCTGCCACTGCCCAGGAGTTGAGGATGTAGTGGCCGAGGTCGACGGCCCGGAACGCGTCCGGCCAGTTCTGCCAGAACAGGTGGGAGGGCAGCAGTCCGCCGTTGAGGACGTCGTCGCGGGAGCGCACGGACAGTGAGGCGACGTACAGCACCGGGACGGCCATGAGGAGGGCGATCAGCGCGAGCAGTGCGGTGAGGCCGGTCGTACGGCGGCGGGCGGCCGGTCGGCCCGGGGACCTGACCGCGGTCTCGAGGGCGACCGCTTCTCCGGTGGCTTCCAGCGTGGTCATACGGCCACCTCCTCGTACCGCTTCCGGCGCACCGCGACCACGCTCGTGACCAGGCCGATGAGAAGGGAGAACAGCACGGTCGCGGCCGCGGCGCCGCCGACGTCGAACTCCTGCAGGGCGGTGCGCTGGATGTCGTAGGTGCTGGTGGTCGTGGCGAAGCCGGGGCCGCCCGCGGTGACGACGTAGACGATGTCGAACACCTTGAAGCCGATCACGAGTTTCAGCAACAGGATCGACAGCAGGGTCGGTTCGATGTAGGGCAGGACGATGGAGCACAGGGTGCGCCATCGTCCTGCGCCGTCGAGGGCGGCGGCCTCGCGCAGGTCGTCCGGTACGCCGAGCAGGGCGGCGTACACGAGCAGCATCACGAACGGCGTCCATTGCCAGCTGTCGATGACGACGAGGGTGAAGAACGCCCCGGTGCTGCTGCCGAGCGGGTTCACGCCCGGCAGGCCCAGGGCGTGCAGCGCGCCGTTGAGCGCGCCGCCGACCGGGGCGAGCAGCAGCTTCCACGCCACGCCGACCATGACGGGCGGGGTGACCAGCGGCAGCAGCAGGAGGGTGCCCAGCAGGCCCGCGCGCCGGGCCCGGGCGCGCAGCAGGAGCGCGAGGGCGGTGCCCAGTACCAGTTGGACCGTGGCGGCGAGCACCGCGAAGAGCACGGACCGCCACAGCGAGCCCGTGAACGACTGGCTCTGAAGCGCCGTACGGAAGTTGTCGAACCCGGTCCAGCGCTGCAGCGGCCGGGCGAGGGTGGAGTCGGTGAAGGCCAGGCCGATGACGTAGAGGAGCGGGTAGGCGGCGAAGACGGCGAGGAAGGCCACGGACGGCGCGGCGAGCGCGCCGGGGACGCGTACGGAGGACCTGGCCGTCATCCGGACGCTCCCTTGAGTTCCTTGGCCCAGGCCCGCTGCGTGTTCTCCAGGGCGGTTTTCGCGCTCTGCTTGCCCTGCAGGCCGAGTGCGAGTTCGTCCACGAGGGTCTGGAGCAGCTCCGGGGCCTTCGGCACGGTCGGCCAGGGCAGGGGGTCGCCCGCGAGTCCGGTGCGGACGACCTCGTAGGAGTCGGGTGAGTTCTTCCGGAACGCCGCGGAGTTGAGGGTGCTGGTGCGGATCGGGTCGGCGCCCGCGTCGGGCTCGGCGAGGACGAGGAGGTTCTGCTGCGCGGCCGTGGCCCACTTGATGAAGGCGGCCGCGGCCTCCTTCTGTTTCGACGCCGTGGACACGGCGAGTCCGAAGCCCGCGTCCAGCGAGGTGCGCGGCTTGGTGTTGTCACCGCCGACCGGCAGCGTGGTGACGGCCCACTTGTCCACCACCTTGGACTGCTGGGGGTCCTGGGCGCGCTTGGCGAAGTCGGTCCAGAAGTCGAGCATGGCGCCCTTGCCGTCGAGGAAGGCGGGCAGCGCCTGGTCGAAGCCGATCTGCAGCGGGGTGGGCAGGGCGTACGGCGCGGCGTCGAACAGCACCTGGGCGGCGGCGATCGCCTGGGGTGTGTCGAGCGTCGGTGCCCCCGACGCGTCGAGGAACGAACCTCCGTATCCCGCGAGCCGGTTGGCGAAGTCGCAGCCGAGGATGACCGGGACCTGCTGGGCCTCGATGATGGTGCCGTAGTACCTGCCCTTGGCGTCCTTGGTGATCTTCGCGGCGATCTCGTTGTAGTCGTCCCAGGTCCTGGGCGCCTCGACCTTGTGCCGTTCGAAGATCTCGGTGTTGTAGAAGAGGATGTGGGTGTCGCCGTCGTAGGGCAGACCCCAGCGCTTGCCGTCGTAGAGGGTGTAGGTGTCGTAGAGGGACGGGAGGAAGTCGCTCTCCTCGATGTCCTTGTGCGCCTTGATGTACGCCGTCAAGTCCTCGATGACGCCGCCCTCGGCGAGGGTGCCGACAGCGGCGTACCAGTACATGAAGACGTCGAACTGGCCCGCCCCGGACTGCACGTCGAGCGTGGCCTTGGCCGTGAGCTTGTCGTACGGAACGGGTGTGACCTTCAGCTTCGCCCCGGTGGCCTCCTCGAACGGCCTGCTCAGGTACTGGAAGGACAGGGCGTTGGGCTGGTTGGCGAGGATCTTGAGGGTGACGCCGTCCAGATCGGGCTTGGCGGTCGGGTCGAGCGCGGCGGAGTCGTTGGAGCCGCAGGCGGCCAGGAGGGGGCCGGCCGCGGTGAGGGCGGCAGCGCCGGTGGCGGCGCGCAGGAGTGTTCTGCGGGACGGCTGGGAAAACGGGGACGACGGGGACATGGGGTGGTTCTCCTGGCTTGTTACGTGTAGAGGGTGAACGGCGGGTGGGTGCCGTTGAGGAAGTGGTCGCCGACCTCGCGCAGCTTGTAGGCGACCGGATCGTGCAGGGTGTGGGTGCGGGCGTTGCGCCAGAACCGGTCGAAGCCGTGCGCGGAGGCGGTGGACCGGGCGCCGGTGACCTCGAGGATCCGGGCGGTGATGTCGAGGGCGGCCTTGGTGGCGGCGACCTTGGCGGTGGCGACGGTGACGGCGATCTCGCCGCGTTCGTCGGCGGTGAGGTCCGGGCCTCGGTCGAGGCCGCGCTGGACCGCTTCGGCCGCGTGGTCGGCCAGAACCCGCACCGACCGTGCGGAGACCGCCAGTTCACCGTAGGTGGCCAGCGTGTACGGGTCCTGGGTGGCCGACTCGACGTCCGACAGCAGCCAGGGGCGGGTGGTGGTACGGGTGTAGTCGGCCGCGGCGGCGAGCGCGCCCTCGGCGATGCCCAGGTAGAAGTGGACGAAGACCAGCTGGATCGCGGGGGTGACGAGGGTGGCGAACGGGGACAGGGTTCCCTCGTCCTGGGCGAGGGAACCGAAGACGTCGTCGGCCGCCACCGGCACGGCGTCGAACTCCACGCTGCCGCTGGCCGACAGCCGCTGCCCGAAGTTGTCCCAGTCGTCGTTCCGTACGACTCCGGGGTGTGCTGGGTCGAGGAAGACGACGACGGGTTCGCCCGTGTGGGTGCGCGTGGCGCCGACGACGAGCCGGTCGGCCACGCGGGCGCCGGTGGCGAAGGACTTGCGCCCGTCGAGCCGGAAGCCGTCGCCGTCCGGGGTCAGGGTCACGTCGGGGTCGCGAGGGTTGAAGGCTCCGCCCCACAGCCACTGGCCCCCGGCGGCGGCGCGCTCCAGGCGTTCGACGGTGGCGGGCTCGCCGAAGAAGCGGGGGTTCCACGACAACAGGTAGTGGTAGCCGAGGAGTTGGCCGATCGAGCCGTCCCCGGCGGCGATCTCACGGATGATGGCGTAGGCGGTGCGCCAGTCCGCTCCCCCGCCGCCGTACTCGGCCGGCACGAGGAGCGTGAGCAGTCCGGCCGCGCGCAGCCGTTCGGCCTCCTCGAAGGGCGGCTTGTTGGCCTTGTCGCGTGCGGCGGCGTCCTGAGCGAGGTCGGCCGCCACGGCGCGGGCGGTGGCGATCCAGTCAGCAGTGGTCATGTGGTCCTCAGACGATTCCGTTGGCCGGCGGGTGGACGCCGTTGAGGGCGTGGTTGCCGAGGTGCTGGATCTTCCAGCGGCGCGGGTCGTGCAGGGTGTGGGTGCGGGCGTTGCGCCAGTGCCGGTCCAGGCCGCGGCCGCCGGTCACGGACCGGGTTCCGACGAGGGCGAAGACGTCGTTCGCCACGGTCAGCGCCGCCGTGTCCGCCTGGGCGCGGGCGGCGGCCACGGCCAGGGAGGCCTCCGCGGCGAGTTCGTCGTCGGCTGGGGCGCGGCGGGCGGCGTCGATGGCGGCACCGGCCCGGTCGAGCAGTGCCTCGGCGGCGCGCACGAGCAGGGCCAGCTCGCCGAACTTCTGGATCACCAGCGGCTCCTCGCCGGCGCGGTCGGCACCCGACTCCCCCCACGGCCGGGCGATGGTCCGGATCAGCTCGCCGCCCTCCTCCAGCGCGGCGCGGGCGATGCCGGTGTCGACGGCCGCGTGGATGAACTGCCCGAAGGCACCGAAGACTTCGGGCCGCTCGAAGGTGAGGTGATGGGGCACGACCCGGTCGGCGGGCACGTGCACGTCCGTGAACCGTACGGTGCCGCTGGCGGTGCCGCGCTGCCCGATGCCGTCCCAGTCGTCGACGACGGTGACGTCGGGGGCGTCGTACGGCACGAAGGCGGCGGTGAGGCGGTCGTCCGGGGCGAGCGCGAAGACCGGGATCCAGTGGGCGAACAGGGCGCCGGTGGCGTAGTTCTTGGTGCCGGTCAGGGTGTACGAGCCGTCGGGCCGGGGCTGAATGCGGGTGGCGAACTCCAGCGCGTGCTTGGTGCCCTTCTCGGCCAGGGCGTTGCCGAATCTGCGCCCCGCCAGCAGCTCGGCGTAGTAGAAGTCGTGCTGCTCCGTCGTACCGTTCTCCTTCAGCACCTCCACGAAGAAGAAGTGGTTCTGCGGGATCTGGCCGATGCTGGCGTCGGCCGCCGACAGCAGCCGCACGACCTCGCCGAGGGTGCGGGTGCTGACCTGGGCGCCGCCGTGGGAGCGGGGCACGGTGATGCCAAGGAGTCCGGAGTCGGACACCTCGTCCAGTTCGGCGCGGGGCAGGATGCGTTCGGCGTCGCGCAGGGCGGCCTCGCGGACGAACTTGGCGGCCAGTTCCGCGGCGACGGCGACCGCTTCGGCGTCGTCGGCGATCACATGCGTCATCGCGGGCTCCCGGCACCGGCGAAGGGGACCTGGGCGGAGGGGGCGGTCTGCCGGCCGAAGGGGTGCTGCCACAAGCCCTGTGCCTGGAGCCTCGGCAGGACGCCCTCGCCGAACCAGTACGCCTCCTCGAGGTGCGGGTAGCCGGAGAGGATGAACTCCTCGATGCCCAGGGCGTGGTACTCCTTGATCCGCTCGGCGACCTCGTCATGGCTGCCGACCAGGGCAGTGCCCGCACCGCCGCGCACCAGGCCGATCCCCGCCCAGAGGTTGGGATGGATCTCGAGACCGTCCCGGTTTCCGCCGCCGTGCAGGGAGAGCATGCGCTGCTGGCCCTCGGACTCGCTGCGGGCGAGCCCGGCCTGCACCGACCTCACCGTCTCCGGGTCGAAGCCCTCGACGAGGCGGTTCGCTTCCGCCCAGGCCTGCTCGGAGGTGTCCCGCGTGATGACGTGCAACCGGATGCCGAAGCGGAGGGTACGGCCCTTCTCGGCCGCCAGCCGCCTGATCCAGGCGATCTTCTCCGCGACCTGCGCGGGCGGCTCGCCCCACGTGAGGTACACGTCCACGTACTGGGCAGCCACCTCCCCGGCGGCGGGCGACGAGCCGCCGAAGTACACCTCCGGCACCGGGTCGGGCAGCCGGGCCAGCGTCGCTTCCTCGACCCGGAGGTGCTCGCCGTCCAGACCGACGGTCTTGCCTTCCCACAGCCCCCGGACGATCTGAAGGAATTCGCCGGTACGGCGATAGCGCGCGTCCTTGTCCAGGAAGTCGCCGTAGGCGCGCTGCTCGTGGCTCTCGCCGCCGGTGACGACGTTGAGCAGGAGCCGTCCGCCGGTCTGCCGTTGGAAGGTGGACGCCATCTGCGCGGCCAGCGTCGGCGAGACGAAACCGGGACGGAAGGCGACCAGGAACTTCAGCCGCTCCGTCTGCTGGCTGACCATGGCGGTGGTCAGCCACGCGTCCTCGCACCAGGCGCCGGTGGGGGTGAGCGCGCCGACGAAGCCGAGGTCCTCGGCCGCGCGGGCGATCTGGCTCAGGTAGGCGACCGTCGGCGGCCGGTCGCGCCCGGACTCCGTGGCGGGGGTGCCGTGGCCGCCGCCGACGACGTGACGGCTGTCGCCGTTGGTGGGCAGGAACCAGTGGAAGGTGAGGGACACGTGAGGTCTCCGATCAGGGATCGATCAGGAAGGAGCGTGAGAGCGGAAGGTGTGTCAGAGCAGGCCGTGCCGCGGCGGCTTGGTGCCGTTGAGGACGTACCGGCCGACGTGCTGGACCTTCCAGCGGGCAGGGTCGTGCAGGGTGTGGGTGCGGGCGTCCCGCCAGTGGCGGTGCAGGCCCAGGGAATCGAGCGCCGAGCGGGTGCCGGAGACCTCGAAGAGAGCGCTGCCGGCCTCGACGGCGGCCTCCGCCGCCGTCACCTTGGCCGTGGCCACCGCGATCGAGGCCTCCGCGGCCGTGGCGTCGGTCAGCCCGGCACGGGCGGTGTCCACGGCCCGCGCCGCCGCGGCGAGCAGCGCGTCGGCCGCTCGAACCCGGATCGCCAGTTCGCCGAACCGCTGGATCAGCAGCGGGTCGTCGGCGGCGGTCGCGTGCCCCTCGTCGACGCTCTCGAACCAGGGACGGCTCTTCGTACGGACGAACTCCACCGCCTCGGCCAGTGCTCCGGAGGCGATTCCGGCGTCGATCGCGGTGTGCAGCAACTGGGCGACGGCCCCGTGGAGCTGCGGTCCCTGGAAGGTGAGGTGGTGCGGCACTACACGGTCGGCGGGGACCGGCACCGACTCCAGGCGCACGGTTCCGCTGGCGGTGGTGCGCTGCCCCATCCCGTCCCAGTCGTCGACGACCGTCAGGCCGGGCGCGTCGCGCGCCACGTACGCCACGTGCAGGTTGTCGTCGTCGGCGCGGGCGAGGACGGGGATCCAGTCGGCGAGCAGCGCTCCAGTGGAGTAGTGCTTGACGCCGTCGAGGACGTACAACCCGTCGGGGCGGCGCGCGAGCCGGGTGCGGATGTCCTGGATGTGCAGGGTGCCCGCCTCGGACTGGGCGTTGCCGAACCGCTTCCCCTCCAGCACCTCCCCGAAGAAGAACTTCTTCTGCTCGTCGGCCCCCTGTCGCCGCAGCACGTTGATGTACACGAAGTGGCTCTGCGGGATCTGGGCGAGGCTGGCGTCCGCGGCGCCCAGCAGCCGGAAGATCTCGGCGAGCGTCTCCGCACGGATGTCCGCGCCGCCGAACTCCGCGGGCACCGTCACGGCGAGCAGCCCGGAGGCCGACAGCCGTTCCAGCTCCGCGTGCGGGAGCCGGCGCCGCGCATCCCGCTCGGCGGCGCCCTCGCGGAACTCCGCGGCGAGTTCCGCGGCGACGGCGAGGGCCTCGGCGTCGCCGGTGATCACGGTCGTGGCGCTCATCCGGTGGCCGCCAGCAGTGTCGTACGCCCGCCGAGAGCGGCCGAGAACTGGTCGGTGACCTGGGCCAGTGCCTCGGCCGCGCCCGGTGCGACGGTCAGCTTGCCGTCGTCGCCGGCGGTGATGTCCTGGTCGAGCGTGAACCAGCCCTGGACGATGTGCGCGGCGCCCATAGAGCTCAGCACGGGGCGCAGGGCGTAGTCGATGGCCAGGACGTGGGCGGTGGTGCCGCCGGTGGCCAGCGGCAGGACGGTCTTGCCCGCCAGGGCGTACTGCGGGAGCAGGTCGAGCAGCGACTTCAGCAGGCCGGAGTACGCGGCCTTGTAGACGGGAGTGCCGATCACGACCCCGTCCGCCTGCTCGAACAGGGCGGTGGCCCGGGTGATCTCCGGGTGCCGGAAGTCGGCGCCGAGCAGGGCTTCGGCGGGGAGGGTACGGACGTCCAGGGGGATCACCTCGTGCCCCTGCGCGGTGAGCCGGTCGTCCAGGTGGCGCAGGAGCCGTGCGGTGCGGGAGGTGGCGGAGGGGCTTCCGGAGACGGACAGGACGGTGGCCATGCGGGGACCTTTCAGGAGTACGGCGGCGGTCAGGCGTGGACGGTGACGGGCTCGGGTTCCTGGGCCTCCAGTTCGCGCACGAGGGGCAGCACCCGCCTGCCGAAGTACTCGACCTCCTCCAGGTAGTGCAGGAAGCCGAGGAGGAAGAGGTCGACGCCGAGCCGCTTGTAGGCGACGATCCTCCCCCAGCCTTCGGCCGGAGGGACCCCCATGGCGATCTGCTCGGGCGTGCCGATCAGCCCTGTACGGAAGCCGTCGTTGTACTGGACGAGGTCCTCGAAGGCGGAGTCCTGCCACATGCCCTTGCCGTCCCCTGTGGACGGACCGGCCTGCTGGACGGCGTCACGGAAACCGTGGACGGCCTGTGTGTCGGCCTTGGCGACGATCTCGCGGAGCCTCTCGCGGGCCTCGGCCTCGGTGTCCCGTGCGATGAGGAAGCCGTTGAGGCCGAACTTCGGCGGCGTACGGCCCACTTGGGCGGCGGAGAGGCGCACGTCGTTGATCTGTTCGGTGACGCCGTCGAAGTCCTTGCCGTTGCTGAAGTACCAGTCGGAGACGCGGCCGGCCATGGCGCGGGCCGCGGTGGAGTTGCCGCCCTGGAAGATCTCGGGGTGAGGCCGTCCGGGGACGTCGACGGGCTTCGGCTTCAGGGAGAAGTCACGGATGCGGTAGAAGTCGCCGGCCAGCTCCACGTGGTCCTCGGTCCAGATGGCGCGCAGGGCGCGGATGAACTCCTCCGAGCGCCGGTAACGTTCATCGTGCTCCAGCCACGGTTCGCCGA
Organism: Streptomyces sp. NL15-2K; assembly: GCF_030551255.1. Classification (GTDB taxonomy): domain Bacteria; phylum Actinomycetota; class Actinomycetes; order Streptomycetales; family Streptomycetaceae; genus Streptomyces. Next base: position 326,770 of record NZ_CP130630.1, read on the forward strand.
GGGCGGTGAACTCGCCCTTGAACCAGCCGCTGACGACGTTCACCGCGAAGCGGCCGTGCGACAGGTGGTCGGCGGTGGTGCCGAGCTTGGCGAGCACACCCGGGTGCCAGAGGCCGGGATGGACGGCGGCGATGACCTTCAGCCGCTGGGTGGCGAGCAGCAGGGCGAGGCTGAAGCTGGTCGACTCGTGCTGGTATTCGGCGCCGTAGCCGGCCATGTAGCGCACCTGGCTGAGGGCGTAGTCGAAGCCGTTGTTCTCGGCGAGCACGGCCAGTTCGCGGTTGTAGTCGTAGCCCCAGTCGGTGCGCTGCTCGATGGTGCTGGTGACGAGGCCGCCGCTGACGTTCGGCACCCAGTAGGCGAAGCGGGCGGGGTCGGATCCGGGGGGTACAGGCATGGAGGGCTCCTGGGAAAGGTGCGCGTGAAAATGCGTGCGGTGACGGGGAAACGCGCCCACTGAATGCGCTGTTCAGGCATGCCGGAACGACATTGCGGCCCGACCGGGAAAGCCGCACATCACCACGGGATACGGCCGGGCGCGGAATTCAGGAAGGGAGATGAGAGCGGCGCGAGTGCGAGGGTTTCCCTCGGGTGCGCTCAGGCCCGACAGCGACAGCAGGAGCTGGAGACACGCGCAAGGTCGACGTGGCGTCGCCGCGTGAGGTCCTGTCGCTTCATGTCATCGATCCAACCAAGCGCGCGTCCGGCCGGTCAAGAAGACCCGGAGGTGATTCCACATGGTGAGAGTCGGTATTCACGAGGTTGTGACAGGGATTCCCTTGAACCCGGCGCGCGGCGGGCGGCAGCCTCCTGGTGTGCGTATCGAACAGCTCGAATACATCGCCACCGTCACACGCTTCGGCTCGCTGCGGCGGGCCGCCGAGGAACTGCACCTGTCCCAGCCGGCGCTCAGCGAGACCGTACGCAACCTGGAGCGCGAACTGGGCGTGGACCTGTTGGAGCGCAAGCGGTCCGGGGCGAAGATCAGCGATGAGGGCCGGGAGCTGCTGCCGCACATCATGAGTGTGCTGGACGCGGTCGACCGGCTGCGCTGCGCGGCCGGCGACCAGTACCGCACCAGCCGCATGGTCCGGCTCGGTACGGTCAACACGGCCACCGTGCCGCTGCTCATCCCGACCGTGCGCGAGTTCCGGGCCTTGCACCCGGTCACCCAGGTCGAGGTGGTCGGCGCGCAGCAGGCGGAGATCCACCGCGGGCTGCTGGAGGGTGCCTTCGACCTGGGTCTGGTGAACTACCTCGGAGGCGACGACATGCCGCCCGGCTTCGAGACCACCGAGCTCCTGCGCGGGCGGCCCGTGGTGTGCGTGCGCCCGGACAGTCCGCTGGCGGGCCTGGACGCGGTGGACGTGGACAGTCTCCTGACCGAGCCACTGGTCGTGATGCGGTCCGGCTATGTCATGCACCGCTTCGTGCACCGCCTGCTCCGCGGCCGGACACCGTCCTTCTCCTACTCCACCGACGGCGCGGAGATGGGCAAGCTGATGGTCGCCGAAGGGCTGGGTGCCACGGTGCTGCCCGACTTCAGCGTCATCGGAGACCCGCTGGAGCGGCGGGGCGCGATCACCGTACGGCCGCTCGCGGGAGACGGAACCGAGGTGCTGCTGGCCCTGCAGCGCCGCCCTTCCGGTTCCGTGCCGCGGGCCGTCCGCGATCTGCACGAGCTGTTCGTGCGCAACGCCCGTGCGTACCAAGCCTCTTGAGGACGTGGGCGGGCGGATCCTGCCTGAGTGTGGGGGGGGAGCCGGACGCGGGTGGTCGGGCGGACAGGGCGCCGAGTTGGACCGTAGGGCTGGAGGACAGGACCTCGGAGAGCCGGCCGGCGGCGGAGCGGAACTCCCCGGTCAGCGGGTGCGGGCCGTGGCCGACGATGGTCAGGACCTGGAATGGCTGCGGGCGCGCCTCGCGCTCCAGCCAGGCGAAAGGCGCTGCCGACGAAGCCGCGTCGGCAGTGGGCGGAGCACTCGTCGGCACAACAGCAGGCCGGCGCCCGCCGTCCTTTGGGGCCGGGGCGGCAGGTCTGTGAAGCGCCCGGGGGGACTGTGGGGTGAAGTCGCACCAGGTTCCGTCGAACGGGAAGACACCGGCTTCCGCGAGCCGGGCCACCCGGCGTACCTCCGCGCGGGTGTCCCCGGCCTCCCGCGAGGTGGGTAGTACGGTGATGTCGAGCTCCAGCTCGAACACGTCGATGCCGTCCGCGATGTGCGCCACCACATCGCGCCCGGCTCGCCGGCGGCCGGGCGAGACGCAGTCGCCAATATGCGAGAAGATTTGTCTCGCATATCGATACAGTCTTGTCCCGCACGGCGTGATCGATCAAGCTTCTCTCATGTCGATTCACCGCCCCTCCGAGCGCGCCGGCTTCCGCCTGGTGCTCATCGGTGTGCACGCGCACGCGGTTTCCGACGTCGACTGTCGCTGAACCCAGGGCTCGAAGAGGCGCTGCTCGCCTCCGCGTTGTCACAAAGCCGAGCCCAATCCGGCACAACCACACTTCTCGTGTCGTCGGTGCGGTCCCGCACAGCTCAGCACCCTCTTTCAGCTGATCCCGATGCCTTCCGACGGCACTCCCGCCCCGAAAGGCACCCATCCCCCCATGCGTGAACGCAGACTGATATCCCAGCGGGCCACCGTGACCGCCATCGGCCTGGCCCTTCTTGGAGTCGCGGCCTGCTCCGGGCCGAAGGACAACAGCGCGAGTTCCGGAGAGGGCGACGGAAAGCCCGCCAAGGGCGGCAAACTCACCGTGCTCAACTCCGAGGCGCAGTCGGACTTCGATCCGGCCCGCCTGTACACCTCCGGTGGCGGCAATGTCCCCTCGCTGGTCTTCCGTACGCTGACGACCCGCAACCGGGCGGCCGGTGCCGCGGGCACCAAGGTGGTCCCCGACCTCGCCACGGACCTCGGCACCCCCAGCAAGAACGCCACGGTATGGACGTACAGGCTGAAGACGGGGCTGAAGTTCGAGGACGGCTCCACCATCACGTCCGCCGACATCAAGTACGGCGTGGAACGGTCCTTCGCCGCCGAACTCTCCGGCGGGCCCCCGTACTTGCGCGACTGGCTGATAGGCGGCGACACCTACCAGGGCCCGTACAAGTCCGGCTCGGGCAAGAAGACGCTCGACTCCATCGAGACGCCGGACGACCGGACCATCGTCTTCAAGCTGAGGAAGCCCGTCGGTGACTTCCCCTACGTGGCGACGCAGACCCAGTTCGCGCCCGTGCCCAAGGACAAGGACACCGGCACCACGTACGAGGAACACCCGGTCTCCTCCGGCCCGTACAAGGTCGTCGAGAACACCAACGACGGCGAACGGCTCCAGCTGGAGCGCAACCCGCACTGGTCCGGGAAGGTCGACGACCAGCGCAAGGCCTACCCGGACACCATCGACGTGCGCTCCGGACTCGACCCGGCTGTCATCAACCAGCGGCTGTCGACCAGTTCGGGGGACGACGCGAGCGCGGTCACGACGGACACGAACCTCGGCCCCGCCGAGCTCGCTCAGATCGGCCAGGACAAGGCCCTGAAGTCCCGGGTCGGCGTCGGACACTTCGGCTACACCAACTATCTTGCGTTCAATCCGAAGGTGAAGCCGTTCGACAAGCCCGAGGTGCGGCAGGCGATCTCGTACGCCATCGGGCGCAGCAGCGTCATCAACGCCGTGGGCGGCTCCTCGCTCGCCGAGCCCGCCACCACCTTCCTGCCGAACCAGAAGGCCTTCGGCTACACGCCGTACGACCACTTCCCGGCGGGCAAGAACGGCAACCCGACGAAGGCCAAGGAGCTGCTGGCGAAGGCCGGTTACAAGAGCGGGCTGACCGTGACCCTCGACCATGCCACCGACGAGGGCGAGATGGGACCCAAGGTCGCCTCGGCCGTGCAGCAGTCCCTGGCGAAGGCCGGCATCACGGTGAGGCTGAAGGGCCTGGAGCTCAACGCCTACAACGAGAAGCGCCGGTACCCCGACGCCCCTGGGTTCTTCATCAGCCGCTGGGGCGCCGACTGGCCCGCCGGCTACCCGTTCCTCGCCCCGATCTTCGACGGCCGGCAGATCGTCAAGGACGGCTCCAACTTCAACCACGCGCAGCTCAACGACCCCGCGATCAACAAGGAGTTCGACGCGATCCACGAGCTCACCGACCTGAACGCAGCGGCCAAGCGCTGGGGCGCCCTGGACGAGAAGATCGGTGAGCTGGCCCTCACGGTGCCGCTCTACCACCCGGTCTACCAGCGGCTGGTCGGCAAGGACATCAAGAACGTCGTCATCGGCGACTGGACCGGCGTCCTCGACATCTCACAGGTGGCGGTCAAGTAATGACCGTGCAGGACGTGTTGGCCCCCGGGACGGGCGGACCGGCCGCCCCGGGGCCGGCGGCCGGAGCCCGCGGTGTGTGGCGGAGGCTGCGCACCCGGCCCTCGGCCGTCGTCGCGGGCGCGGTGCTCGCCGCGCTGATCCTCGCCGCACTCGCCGCGCCGCTGCTCACAGCGCTCAGCGGGCAGGACCCGTACACCTACCACGACGAACTGGTCGACTCCGCGAGCGGCGGCGCACCGACGGGTTCCTTCGGCGGTGTCAGCGGCGAGCACTGGCTGGGGGTCGAGCCGGGCACCGGCCGCGATCTGTTCGCCCGGCTGGTGTACGGCGCCCGGGTGTCGCTGCTCGTGGCGGCGGGGGCGACGGTGCTGCAGGTGGTGATCGGCGTGAGCGTGGGACTGGCCGCGGCACTCGGCAGCAGGTGGGCGGACCAGGTCCTCAGCCGGGTCACCGATGTGATGGTGGCGCTGCCGATGCTGGTCCTCGCCATCGCGCTGACCACCGTGGTACCCGACGACTTCCCGCGCCCGCTGCTGCTCATCGTGGTCATGGGCGCCCTCAACTGGGGCGGCACCTCCCGGGTCGTACGGGCCCAGACCCTGACGCTGCGCCGCCTCGACTTCGTCGCCGCGGCCCGGCTGGGCGGCTCGGGCCCGTTGCGTGTGGTCCGGCGGGAGCTGCTGCCATCGCTCGCGGCGCCCATCATCACCTACGCGGCCCTCCTCCTTCCGTCCAACATCGTGCTGGAGGCGTCGCTGTCGTTCCTCGGCATCGGCGTGAAGCCGCCCACGCCCTCGTGGGGTCAGATGCTGTCGACGGCGACCACCTGGTTCCGTGCCGACCCGATGTACGTCCTGCTGCCGTCCGGGCTGCTGTTCGTCACCGTCCTCGCCTTCACCGTGCTGGGCGACGCGGTACGCACCGCACTCGACCCGAGGGAGGCGAGCCGCCTGCGGGTGGGCACCCGCAAGGAGAAGACCCGTGACTGACCGTTTCCCGTTCCTGGGCGTGCGCTTCGCGGCGAAACGCCTGCTGGGTGCCGTACTGGTCCTGCTGGTGCTGTCCGCCGTCCTGTACGCGCTCTTCTATCTCGTCCCCGGCAACCCGGCCCAGCTCGCGTGCGGAGAGCGTTGCAGTCCGGCCCAGGTGGCGCAGGTGCGCGAGCGGCTGGCGCTCGACGAGCCGGCGTACGCCCAGTATCTGCACTTCCTGCAGGGCGTGTTCGCGGGCCGCGACTACTCGGCGGGCACCTCACTGGAGCACTGTGCCGCGCCCTGCCTGGGGCTGTCCCACCAGAACGACCAGCAGGTCACCTCGCTGATCGTGGAAGGGCTCCCGGCCACCGCCTCGCTCGCCTTCGGTGCGATGGTGGTGTGGCTGACGCTGGGTGTCGGTACGGGGCTGCTGTCGGCGCTGCGGCGAGGCGGGGCGACCGAGCGCGTCCTGACCGTCCTGACGCTGGCCGGGACCGGCACCCCGGTGTTCATCCTGGGTCTGCTGCTGCTCATGGCCGTGTGCGCCTATCTGCAGTGGCTGCCGTTCCCGTCGTACGTGCCGCTGTCCCAGGACCCCGAGCAGTGGGCCTGGAACATGCTGCTGCCCTGGCTGACGCTGGGCCTGTTCGAGAGCGCGAAGTACGCCCGGCTCACCCGCTCGTCCACCCTCGAGGTCCTCGCCGAGGACCACATCCGCACCTTCCGCGCGTACGGGGTGAGTGAACGTGCCGTCGTCGCGCGGCACGCGCTGCGCGGGGCGCTGCCTCCCGTGATCGCCCTGAGCGCCCTGGACCTGGGAACGATGATGGGCGGAGCGATGCTCACCGAGCAGCTCTTCGGCCTCCCGGGTCTGGGCCGGCTCCTCATCGTGAGCGTCCGCTCCGTCGACCTGCCCGTGGTCGTCGGTGTGGTCCTCGTCATCGGGGCAACCGTGGTCCTCGCCAACGCCGTCGCGGACGTCCTCTACGCCCTGGCCGACCGAAGGGTGGTCCTGTCATGACACCGGAGCAGCAGGCGAGTTCGGCGGCCGAGACGGCCCAGGCGGCGCAGACGGCTGAAACCGCTGAGACAGTTGAGGCGGCCAAAATGGCGGAACCGCCGACCGAACCGCTGATCGACGTCCAAGGACTGACCGTCGACTTCCCCGCAGGCGAGGAGACCGTACGGGCGGTCGACGACCTCTCCTTCCGGCTCACCGCCGGGCAGGCCCTCGGCATCGTGGGCGAGTCCGGTTCCGGAAAGAGCACGGTCGCCGCGGCGCTGCTGGGCCTCCATCGCGGCACCGGAGCACGCCTGACCGGCACCGTACGGGTCGGCGGGACCGACGTGAGAACCGCATCCGTACGGGAGTTGAGACGCCTGCGCGGCGGAACCGCCGCCATGGTCTTCCAGGACCCGCTGTCCTCCCTCGACCCCTACATGGCCATCGGCGACCAGATCGCCGAGGTCCACCGGACACACGCCCCGCACGTCTCCCGGCGAGCCGCGCGGGAACGAGCGGTGACCGTGCTGGACAGGGTCGGCATCCCCGATGCGGCACGCCGCTCCCGGTCCCGGCCGCACGAGTTCAGCGGCGGCATGCGACAGCGTGCGCTGATCGCGATGGCGCTCGCCTGCGAACCGCGGGTGCTGGTGGCCGACGAGCCGACCACCGCGCTGGACGTGACGGTCCAGGCCCAGATCCTCGACCTGCTGCACGATCTGCGCGAGGAGACCGGCATGGGCCTGGTCCTGGTCTCCCACGACCTGGGTGTGGTGGCGGGCAGCGTGGAGGACATGCTGGTCATGAAGAACGGGCGCGCCGTCGAGCGCGGCTCGGTCGGCACGGTCCTCAGTGCCCCGCAACAGCCGTACACCCGCGAACTGCTGGCCGCCGTGCCCCGGGTGGAGACCCGCCGTACCCCGGTCGTCCCCGCAGCCGCTTCCCCATCCACATCCGCGTCCGCATCCGCATCCGCGTCCGCGTCCGGCGGAGACGTCCTGCTGGAAGCGGTGGAGGTGCGCGGGGAGTTCGGGCGCAGGAAGGACCCGACGGTCGCCGTGGACGGTGTGTCGCTGACGGTGGCGCAGGGCGAGACCCTCGGCATCGTCGGCGAGTCGGGCAGTGGCAAGACCACGCTGGGCCGGATGCTGGTCCGTCTGCTGGAGCCAAGCGCCGGCTCCGTCCGCTACCGGGGGCGCGAGCTGACCGGTATCCGCAGCGACCTGCAAATGGTGTTCCAGGACCCGGTCTCCTCGCTCAACCCGCGCCGCAGCATCGGCGAGTCCATCGCCGACCCGTTGCGCGCCGCCGGAACCCTCACAGACGCCGAGATCACACGGCGCGCGCGGGAACTCCTGGAGCGCGTCGGGCTCGACCCGCGGTGGTACCACCGCTACCCGCACGAGTTCAGCGGCGGCCAGCGCCAACGCGTCGGCATCGCGCGGGCTCTCGCGCCCGGACCCAGCCTCATCGTCTGCGACGAGCCGGTCTCCGCACTCGACGTCACCACCCAGGCACAGGTCCTGGACCTCCTGGCACAGCTCCAACGAGACCTCGGGCTCGCCCTGGTGCTGATCGCCCACGACCTCGCGGTGGTGCGCCAGGCCAGCGACCGGGTGATGGTCATGCGCCAGGGCACCGTCGTCGAGGAGGGCCCGGCGGACACGGTCTATGACGCCCCCCAGGACCCCTACACCAAGGCCCTGCTGGCAGCCGTCCCGGTGCTCGACCCGGCGGAGGCCACCCTGCGCCGCGCGGCACGCAGAAGCAGCGACGGCGGCAGGGTACTCAGGGCGGATGCCGGTTAGCGCGGCCAGGTCGGCGGCCCGCGTGCCGCCGGAGAGGCTCATGACCCGCTGGCAGGAAGGAATCCGCTCATAGAACGCGAGCACCTCGGTCGCGGCCTTCCGCACGGCCTCCGCGTCAGCGGTGACCACGCCGGGTACGAGAGCCACGACCCGCGGAGCAGGTCGGCCCGCCGCCTCGGCGGCGGCGGTGACGGCCGGGACGATGTGCTCGGCGAGGGCACGGGCGGGCCGCAGGAACGTCGCAATCGCCGGCAGGGCGCCAAGCGCCTCATGCGGCGGCTCACGAAAGGATGAACCCGTGCTCATTGTCTTGGGCGGCTTGCCCGGCACTGGAAAGACCACACTCGCCCGTCTTCTGGCGGCTCGGGTCGGTGCGGTCCACCTGCGGCTCGACACCATCGAGCAGGCGATCGTCCGTTCCGGGCTGGCTCGGCACCCGGTGGGCCCGGTGGGCTACGTCGTCGGATACGCCCTGGCCGAGGAACACCTGCGGCAGGGACTGACCGTGATCGCGGAGTCGGTCAATCCGCTGAGCGTGACGCGCGACGCCTGGCGAGCGACGGCCGTCGGGGCGAGTGCGCCTTGTGTCGAAGTGGAGGTGCTGTGCTCGGATCCGGCCGAGCACCGGCGCCGTCTGGCCTCGCGGTCGGTCGACATTCCGGATCTGCCGCTGCCGGATTGGCAGCAGGTCGTCGACCGGGAGTACGCGCCGTGGGACCGCGAGCACCTCGTCGTCGACACCGCGGGGCAGAGCCCGCACCAGTCACTGGCCGTGCTCCTCCGTGGCCTCGAACAGGGCTGACCGGTACCGGGCCGCCGTGCGGCGCGCTGCCTCGGCCAACTCGTCGCGTAGATCCAGTAGATCCAGGTGGTTCGATCACCTCGGCGTCGGGCCGCGAGCGGGGAGTCGAAGTGGAGGAGCAGGCGGTGCCGACCGTCCTCCGGGTCCCGGGTCGCCCGCGCCCCGGAGGTGGTGTCACCGAGGACCTCGGGCAGGGCGGCCAGGCCGGCGGTCGTGAGGCGTACCGTGACGGGCAGTTGGTCCAGGCTCGCCTCGAACTCCGTGGTCCAGCGGGCCCAGTGGTCCGCCAGGTCGAAGTCGACGGGGCGGATGAAGCGTTCGGGGAGGAGCTCCGCCTCCGTGATCCGTGACGCCCGGTGGGCGCGGATCCCCTGGTGGGCCCGGACGACGACGTACCACACACCCGCCTCGGCGATGAGCCCCAAGGGGTCCACGGTCCGTGTGCGCTGTACCGCTGCGAGGCGCTGGAGCCCGAACTCGGATGCCGCCTGCGTGTCGATGTGGAAGTGCCGCGGCATTCGTGCGGTCCCGGCTGGTCACGGGCAGCGACGCCAGCAGCTTCAGCCGGGCCTGGGCCAGCGCGTAGCCCAGCGCCATCCGTTCCAAGGGGCCGCCCGCCGAAACATCCAGCAGTGCCATCGCCTCCTCGGGCCTGATGCCGAGCAACGGGCTGCGCCAGCCGTCCATCAGACGGCATCCGCCACCGGGACCTCCGCTCGCCACATCAGCTCGACTGGAGGGAGTGACCCCGTCGGCGCCATTCCTCGGCGAGCAGTTCGTAAGAGCGGATCCGGTCCGCGTGGTCGTGGGTGATCGTCGTGATGAGCAACTCGTCGGTACCGGTTGCTTCCTGGAGTTGTTCCAGCTGGTCGGCCACGCGGGCCGGGGAGCCGACGAACTGGGTGTCAATGCGGTCCTGTACGAGGGCCTGGTCCTCGTCGGTCCACGTGTGGGCGCGTGCCTCCTCGGGCGCCGGGAACTCGATGGCGCCCTCGGCGGTGCGGATGCTGCGGACCCACAGGCCGTAGCCGGTGGCCAGTTCGCGGGCGGTGGCGTCGTCCTCGGCGACGACGACGTCCGCCGACACGCTGACGTGCGGCTTGTCGAGGAACTCGGAGGGCTGGAAGAAGGCCCGGTAGCCCTCCACCGCTTCCAGGACCGTGGCCGGGCTGACCTGGTAGTTCGCGGCGAAGCGCAGTCCCCGGGCGCCCGCCACCTCGGCGCTCTGGCCGCCGCTGCTGCCCAGGATCCACACCTGCACGTCGGCGCCCTCGCCCGGGACGACGTGTGCCTCGATGCCCTCCTGGGAGCGGTAGGTGCCCGCCAGCAGGGCGAGGATGTCGTCGATCTGCTCGGCGTAGTCCTGCGACTCGGCGTTCGGCAGCAGCAGG